>CAZWNS010000072.1:0-12742 GCA_964635245.1 uncultured Spirochaetaceae bacterium
CCGTGGCCACATGCTCGGGCCGCTCACCTGTCTCCATGGTGTTCCTCCGTGGCACGGCCTATTCAGGTTGTCAAGCGAGAACGGCCGACTTTCTACTCCGCGGGCTTCCGCCGAACGCTGAACTCTTTTCGGTTCGCCGGCTCACCCGCCGCCGCGTACTCCAGCGCTTCCTCGTAGAAGAGCTGCTGGCTCCGCACGGGCGACTCGCCGGACTGCGGGCTGCGGCGAATCCAGCTCCCGTCGGGCTGCAGAATGCGGGATTTCACGTTATCGCGAAAGAACACCTCGAGGATGCCTTTGACCCGCTTCTTCAGCGGCATGCTGTCCACGGGAAAGAGCAGCTCCACCCGGCGATCGAGGTTTCGTGGCATCCAGTCGGCGCTCGACAGGTACACCTCCCACGCGCCGCCGTTGTGAAAGTAGAAGGCGCGTCCGTGCTCGAGGAAGCGGTCGACGATACTCACGACGGTGATATTCTCACTCCGACCTGCGACGCCCGGCACGAGCATGCAGATACCCCGGACGTTGAGCTTGACCTGCACACCGGCCTGCGAGGCACGGTAGAGAGCTTCGATGATCTCCGGGTGAGACAGGGAGTTGAGCTTGGCCATGATGAGGCCCGGCGTGTCGGTGGACGCCCTCTGCGCCTCGCGCTCGATGAGCTGCAGGAGGCGCGTCTTGAGCCCGACCGGCGCGAGCGCCAGGCGATTCAGCGCGGGTATCGCGGAGTAGCCGCTGATCGCGTTGAAGAAGAGGTTCGTCTCATAGGCGATGTCCTCACGGGTGGTCAGCATGCCGTAGTCGGTGTAGAGGTTCGCCGTCTTGTCGTTGTAGTTGCCGGTACCGAGGTGAACGTAGCGCACCACGCCCTCGCTCTCGCGCCTGACGATCATCAACGCCTTCGCGTGCACTTTGAGCCGCGCGATGCCGTAGATCACGATGACCCCGGCCCGCTCGAGCCGCTCGGCCCACCGGATGTTCCGCTGCTCGTCGAATCTCGCCTTGAGCTCGATGAGCACGGTGACCTGCTTTCCGTTCTCGGCGGCCTCCTCGAGCGCCCGCACAATAGGCGACTCCCCGCTCGTGCGGTAGAGTGTCATCTTTATCGCGAGCACCTGCGGATCCGCGGCAGCCTGCTCCACCAGGCGGATGACCGGCTCGAACGACTCGTAGGGCTGGTGCAGGAATGCATCCCGGCGCTTGAGAATGGAGAAGAAGGACTCCTCCTCGGCGAGATCACGCGGAGGCATCGGCGGCATGCTCTCGTTGCGAAGATGGTCGAACCCGGTGAGATTGGAAAGCGCCATGAGGTCGCCGAGGGCAAGCGGGCTGCCCTTGGCGTACACGTCGCGGCCGTCGAGCCCCAACGCGTCGCGCAGGCGCTCACCGACCGCCTCGGAGTTCTGCGCAACGGTAAGGCGCACCGCTTCCGAATGCTCGCGGCTTTCGAGCACCTGCTCCATCGCCTCCACGAAGTCCTCATCGCGCTCTTCATCGACGCCGAGGTCGGCATCGCGGGTCACCCGGAAGCAGCCCTGCCCCACGACCCGATACCCCGGAAAGAGCTGCTCGGCGTTCTCGACGATCACGTCTTCGAGGAGGGTAAAGGCTATCCCGTGCTCCTTCGCCGGCACATAGATGATGCGGTCGAGCACCGGAGGCAGCTGCACGACGGCGAGAAGCTCCCGCCCGCCGCCGTCGTCGGCGGCGAGGCGCTGCATGTCGGACTGCCCGTCCGACTGCAGAAGAAACGCGATATGAAGCCGGTTGTTTCCGGAAACGGGAAGCGGTGTTCCCGGCTCGTAGCGCACCGGCGTCAGCACGGGGAACACCTCTCGGGTGAAGAAATCTCTCACGAAACCGCGCTGACTGCCCCCGTATTCACCGGCCCGGGCCCACACGATCCCCTCCTGCTCGAGGGCGGGAAGGATGTCGCCCCACAGGCACTCATATTTCGCGGCAACGATTTCCTTGGCGCGCTCGGAAATCCGTGCGAGCTGGGTTTCCGGGCTCATGCCGGAGGGATCCCCCGCCGACAGACCCTTCGCCTGCTGACGCTTGAGGCTCGCGACCCGCACCATGAAAAACTCGTCGAAGTTCGACGCGACGATGCAGAGGAACCTCCACCGCTCGAGAAGCGGATTTGATGCGTCCCGCGCTTCGTCGAGCACGCGGGCGTTGAACTCGAGCCAGCTCAAGTCGCGGCTGAAGTAACGCAGCGCCTCACCGTCCGTCATGCACGCCCCTTTTGCCGCTCAGACCGCGACCACCTGGTACCCGAACACCTCTTCGAACATCTCCGCTTTGAGCTCCAACCCGTGCTTTTCCGCCGAGATATCCCCCACATAATCGCAGGACAGGGTGATGAGATCCTCGTCTTTTTCGACCTGGAAGTCACGGATGCGCTGGTTGTGTCCGCGGTCAAGCGCGTCCGCTACGCGCAGTATCGCAGAGAGCTTCATCACGCGGATGCGCTGCTCGCGGCGCAGGGAGATGAAGCTCGTGTGCGAGGAGTTCGGCATGGCCTTTCGGTGGTAGCGCACGATGTGGGAGACAATGTCGATATCCGATCTGGAAAGCCCGAAGATCTCGGAGTTGGCCACGATGTACTGCCCGTGCTTGTGATGGCCGCTCGCGCGAATGTAGTTGCCGATGTCGTGGAGAATCGTGGCAACCTCGAGCTGCATGCGCGCGTGCTGGTCCATACCGTGATCGTCCTCCAGTTGATCGAAGAGCGAGAGGGCAAGCTTGCGCACGTGCATGGCATGAGCCTCGTCGAAACGGTACTTCTTGCCGAGATGTACCGCCGAGGCGACGACCTGGGTGTAGAACTCGTGCGCGATCTCTTTGCTCGTCCCGAGGGCGAAGCTCAGCAGCACCCCTTCGCGTATGCTCACATCGGGCACGATGAGCTGCCGCGCCTGCGTGGAGTCGAGGAACATCTTGAGGATGAGCAGCGCCGGGACCAGTCCCTCGGCTTCGTTGTAGGTAACCTCGAGCTCCGAGACTATCTCGTCGAGGGAGTAGCCCTGCAGGCGGGTAATGAGCTCCTCGAAGTCCTCGCGCTCGACCACGCTGAAACCGGCCTGCTCCTTGCGCCCGGCGCGGGCCGCGGCAAGACGCGCATCTCCTCCGACGGCGACGAAGAAACGAATGGTGTCCATCCGCATCTCGGCGTTGAGAATCTCCTGCGTAACGCGAATGTTCTCCCGCAGATAGCTTTCGAGGTCCTCGGTGGACTCCCAGCTCGCGCGCACCTGCTGCTCGAGACGGATGGTCCCGAGTCGAAGCGAGTGGGCCGCCACCATCTTACCGCGGCGAAGCATCATGATCTCGGTCGTCCCGCTGCCGACCTCGATAATGAGCGAGTTCGCGCGGGCAAACTGCGGGCGCATGTGGTCGACCGCGTGCTGCACCGCAAGGTAGGTAAGATGGTTCTCCTCGACGCCCTCCACGATATCGATGCGAAAGCCGGTACGGATATACACCCGGTCGAGAAACGTGTCGCGGTTCTTTGCTTCGCGGATGGCGCTCGTGGCTATCACCCGCACATCCTCCCCGGCGATCTGCCAGCCGTCCAGCATCTCCCGAAAACCCGAGAGGATCCGTATCGCCTGCCGCATCGAGTCGCCGGACAGATACCCGTCGACAAAGACATCCCGGCCGAGCCCGACCGGTTTTCCGGCGCGGTCGAGGCGACGCCAGTGGCCTTCCCCGTCGATTTCGGCGATGGCCATGCGGATGGCCGAGGAGCCCATATCGATGACGGCTACCGTCTTGGTCTTCGTGCCGCTGATCTGTCCGGTTGTGCTCATAATAGATGCTCCCGCGCGAGCGCCGCGGCACCAATGACGGCGGAATCGTCACCGAGCTCTGCCTGCTTCACGTGTACGATGGAGGCGAGGCGGGCCATCGCATGCTCACGCATGGCGCGTTCCGCCATTTCAATATACGGTGCGCCCAGCCTTTCAACAAGTCCGCCGCCGATGATAATGAGCTCGGGGTTGAAGATGTTCACGCAGTTCGCCATCCCGATACCGAGGTGACGGGCGGCCCGCTCGAGGAGATCGACCACCGCGGGCTCACCCTCCCGCCAGCCCTTCTCGATGACGCTGCTCTTGATCGCCGCAAAGTCCGATCCCGCCTTCTTGTATACCGTCGGGGCGCTGCCGGTGGTTGCCAACGCCACGAGGTCCTTGGCTATTGCGGTCTTCGAGGCCATGGCCTCCAGGCATCCGTAGCGGCCGCAGCCGCAGCGCCTCCCGTCAACCTGGATGATCATGTGACCGATCTCACCCGCCCCGCCGGTCGCGCCGCGAAACAGCCGCCCCTCGAGAATGAGACCGCCGCCGAGCCCGGTGCCGGGGAAGAGTCCCACGATGTGACGAAAGCCGCGTCCGGAGCCGGAGACGTACTCGCCGTAGGTGCCCGCATTGACGTCGTTTTCGAGGAACACCGGGACGTCGAGCGCCGCCGACAGACGGTCGCGGATGGGGAAATTCTCCAGACCCAGGTTCGGCGTCTCGAGCACGATACCGTTGTCGAAGTCCACCGGACCCGGGCAGGCGATGCCGACGGCCGCGACCTTTCCCTCCGTCGCTCCGGCGTCATCGAGGGCGTCGCGGACCACCGCCACCATCTTCTCGAGGACCGCCTCGTTGTCCCTGGATCTTCCGACCTTCTCCTTCGCGCGCCCGAGCGCGGTGTACGCCTCGTCAAACACCACGGCGAGGATCTTGGTGCCGCCGAGATCGACGCCCACAAACCAGTCCTGATTCTTGCCCATACGGCCTCCCCGCGCGATTATACAACCATGGAGTCGGAAACGCACGGAGTGATTATCGGGCGGTTCATGCCGCCGCATGCCGGCCACCAGTACCTCGTGGATTTCGGCCGCAACATGTGCGACCGCCTCACCGTCCTCGTCTGCACCCTGAGCTCGGAGCCCATCCCCGGCGAGCTGCGCTACCGCTGGATGCAGGAGCTCTTTCCGGACGTGCACATGGTCCACATCACCGAGGAAATCCCCGAGGCGCGCAAGGACAGCCCCACCGCCGTTCCGATCTGGGCCGAAACCGTTCGCACGCATCTCGCCGTCCCACCCACCCACGTCTTCGCCTCCGAGGACTACGGAGCGCCCCTGGCCGCCGAGCTCGGCGCGCGCTTCGTGCCGGTGGACCCGGCCCGCCGGCAGTTCCCGGTGTCGGCGACCATGATCCGGGAGAACCCCCTTGCGAACTGGGACTACATCCCGGAGCCGGTGCGGCCGTACTATCTGCGCCGGGTGAGTGTGGTGGAGGCGGGCGACGGACGCCCGGGCGGGCCGGGTGGTGGGGATGTGTCCCGCCGGGATGCGGGTCCATCGCTGGCGCAGCGCCTCGCCACGCACTACCACACGCTCTACGTGTCCGACTACGCCGAGTTCTGGGAGCAGACCATGGGCGAGATCGGCTCGGCGGAGCTCCCGCTCGTGCAGGCCGCGCAGCAGGCGGTGGAGGATTCCCTCGCACGTCGCGCCTCGCGCGTTCTTTTCTGCGAATCGGATCGCCTGCAGATTGCCGTTCGCCGCGGACTTGAGGACACTGCGCCCCGCGGCGGCCACGATGTCACGCTCCTCGTCGAGGCGCACGCTCCCGGCAGCGGCGCCGCGGCCGGCCGCGCATCGGCTCCCGGTGCCGGCGCGGCCTTCCTCGACCGGATGGAGACCGCGCTCCGCCGCCGCGGCGAACCGTTTGCACGCGTTGCCGCGGAGAGTGAGCACGAATTGCTCGATCGTGCGGTGACTCAGGTGGAACGGGTGCTCGGCGGGCGGGGCGATTAGCCGGCGGACGCGGTGGCTGGCCGACCGACGCGGCGCGCCCTCCTCGCATGGTCACGCTCAGAACGACTGCACGTAGTCCCGAATCCCGGTAAGCAGCATCTGCACCGAGAGCGTCGCGAGAATCATCCCCATGAGCCGTTCAATCGCGACGAGGAACCGGGAGCCGAGTCGGCGCCTGAGAATTTCAGCCGAAAGGAGCACCACGAGGGCCGCCGCGGTGGCGATAGCGAGTGCCAGAAACCACATCCAGATGCGCCCCGGCGCCTGGTTGGAGAGCAGTATCACCGTCGCCATCGCCGAGGGTCCCGCGATAAGCGGTATGGCAAGCGGCACGATGAGCGGCTCACCGCCGGGGACATCCACGTTCTGATCGCGCCCCCAGGGAAACACCATCCGTACGGCGATAAGAAACAGCACCACACCGCCGGCAATGCCGAGCGCAGGCTCGGTTATGTGCAGCGCGGCAAGCACGTACTTTCCAAAGAACAGAAAGAGGGCGAGGACGGCGAAGGCAATGAGAACTTCGCGCAGAATCACGCGCTTTCTGCGGGCTTCATCGACCTGACGCAAGAGGGAGAGAAACATCGGGATATTCCCGATGGGATCCATGACGAGGAAGAGGGTGACGGCGGCGGCGAACACGCTCACGGCCGCGTGCGCTTGCGGTCCCGCGGGAAGAGCGAAGCCTGCTTCACATTCTCAAGACCGAGAATCTTCTGGGTGAGGCGCTCGAGTCCGATGGCGAAGCCCCCGTGCGGCGGACAGCCGTACTTGAAGATCTCCAGGTAGTCGGCCAGCCCCTCGGCGGTGAGGTTGAACTTCGGCAGGGTCTCGAGCAGCATGTCGTATTCGTGGATGCGCTTCCCGCCGGTCGTGATCTCCAGGCCCCGAAACAGCAGGTCGAAGCTCTTCGTCTTCTGCCCGTCAGGATAGGTGTAAAAGGGCCGCTTTCTGCGGGGGAAGCCGTAGACGAATACCGCCTCCACGCCGTGCTCCTCCGCGGCCCAGTTGCACAGCTCTCGCTCGCCCTCGGGGTTTATCTCGAAGGCACGCTGTCCCGTGCGGTCCTTGATGATGGTCTTCGCCTCATCGTGGGAGATGCGCGGAGTCTTTTCGAGCGCGCTGCGGGAGGGGAGGGTCCGGCCGTACTCCTCGAGGATGTCGGCGTGCGCCGCGGAGACCGCGTCGAACACCGCCGCAAGAATCCTCACCTCGAGATCCATCAGGTCGTTCTCACTCTCGATAAACCCCATCTCCACGTCGAGGGAGACGTACTCGTTGAGATGGCGCGGGGTGTCGTGCTTCTCCGCCCGGTAGGCCGTGCCGATCTCGAACACCCGCTCGAGCCCCGAGGCGACCATCGCCTGCTTGTAGAACTGCGGCGACTGCGCGAGGTAGACCGAATCCTCGAAGTACTGCACCTCGAAGAGGCCGGTGCCGCCCTCGGTGCCCGTGCCGATGAGCTTGGAGGTCTTGATCTCGGTGAAGCCCTCGCTTCGCATGTACTCACCGAACGCCCGGACGATTTCCGACTGTACCTCGAAAATGTGGCGTACCTTGGGATTGCGAAGCGAGACGAGGCGATGATCGAGGAGAGCATCGAGGCTCACCTCGTCGAGACTGCCGTTGACCGAAAGCGGCAGATCGGGCTCCGCGCGGGCGAGAAGCTTCGTTTCCGCGGCGCGAACCTCGAACCCGCCCGGCGCCTTCTCGTTGGCGGCGCAGGCGCCGGTCACCTCGATGACCGACTCGAGGGTCTGCTCGACCTTGCCCTCGTAGACGATCTGCACGATTCCGCTTCGGTCGCGAAGCAGCACAAAGGACACCGAGCCGAGCTCTCGGATGCGATGCACCCAGCCGGCAACCGTTATCGTCCGCCCCTCATGAGCGGGGACGTCCCGCGCAAGCGCTCTCATAGTCTCTCCTCCATGCGTCGCAGTACCTCTTCGTCGTCGGATGCGGTCACGAGGGCGGCCACCAGCCGCGTGAACGCGGACTCCGTGGTGAGGGTCCCCATCGGGATCGCGCCCTCCTTCCACAGCTCGTGGCTCGTGACGTACTCCGAGAAGTCGACCGCACCCTCCTGCTGCGAGGTGCAGAAGAACGACACCCCGTGCTCCTGCCCGTGCTCGAAAGCTTTTTTCAGTGAGTACGGCGTCTCGCGCAGGCTCGCCGTGCCGGTGTCGTAGAGCTCGAGGATGAAATAGCGGATCCCCGCGTTGATGAGAGCGACAAGGCTCTCGCCCTGCATGCCCGGAAAGACCCGCGCGACGTAGACGGCTCTGATCGCGCGCTCGAATCGCTCGACGAGCTCCTCCGCGGGCAGTTCCGCCGCCTCGGCGCTCACCGGATGCCCGGCGAACACCGGCTCGGTGAGATTCCAGTTCCTGAATCGTCCGAGGCCGTCGGTGTCGGTGAGGCGCTCGAACTTGAGGTTGATGGGAGAGTAGTCGTGCGCGTCGAAGACGACGTGTACGCCGGGCTCGTTGCTTGTCGCCTTGCGTACGGCGGCTTTGAGATTGCGCACCGCCTCGGAGTCTTCCTGCGTGCGCTCCTCCCGGGCCTCCCAGGGCACCGCCGCGGCGGTAAGGACGATGGGGACGGAGGTGTCGGCGAAGAACCAGTAGAGGAGCGACGCCGTGTAGGAGAGGGTATCGGTGCCGTGGGCGATGACGATGCCCGAAGCGTTGCCCTCGGCCAGCCGCGCCGCCACGGTGCTCACCAGCACCGCCCAGTCCGCCGGCGTGATCTCCTCGCTCAAGAACGCGCCGAGCTGCACCTCCTCGAAGCGCAGGTTGTCGGGAAGCCCGTCGTCGGCGCTGAAGATGCTCTGCACGTCGCCGAGCTCGCCCGGAACGATCAGCCCGTCCTCACGACGCCCGGAGATGGCGCCGCCGAAGGAGAGAACGTAGACGATGTTGAGGGCGAGGCGATCGCGAAGCAGGGCGTTCACGAGTTGCGGCTCGGCGCGCCCGCTCGTCGCCTTCATGATCTGTCCCACCAGGAAGCCCATGGGCTTCGTGTTGCCCCCGCGAACCTGCTCGACCGCGTGCGGATTCTCCTCGATCACGCCGTCGACGTAGCCGGCAAGCTCGGTGGCTTCGGTTATCTGCTCCCAGCCGTTCTCCGCGATGATGGTGTCGGGGTCCTTGTTCTCGCGGAAGACCGCCTTCAGCGTCTGTTTGGCGATCTTTCCGTGGATGCGATGCTCGGCGAGAAGCATGAGAAGCGAGGCGAAGCGCTCGGGCGTGAGCGGGCTCATCACGAGCTCGGCGCCCTCGCGGTTGAGCTCCTTCTGTACGTCGGTCTGCAGCCACGACGCCGCCGAGAGCGGGTCCGCGCCGAGACGCACCGCCTCCTCGAAATAGTCGGCGACGGGCCGCTCTTCGCATATGAACTCCGCCTGCGAGGAGGTAAGCCCGTACTCCCGCATGAGGCGCTCGCGACGGGCCACGGGCAGCTCGACGAGACCGTCCTCCACCCGCGCGAGGAACTCGGCCGTGGCGTGGAAGGGCGGCAGGTCGGGCTCGGGGAAGTACCGATAGTCGTTTGCGCTTTCTTTGACCCGCATGGTCTCGGTAACGTCACGGTTTTCGTTCCACAGCCGTGTTTCCTGCACGATGCTTCCGCTTCTCTCGAGGATCTCCTCCTGTCGCGATATCTCGTAGGACAGCGCCTTGCGCACGAAGCGCGGGGAGTTCATGTTCTTGATCTCGACCTTCTCGCCGAGGCCCTTGCCGCGCAGGTTGATGCTGACGTTCGCATCACAGCGCATCGAGCCCTCTTCCATGTTTCCGTCACACACGCCGAGATAGCGCACGATACGGCGAAGCTCGTGAAGCAGCACCTCGGCCTCTTCACCGATCTCCATATCGGGCTCGGTGACGATTTCGAGCAGCGGTGTGCCCGTGCGGTTGTAGTCGACCAGCGAAATGTCGCCGGCGTGGATCATCTTACCGGCGTCCTCCTCGAGGTGCACCTCGTGGATGCGAACCCGCTTCTTCTTGCGGCGGAACTCGAGGTCGATGTAGCCGTTGCGTCCGAGCGGCTCGCGGAACTGGCTGATCTGATAGTTCTTCGGGAGGTCGGGGTAGAAGTAGTTCTTGCGGTCGAAGATGCTCACCGGGGCGAGCTCGCAGTTGAGCGCCCGCGCGACGAGGTAGCCCATGCGGATGGCCTCCTCGTTGAGGGTGGGAAGCGTCCCCGGATAGCCCATGCAGACCGGGCAGACGTTGGTGTTCGGCTCCGCGCCGAAACTCGTGCGACAGGAGCAGAAGACCTTGGTCTCGGTGAGGAGCTGTACGTGAATCTCGAGCCCGACGAACGACTGATACATCACGCGCCGTCCTTTCCGGCGCCGCCGCCGCCGCCTGCGGTCTGCCCCCCGGCAGCCGTCTCGGGAAACGGCGGAAACCCCTCGGCGCGCGGCATCGGCGAGACCGCCTCGAAGTCCCCGGCCGCCCGGAACAGTCGCTCCTCCCCGAAGGCCGGCGCCATGAGCTGCACCGCCGCGGGGAGCCCGTCCTCGACGCCGGTGGGCACCGAAATCGCCGGTATGCCGGCAAGGTTCGCGGTGGCGGTGAACTGGTCGGCAAGCTTCTGCTGGAAGGGGTCCATCGCGCCCTCCCCGCGGGGAAAGGCCTGGGTGGGAAAGACCGGTGTCATGATGAGATCCACCTCGTCGAAGACGCGCGCGAGATCGCGGCGGATGGCCGTGCGGATCTTCTGCGCGCGCAGATAGTACTCGTCCTGGAATCCCGACCGCAGCACGTAGGTGCCGACGAGAATGCGGAGTTTCACCTCCGCGCCGAAACCCTCTTCGCGGCTCCGGCGTACGAGCTCCCGGGGATTCTCTGCGTAGTCGGTGCGATGCCCGTAGCGCACCCCGTTGAAGCGGGCGAGATTCGCGCTCGCCTCGGCGGTAGCGATCGTATAGTAGACGGGCACCACGTACTCGAGGGTGGGGAGCTCGATCTCCACGATTTCGTACCCGAGCTCCGCATAGCGCGCCCGGGCGCCGTCGAAGGCCCGCGCCACCGCCGGATCGACCTCGGGCGGGGCGGAGAGCACACCGATCCGCCCGCCTGCCGCGGCGGCCGCGTCCTCCCGATACGCCACCGAGGAGTGATCCCGCGCATCCTCCCCGCGCATCGCATGAAAGACGTCACGGCACAGTGCCGTGCTCTCCGCGGCAACGCCGATTACTTCGAGGGAGGAGGCATAGGCAACGAGGCCGTAGCGGGAAACCGTACCGTAGGTCGGCTTGAAGCCGTACACGCCGCAAAAGGCGGCCGGCTGGCGAATCGAGCCGCCGGTGTCGGAGCCGAGCGCGAACGGCACGAGTCCCGCCGCGACGGCCGCCGCCGAACCACCGCTCGAGCCGCCGGGAACCCGGGACGCATCCCAGGGGTTCACGGTGGTCCCGAGCGCGGAGTTCGCCGTGGAGGAGCCCATGCCGAACTCGTCGAGATTCGTCTTGCCCACGACCGTGGCGCCCGCCTCCTCGAGTCGCGTGACCGCGGTCGCCGAGTAGGGACTGCGCACCGTCTCGAGCATGTGCGAGCCGCAGGTGAGGTTCATGCCCTCCACGGCGATGTTGTCTTTGACACCGAAGGGAATGCCTGAAAGCGGTCCCGCGTTCACCCCGCCGGCGGTGGGGCCGGCCGCCGCAGCGGCAAGGCGTCCGGGGGCAAAGGCGAGAAAGGCGCCGATGTCTTTATCGACACGGCGCACGAAGTCAACGTAGGCGGCGATCTGCTCGGTCGTGGCTACACTCTTGTTCCAGGCGTTTGTCATGAGTACTCCAGGGAACTGCCGGGTGCGGATACCCGCGCCTCCCGCGCCCGCGCCTCCCGCGTTAGAGGACGTTGGGAACGAGGATGAATCGGTCCTCCACCTCTGGGGCATTGTCGAGAAGCGTTTCGGGATCGACCGTCTCGTTCGGGTGGTCTGAGCGCAGTCGGTTTTTGCCGAGCAGCACGTGAGTAGTCGGCTCGAGGTCGGAGACGTCGACGGACTGCATGAGGGAAAAGTACTCCAGAACTTGAGATACCGCCGCACCAAGCGAATCGAGCTCGTCGTCATTCAGTTCGAGATGGGCGAGTTCCGCGGTAACCGTGAGCTCATTCCTGTCCATGGTTTCCCGAATATTGCATCCCAGACCGGGGGTGTCAAGGCTGCGAATTTGACCGGGACGGCCCTGTGGAGTATCTTCATCGGGCCAAATTCAGGACGCAGAAACAAATACTGTTTGACTCCCAGATGACGGGTGGTACAATTGGACATCACAGACATGACACCGAGCGCCCGCGTGGCAAAGAAGGAATTCCCGACCATCCACTTCTACGATCAGGACTTCGTCGACCTGTATAACCAGACGTGGGCGTGGATACAGGACTCCTGGGACAAGGGCACGCAGAAAAACGGACTGCAGAGCAGGTACTTCAATTACTCAGACAACGAGACCGTCAATCAGTTCGAGTCCATCTTCTCGACGTTCTTTCTCGTCTACAGCAATCGCGTGTTTCCCGCAGTCCCGCAGCTCGACAACTTCTATGACAAACAGGAAGAATCAGGCGCGATTCGCTCAGACTACTCGGTGCAGGACGGAAAGCCCGTGCTTACGCCTGAGAACCCCGAGGGGGTGAACCCGCCCCTGTTCTCCTGGGCCGAGTACAACATGTACCACAAGATCGGCAACAAGAAACGCATCCGTGACGTGCTTCCGGTTCTCGAGCGTTACTGGAACTGGCTCGAGGCGACCTTCAAGCACGAAAACGGCCTGTACTCGGTGCCGATCGCCGCAACGCTCATGCACAACAGCCCGCGCGACAACGTCGTCTACCCTGTGGATTTCAACACCCAGCAGGCGATCAACGCGCTCTACATGTCGGAGCTCGGCGACATCCTCAACGACAAGGA
>CAZWNS010000073.1:0-12608 GCA_964635245.1 uncultured Spirochaetaceae bacterium
GAGACCTGCTTGTTCTCGTGGTACCTGCGGTTCCACCTGTCGGCGAAGTGAGCGACGAGAAGCGGTATGTCCGCCGGGCGCTCGCGCAGCGGCGGCACCTTGATGGTGAACTGCCGCAGGCGCTGGTAGAGGTCGAGGCGAAAGCTGCCGTCCTCGACCATCTGCTCGAGGTCATGATTTGTTGCGGCGATCACTCGCACATCGACCGTGTACTCGCGGTCATCACCGAGGGGCGAGAGACTCCCGTCTTCGAGGACGCGCAGGAGCTTCGGCTGGATTTCAACCGGGAGGTCGCCGATCTCGTCGAGAAACAGCGTCCCGCCGTCCGCGGACCGGAAGTAGCCGAGGCGGTCGCTGCTTGCCCCCGTGAACGCCCCCTTCTTCTGACCGAAGAGCGTCGACTCGGCGAGGGTCGCGCTAATGGCGGAGCAGTTGAGCGACAGGAACACGCCTTTCTTGCGGGAACTCTCCTCATGTATGTGCTTTGCTATGAGGGTCTTGCCGGTGCCGGTCTCCCCCTGGATGAGGACCGATACGTCGTAGCGCGCGGCGTTCGTCGACTGCGAGAGAACGTCTCGAAAGACCTCTGAGCGCGCAACGATGGGCTCCCCGCCGACATCCGCGACCACCGGTTGCTGCGAAACGGCCATTGCGTCGACCACCGGCTCCGGGATCGTCACCGATGGAAGCAGGCTGTCGGTAAAATCGACCTCCTTGACGCGATACGCGCCGGCGGCAAATCGAGGGGGAACGCCCTGCAACAGGGTGGCATCCAGGAAGCCTCCGCGCACCAGCAAAAACCAGGCGGTCTGCATCTGGGGGGTGCCCGGGTCGAGCAGCACCGAGTAGGAGACCTCGCGGTGAAGATCGTCCCCGCGGAGCGCTTCGACGCGTTTCTTGAGGCTCCGAAACACCTCCTCATAGTCGATGGGCGACTCGAGCTCGATATCCACGAAGCGGAAGTTGTCGAACTCCATATCGCGCCGCGCGATCTCCTCCACGCTGCGCGCCCGCTCCACGTAGCTTGCCCCGGTGCAAAAGAGCACCACGCGGCTGAACCGCCGCACCTCCAGCAGCGACAGCACCGGTCCGAACTGATCGCTGTCCTCCACGTACGGATCCCGGTTTCCCACGAAGCTCAACAGTATGTTCGGTCTGTATGCCATGGTACCCCCACTATAACGCCGGTGTCGTGCCCTGAGAATTCTCTTCGTCGCGAATGATGCAATCCTTGTGCCAATCAATTGCCGGAAGGCCGCATCGCATTCGGGCCGACGCCCGATCGCTCGGGTTCCGTGAGGTCGTTTTTTTTGCCCGCAAAGAAACTCACTGTTGCGAGTACGGCGGAACATGCATATGATGAGTACAATGGTGGAATAATTCAGGAGGAGGTGTTGTTGTGGTTGATGCATTGAGCGCTTTCAACAGCTGGTTGAACGGCGTCGTATGGGGACCGCCGTTCATGGTTCTTCTGATCGGAACGGGCCTGTATCTGACGATACGTTTGGGCTTCTTCCAGTTCTTGCATCTCGGTCTCGCCTGGAAGTACAGTTTCGGCCGTTTCTTTCGCAAGACTAAAGAGGAGGAAGGAGGGGCAATTACCTCCTTCCAGGCCGTCAGCTCGGCAATGGCCGCCACTATCGGCGTCGGAAACATCGCAGGAGTCAGTACGGCGCTGGCCCTCGGTGGCCCGGGTGCGGTCTTCTGGATGTGGATTTCCGCGCTGGTGGGGATGGCCACCAAGTTCGGTGAAGCGTCGCTCGGCGTGAAGTATCGCCAGGTCGATGAGAAGACCGGCGAGGTCAGCGGCGGCGTCATGTATTACATCGAACGGGGGCTGGGGCCGAACTGGAAGTGGCTCGCAATCGTGTACGCACTGCTGGCCGGGATCGCCGCGCTCGGGATCGGAAACATGGTGCAGGCCAACACCATGGCCCACGCCATGGAAACCGGTTTCGGTGTTCCGACGTATGTGACCGGTGTAATCGTCGTCGTGCTTGTCGGCCTGGTCATTCTCGGTGGAATCAAGCGCATCGCGCAAACGGCTGAGAAGCTGGTGCCGTTCATGGCTATCGTCTACGTGGTCGGTTCACTGGTAATCATCTTCGTGAACATTAGCCATATCCCCGAGGCGTTCGGGTCCATCTTCTACCACGCATTCAATCCCACGGCGGCAAGCGGCGGATTTGCGGGCGCTGCGGTTGCGGCCACCATCAGATTCGGTATTGCGCGGGGTATCTTCTCCAACGAGGCCGGTCTCGGTGCCGCCTCCATTGTTCACGCACAGGCCAAAAACACTCCGGCCCGGCAGGGTATGTGGGGCATCTGGGAGGTCTTCATCGACACCATCGTGGTCTGTACCATGACCGCTCTTGTCGTTCTGGTGACCGACTCGCTTCCCACCGGTGCTACCGGCGCCGAGCTTGCCTCAACGAGCTTCAACAGGGGGCTTCCCGGTCCGGGCGGCGTCATTGTGCTCGGCGGACTGGTTCTGTTCTCCTACACGACGATGCTTACGTGGTCGTTCTACGGGGAGAAGAGCTGGGAGTATGTATTCGGCAAGAAGGTCGTGGTTCCTTACCGGCTGTTTTTCCTGGCGTTCCTCTTTGTGGGCGCCATCGGCGGACTGGTCTTCATCTGGGACCTCGCGGACACCCTCAACGGCCTCATGGCCGCCCCGAACCTCATAGCCTTGCTTGTCCTTGCGGGCGTGATGGCGAAGGAGAAAATGAGCTTCATGGACGAGTTGAAGAAGGGCAAGGACTAGGTAGAGCGGCGTTGAGTACACCGAGGGCCGGTCCCCTGCGGGGGAGCCGGCCCTCCTTTTTGTATCAATCGGTCCCGCGCGGCTTCACTCGGCCGCTTCCCGCTCGTAACGCAGAACGAGTTCTTTTGCGGCCTTCGTTTCGTCGAGTCTCATGACCGGCAGGTTGTGAGGGGCGTCCCGTACGAGGTCGGGCTCGTTTCGGGCTTCTTCGGCGATTGCGAGGAGCGCGTGCGCAAACGCTTCGATCGTCTCGCGTGTCTCCGATTCAGTCGGTTCTATCATCAACGCTTCTTTGACGATGAGCGGGAAATACACCGTCGGCGCGTGAAAGCCGTAATCAAGCAGGCGTTTCGCGATATCCTTGGTGTGCACACCCTCGGCCACGGTTCCCATCGCAACGAACTCGTGCATGCATGTCCGCGAGTATTTCACCGGGTAAACATCCTCCACGAGGCGCTTGAGGTAATTGGCGTTCAGCACCGCATTCTCAGCCATGCTTCGCAGGCCGTCCGGGCCGTGCATGAGGATATAGGTGAATGCTCGGATCAGCATCCCGAAATTCCCGTAGAACGATTTCATGCGGCCGATCGAATGAGCCGGCTTGATGAAACGGTAGGCGCCTCCCTCGTCCTTCGTCACCACCGGCCCCGGCAGGAAGTCCACAAGTGTCGGGCCTGCACCGACCGGTCCGGCGCCCGGACCGCCGCCACCGTGCGGCGTGGAAAAGGTCTTGTGAAGGTTGAAGTGCATGACGTCGATGCCCACGTCTCCCGGACGGAGTATCCCGGTGAGGGCGTTGAGATTTGCTCCGTCTCCGTACACGAGCCCGCCGCAGCTATGGACGGTGCCGACCACCTCCTCGATGTGCTCTTCGAAAAGGCCGAGAGTATTCGGATTGGTGATCATGAGTCCCGCCGTTTCCTCATTGCAGTGTGCCCGCAGAGCCTCGAGGTCCACGTTGCCGTTGGAGTCCGACGGCAGCTCCACCGCTGAATACCCGGCCATCGTGACGGTCGCCGGGTTGGTTCCGTGAGCACTGTCGGGGATGAGGATGTTCTTGCGTCGGGTGTCGCCTCTCGAGAGATGGTAGGCGCGAATCATCAGAACGCCGGTCAGCTCGCCCTGCGCGCCGGCGGCCGGCTGCAGCGACACGCCCTTGTAGCCGGATATCTCCGCAAGCAGATTCTGCAGACGGTAGAGAAGCTCCAACGAGCCCTGTGAGAGATCCGGCGGTTGCTGCGGATGCTGATCGACAAGACCCGGCAGCGCCGCGGCGGTTTCGTGTACCTTGGGGTTGTACTTCATCGTGCAGGAGCCGAGCGGGTAGAAGTGGGTGTCGATACTGAAGTTCGCCTGCGACAGCCGCGTGTAATGACGCACGAGGTCGAGCTCGCTGACGTCGGGAAGGGGGAGGGGATCGGGTGTGCCCTCCGCCTCCGCATTCCGGGCCATGGCGTCGGGAAGCGGTGTTTCCGGCACGTCCAGAGGCGGTAGGCTGCGGGTATTGCGCCCGGGCCTGGAAATATCCCAAATGAGCGGAAACGCTGCATCGTTCCTGGTCGGATTCATCGGACTGCCTCCTTCAGCGTGTCGACAAGAAGCTCGATGTGCTTCTTCGCATTCATCTCGGTCACACACACGAGAAGCTGGTTCGTGCGGTTCGGATAGTAGCGCCCGAGGTCGAAACCGGGCATGACTCCGTTCTCGCAGGAGCGCCGGATGATCTCCTCGGCGGGCAGGGGACACTCGAGCACGAACTCCTGAAAGAAGGGAACGCTCGTTCGGGCGGAAAACCCCTCGAGCTCATGCAGACGTGCGGCCGCATAGTGGCTGCGGTGGTAGGAGAGCTCGGCTACGGTCTTCAGGCCGCGCTGCCCCATCGCGGCAAGGTAGAGTGCGGCATGCAGGGCCATCAAACCCTGATTGGTGCAGATATTGCTTGTTGCCTTTTCCCTGCGGATATGCTGCTCGCGGGTGTTGAGCGTGAGAACGAAGCCGCGCCGCCCGTCGGTATCAACTGTTTGTCCGGCCAGACGCCCCGGCAGCTTTCGAACGTATTCCCGGCGGCATGCGAAGATACCGAGGTAGGGGCCGCCGTAGCTCAGGGGCATGCCCAGGGGCTGGCCCTCACCGGTCACGATGTCGGCCCCGTGCGATCCCGGGCTGCGGAACAGCGCGAGGGCAATCGGGTCGGCGTGTACCACCAGGAGCGCGCCCCTCGCGTGAGCCGCTTCGGCCAGCCCGGCGAGGTCGTAGAGCCTGCCGAAGAAATCGGGGTACTGGACGATGATGCACGCGGTGGCATCGTCGATGAGCTCTACCGCCCGATGAGGATCACCGTAGGCCCCGTCCGGGTCGTGCTCGTCGCCGACGACCTCCGCGTCCATGGCCTGGAGATATGTTCTCATCGTCTCGACGTACTCCGGATGCAGGCCGGGAGATACGACGACCTTTCGCCGCTTGTCGCGCGAGATATGGATGCTCATCAGGGCTGCCTCGGCGGCTGAAGTGGCTCCGTCGTAATGAGAGGCGTTGACGACTTCCATACCGGTGAGATCCGCCATCATGCTCTGATACTCGAACAACGCCTGCAAGGTCCCCTGGCTCGCCTCGGGCTGATACGGTGTGTAGGCGGTTACGAACTCACCCCGGCTCGCGAGGTGCGGTACGACCGAAGGCACGAAGCGTTGGTACGCTCCGGCGCCGAGAAACGATACCGTGCGGTCGGCACACACGTTCTTCTGCGACAGTCGTCTGAGCTCTTCGAGAACCTCCGCCTCCGACAGCGCGTCCGGAAGCGAAAGCTGCGGGTACCGCGCCCCCTCGGGCACGGCCCGGAACAGCTCGTTCATCGACTTCACACCGATGCGCTCGAGCATTTCGCTCCTATCGGCCTCAGTATTTCCTATGTATGACATACGCTCATTCTCCTTCGCTTCGGCTTCCCCTAATCCGGATGCCGTGTTATCGGCGCCGGACGAAAGGCCCGGCGCGCTCCTACGTAAGACCCCGCACCTTTCCCGTTTCCACATCCACATCTATGCGCCGGTATGCCGGATCGGAGCCGGTACCCGGCATGAGCTTGATGTCGCCGGCAACCGGGACCACAAAGCCCGAGCCCCGGTATACCAGCAGATCCCGCACCGGCAGTTGCCAGCCCCGCGGGCGTCCCTTCACCGCCGGATCGTGGGAGAGGCTCAGATGAGTTTTTACCATGCAGGTGCCGAGAGAGTTTACCTCCGGATCCTCGTCCGCGGCGGCGATCTTTGTCTCGACCTCCGGCGTGTAGGTGACGCCGTCGGCGCCATAGACCTCGGTTGCAATCCTGCCGATAACGTCCTTCAGCGGCTCGTCGACCTCGTAGAGATAGCGGAAGTCTCCCGGTTCTTCGCAGGCCTCCACGACGGCTTCGGCGAGCTCTCTCGCCCCCTCTCCGCCGTGCTCCCAGTGACGCCCGACCGCGACGCGTGCGCCGGTAGCCTGCGCCGCCTCCCTCACGATGTCGATTTCCTCCTGCGTGTCGGTATGAAAATGGTTGATGCACACCACCGGCGAGACGCCGCTTCGCTTGACGTTTTCGATGTGGGCTATCAGGTTCTCGGTTCCCTTCCGGACGAGCTCGGGCGCCTTCTCCCGGTAGACTCCATCGAGGGGCTTCCCCGGCACGACCTTGGGGCCGCCGCCGTGCATTTTCAACGCCCGCACCGTGCACACGATGACCGCGGCGTCCGGCACGAGTCCGCTGAAGCGGCACTTGAGGTTTCGGAATTTCTCGAAGCCGATGTCTGCGCCGAAGCCGCTCTCGGTCACGTGATAGTCGCCGAGCTTCAGCGCGAGGCGATCCGCGATAATCGAGGACTGGCCGATGGCGATGTTCGCGAAGGGTCCCGCATGCACGAACACCGGCTGGCCTTCCACCGTCTGCATGAGGTTCGGGTTGATGGCCTTGCTCATGATGGCGGTCATGGCGCCGGCGACCTCGAGATCGGCGGCGGTCACCGGACGGCCGGAGGTGTCGAATGCGACCACCATTCTGCCGATCCGCTCGCGCATATCCTTCAGATTGAACGCGACCGAGAGGATTGCCATGACTTCGGAGGAGACCGTGATCTGGAATCCGCTCTTCATCATGAAGCCGTCCATCTTTCCGCCGAGCCCGATGATGATCTCTCGCAGCGCCTGTGCGGAGAAATCGATGGCCCACCCCATCGCCGGGTTGCGGGGATCGATATTGAGGCGCTGCAGCTTCTTCTTCGCAAGGGTCGCGTCGGAGTAGTTGAACTCGTGCTGCATGCGGCCGGTCACCGCGACCATGGCCAGATTGTGCGCATTGGTGATCGCGTCGATGTCTCCGGTCAGACCGAGGCTCATCTCGGTGAGGGGGATGCACTGGGCAAGCCCTCCCCCGGCGGCTGATCCCTTTATGTTGAAGGTCGGCCCGCCCGATGGCTGACGGATCGCGCCTGTGACACGCTTTCCGAGCGCCCCGAGTCCTTCGACGAGCCCCATGGTCGTCGTGGTCTTCCCCTCTCCGAGCGGTGTCGGTGTGATGGCGGTAACGTCGATATACTTTCCGTTGGGTTCCTTCTCGAGGCGCTCGAGGGCCGGGATGTAGTCGACCTTTCCGACCGAATGCCCGTAGGGAAGGAGCTCGGCCTCTTTCAGGCCCAGCTCATCGGCGAGCTGAAAGACGGTCTTCATCCTCTCACCGGCGGCCTCCGCAATTTCCCAGTCCTCCATGTGCTTCGGATCCAGCTTCTGCATTCTCATCCTCCTTTATGCATGCGAGCGGCTCTGACTCTCCACCACGGCGGGGCTCTCGTGGAAGAGCGCGAGGATCCCGTTCACGGCGATCACGCTGCCGAAGGCGATTGTACCGAGCTTGCCGCCCGCTCCGCCGAGATAGGGCGCACTGTAGACGAAGACAAGGCCCGCGAGGGCACCGGCGATACCAACCGCCCATAGGGCCGGCAGACGCTGCGGTGTCGACATCCCTGCAAACGATGCGCATATGACGACGACCGCCGGGGCGGAGCCGAGCGTGGGATGGAGCGGGGGCAGCAGGAGCCCTCCGACGAGTCCCACGATGGAGGAGGCAGGCACCGCACCGTGGCCGAGATGCACGCTGAGGTAGAAGGTTGCAACGGCCGCAATAGCGGAGTAAGGGATGAGCGCCCATGCCACGCTCCAGGTCGCAGGCGCGGAGACGAGGAAGGGACGCCCGTGTACCAGGGCCGCCACGATACAGCCGGTCAGTGCTATGGTGCCGAGCTTGCCGCCGAAGCCCCCGAACACGCCTTCGGAGAGAACGAATACGAGTCCCGCGACCGCGGCCGCTACGAACAGGCCGCCCCGCAGGCACAACAGCTCTTCGGAGGCCATGCCGACAAACGCACCGCAGTATGCGGGAACTCCGTAGCGCGGAATGAACAGGCCCGCTATCAGACCGACCATGGCCGCTCCGATAACGGGGCCGAGTTGCATCTCGACGCTGAGGAGGAATGCGGCCACGGCGCCGCCCGACACGAAGAGAAAGCTGGTGAGGTCGCGCAGACCGAACGGCGGTGCACTGAAGCCGTGCAGCAGTGAACGACCGTGACGATCGATGCCCGTGAGCAGACCAACGAGAATCAGCGAGGAGACAACACCGCTGACGGCATGAAGTGATGCAGCCTCCGCAGCGGTTGCGGCGAACAGATATAGCGTTGTTGCCGAAAGCGCGATAAATCCTGCAGTCGCCGAGCCGAGCCGCTGCACAACAACTCCCCCTTCATGCCGCAACCGCGAGCGCTCTACTGCGGTAAGAAACTGCCGTTTGTATTCATTGTAGACCCGGTTCGGCGGGGAGACAACTCATCTGTTTCAACAACGACGGGGCGACGGCACTCAGCCCGACAGACCGATGCTGTCGGCGGCGTGCTCCCACAGGGCCCGGTACGCCGCGAGGGCTCTGCCTGCCCGCGGTATCTGCGCGAGCGGCAGGCGCCGACTCGACATCTGCTCTACGATCGACGCGTAGGGAATCTCCACCGGCCAGACGTCGGGATACTCGGCGATGACCGATGCCATGACGTCGCGGTGGAGCTTTCGCCGTCTGTCGACCATTGAGAAGAAGCCGCGGAGTACCGGTCGTTTCGACGTACCACGACGCCGTTCGAGGAAATCCCGCATTTTGCGATAGCTGTCCACCGACAAGGGGCTGGGAAGAATCGGGACGAGAACGAGGTGCACCGCGCGCACTATCGCCTCACTCTCCAGATGCAGCCCGGCGGGGGCATCAACCACGACGAGGTCGTACCCCTTTCCCACACGTTTCAGCATCTCACCCAACCGGTCGGCGCCGTCTTTCCCATCGGCCAGCATCTGAGGAAGCTTTCGCAGCGAGAACGACCCCGGAAGCAGATCGAGATTCGGAAAATCGGAGGCGAATATGTGGTCCGTCACGCCCCTTCTGTTGCGTGCCACCGCCTTTGCTTTCGCCGCACGGTCCGCATCGACGCGCAACACATATCCCGCCGCGCCCTGTGAGTCCAGATCGACCAGAAGGGTGTGCAGCCCTGCCGCCGACGAAAGGTGAGCGATGTTTACCGCGGCGCTTGTCTTCCCCACGCCGCCCTTGAGATGTGCGATCGTGATTCTCTTCATTGGACCTCCCTGGACAACTCCTTCAGCATGCGCCGGCGAGCCGCGGCCTTTTGCCGCTCCACACGGGCAAGCAGGTACGCCGTCGCTGCGCGAACGTCGCCATACGATACGCCGTCGATACCGGTCAGAATCTCGTGAAAGCGCGCTTCCTCCACTACCAAATCGTTATACGAACCGAGCAGGTTCTGGAGCTTTCGAAGCCGCTTCACCCGCTTTGAAGTGTGTTTGCGGTCGTTGAGAACCGGAAGGAAGATCTCGTGCAGGTAGCGGTACTTCTTTGCCGCTTTTCGAGCGGCGTGTATCGTCTCGTCGTCGAGCTCTTTGCCCGCCGCACTGTAGGCGTTCTGCAGACGGGTTGCCAGTTTCAGGAACTTCTTTTCCCGGCGACGAACCCATCGGGTTGCCTGTACATCGAGCCGTATCGAGTCGGTGTCCGCCCGTTTCGCATCCGGGTCGTCCGACGGCCCGCGTCCCCATGCGGGACCCCGCGAGAGAAGCTCGGCCTCGAGATCGGTTTCGTAGCCGACGGGCAGGCGAGCGAACAGCGTCTCGTAGCTCTTTTCACGCAAACCGGCGATGCGGTCAAAGAGTTGCTCCACCTCATTTCGCAGCGGCACCGGTGTCGCCTGGAGGTAATACGCGCGACGTTCCATGAACACGTCGAAATCCCGGGCGGCTCCCGTCGCCTCCCACACCCCGTTTATCGAATCGACCGCCTGTGAGGCGTGCTGCCCCCTCGTCGGCGGGCCGAGTCCGGATTCCTTGAGGTAGCTCCGAAGTCGCCGCAGCGCTACCCGGTAATCGTGGAGAAACTCCGGGTCGCCGGCGAATCCGATCCAGGGGCGGACCGCCGCCATCGTACCGACGAGGCGGGTCACCACGTGCCGGTGCGCCGACTCGGCGTCGTCATCACCGCGGATTGGGAGATTCAGCCGGGTGTCGAAATCAAAGGGCCGCCGACCGCCCGTGGCCGCGAGGGCATCTACCATCCCATCCACACCAACCGGTGTGCCGAGTGAGATGGACAGGACGCGGCCGTACCCCCGCAGGGGCCGTAGCAGCAGGAATCGCTTCAGGTGGTCGGGACCGCCGATCTCGCGGGTGCCGTCGATGGAAACCTCGTCGACAATAGCCTCGGTCTTGCCGTTCGCGTTGATGAGCCGCGCGCGGCGGAAGGAAAGCTCCCCGTCTCCCATGCGCAGGAGCGCCCGCGGACCGATGCAGCTGCGGATTTCGCTCGTACGAATCGTATCGACCGGCACGTGCGCGGCGGCGGCAACTGCCGGGTCGATCCCGGTTCCTTCCCGGCGTCGATAGGCATGGGGGAGGAGTCTCAGAGGCGGCGCCTCTTGCGGGCCGGCATTGCCGTCGCTTTCGAGAAGCAGGGCTATGCGTCCCGACTCGAGCACCCGCCAGTCGAAGGTATCGACCAGCGTCGCGTGCATTTTCCGCGTGTGATCTATGACAACCCGGTAGGGACGGCCGGCGTTGCGAAGACGGCTCCGCAGCGCCGAGATACCGCCGGCGCACCACTGCGCCGTTTCAGCGCACGGGTCGAGCGTGTACAGCGGATCATCGAGCAGCTCCGTCATCGCGGTTCCTCCGGAAAAAGGTAGCGAACGGAGCTTATGCTATGCTTGTGGCCCGGCGATTGCCACAGTTGTCCCGGATGATCCCCGGCGGTGAGGCGGCGGCGTGTACAGGTATGCCGAAGAAGCCACGGCTTTCCGTCCGTATTCGTGGCCGGCATTATCGCCCGGATGTGCACCGGCGTCAAGAACGATTCGACGCGGGCGGGCAGGGTGTAGAGCCTTTCAGTTGTGACCCCGGAGCTGATCGTCGCGGGAGCCATACGGGTGGTTCGCGATAGCGGGCCGCAACCCGCATAGCCTGCAACCTCGGGCACTACCGCGCTTTTCCACTGCCCGGACGGTCCTCGCGCCGGTCCTGTTGTTCATCGGGACATCACGCTGAGCTCCGCTCCTCGAGGAGGCGTCGCAGCATTTCCTCGAGAACCGCGAAAGACGTTGTGTGCCCGTCGAACCACCGAAGAAGCAGGACGCCGAGGATCGCAGCGAGCACCGCTTCCGCGCGATCGGCCCCGACAACCGTGCCCACGCTCGCCGCGATGCCCTCGGCAACTTCTCGGATCGCCGGATCGTCGCGGACGGCGCGCGGATCGCGATCGCCCACGTAGTCCAGGATGATGCGGAGCTCGCCGGCGAAGACCGACTCCCATTCCCGCGCCGCGGCCAGGAGCGCGTCGATCGGAGGACGCGACGGATCGAGCTCGACGGCGGCCACGAGTCGCGAGCACGCGAGAAAGAGCGCGTCCTTGCTCGGGTAGTAGTGGTAGAGCGCGCTCTTGGACATGCCGAGCTCCTTCGCAATGTCGCGCATTCCGATCCCGGAGTATCCGTGGCGGCGAAAGACCGAGACGGCCTTCCTCGCGATTTCTTCTCGATACGCGTCGTGATCGACGATCTTCGGCATCAGTAGACTCCGGGAATGAGCTTGCTGGTGGTTCGCCGGTAACGGTCGAACTGCTCTCCGTACTTGCCTGCAAGGTGGGCATCCAGCCGAGGTATGTGGATCCAGACGAACATCGCGGTCATGAGCGCCGGAATGATCAGAGCTATCCCCCGGCCGGCGATAAGCGCCATGCCGACGCACCACAGGATGTCGCCGAAGTAGTTCACGTGCATCGACCAGGAGAAGAGCCCGCCGGTGTAGAGCCGCCCGGTGTTTTCCGGCCGTCGTTTGAAGCGCAGACGTTCGACCTCGGAGGCCGTGTTGATCGTGCTTCCGCCGGCGGCCCACGCGCCGATCGGCTCGACGAGGAGCAGCGCTACGGCGGCAGCGACGATCACAGCGTGCGCGGCGGTCCAGGCGACCGCGGTCCCAGGATCAGGACGCTTCATCCGGATTCCGCCTCGGGTACGAGATGGCCGACAAAGAGCTTCAGAAAGAAGAGCGGCGTGAACCACTCGAAGCCGGAAGGGACGGGCAGCATGCCCCCGTGGACAACGATGACGACGGCGAAGAGGGTGAGCGCGACCGGCCGGGTGAGCGGGCGGGGTGCGAGCAGGATGATGGTCGCGCCGGTCAGGAGCATGCCCGAGGCAACGAGGAAGTAGTGCCGGCTTGCCGGGAGCACCACGAAGGCGATCACTGCCAGATGTAGAATGTGCACCGC
>CAZWNS010000074.1:0-2455 GCA_964635245.1 uncultured Spirochaetaceae bacterium
CGATTGCGCCCGGCGCTTGACACGTTCGGGGCCGCTTGCTACGTTATAGGTGAAATACTTTTCACTGCGGGAAAGATATTGCAGTTTCGCGCGTGATACATAATCGGGAGGATGACATGGCGCAGACCACGACGCTTGCGAAGTCGTTAGGAAAAGAGAAGCTCCAGGACATGTATATGAAGATGCTCCACACCCGCAACTTCGAGGAGAAGGTTGCCTACTTCTTCTCGCGCGGTATGGTGCACGGCACGACCCACCTCTACGCGGGTGAGGAGGCCACCGCCACCGGGATCATGGGGCCCATGAAAGATGAAGACCTGATGACCAGCACTCATCGGGGACACGGTCACCTCATTGCCAAGGGGGCGGAGCTCACCCGCATGATGGCGGAGCTCCTCGGCAAGGAGCCGGGTTACTGCAAGGGCAAGGGCGGCTCCATGCATATCGCAGACGTCGAGCGCGGTAACCTCGGCGCAAACGGTATCGTCGGCGGCGGTATTCCGATTGCTACCGGAGCGGGCATCACGACCCGCATGAAAGGCATCGACCGCGTCGTCGTCTGTTTCTTCGGCGATGGTGCGCTGAACGAGGGCGTATTCCACGAATCCCTCAACCTCGCCTCGATCTGGGATCTACCGGTGGTCTTCGTGTGTGAAAACAACCAGTACGCCATGTCCTTCAGCCGCAAGAAAGCCTTCAACATCGATGACCTCTCGAAGAGGGCGGAGGCCTACGGCATTCCGGGCGTAAATGTGGACGGGAACGACATCTTCGAGGTCTATAAGACTGCGCAGTGGGCCCGCGAGCACGCGCGGGAGACCGGACCGGTGCTCATTATCGCGAACACCTACCGCTACAAGGGGCACTCAAAGAGCGACGCCAACCGCTACCGCACGAAAGAGGAGATCGAAGAATGGAAAAAGCTCGATCCCATCCCCCGCATGCGGAAGGTGCTCGAGGACGAGAAGATCGTTACCAAGGAGGAGCTCGACCGGATGGAGGAGCAGGCTGCCGAGGACATCGAGGCCGCCGTCGAGTTCGCGCAGAATGCACCCGAGCCGTCGCTGGAGCTTCTCACCACCGACGTATACGCATAACGGAGGCCAGGAAAAAATGCGAGAGATTACATACGCAGAAGCAGTCAGAGAGGCAATGAGCACCGCGATGAGAAAGGACGAGGACGTCTTTTTCATGGGTGAGGACATCGGTGTCTACGGCGGTGCCTTCGGCGTGTCGGTCGGGATGATCGAGGAGTTCGGCGAGGAGCGGGTACGCGACACACCGATCTCCGAGGGCGCCCTCATCGGCGCCGGGGCGGGCGCTGCGGTGACCGGCATGCGCCCGATCGTGGAGATACAGTTCAGCGACTTCATCGCCGTCGGCATGGACCAGCTTGCCAATCAGGCGGCGAAGATCCGCTACATGTTCGGCGGACGTGCGACGGTGCCCATGACGATCCGCACGCCGGCCGGCTCGGGAACGGGCGCCGCCGCCCAGCATTCCCAGAGCATGGAGGCCTGGTACGCGCACGTGCCCGGGCTCAAAGTCGTCATCCCCTCCACGCCGCAGGACGCCAAGGGGCTGCTCCTTTCCTCCATCTACGACGACAATCCGGTCGTCTTCATGGAGCAGAAGGTCCTCTATCGGCGTAAAGGGCCTGTGGCGGAAGAAGAGTACTACATCCCGCTCTCCGAGACCGACGTGAAGCGCGAGGGAAACGATCTTACCATCGTGACCTACGGCCGGATGCTCCCCATGGTGATGGAAGTCGCCGAAGAGCTCTCCGACTCCCAGGGCATCGAGATCGAGGTCGTGGATCCGCGCACCATCCGTCCGCTCGACGCGGAGCCCATCATCAAGTCCGTGGCCAAGACGGGTAAGGCGATGGTCGTGCACGAAGCGGTGCAGTTCGGCGGCTTCGGCGGCGAGATCGTCGCGCAGATTGCCGACAGCGAGGCCTTCTACTACCTCGACGCACCCATTAAGCGTATCGGCGGCGCCGACGCCCCGATTCCCTACAACCCGAACCTCGAGAAGCACGCGGTGCCGACGCCGGAGACGGTCAAGGCCGCGGTCCGGGAATTGCTCGACTAAGGAGGCTCCACCGTGGCAGATGCGGTAATAATGCCCAAGGCCGGAATGGCCATGGAAGAAGGACAGATCATCAGGTGGCTGAAGCAGGAAGGCGACTCGGTCGAAACCGGCGAGGCCATCCTCGAAATAGAGACCGATAAGGTCGCCATGGAGGTCGAGGCTGAGCGCTCCGGTGTGCTCCTGAAGATCACCCGCGGCGAGGGGGAGACCGTACCGGTGACCGAGACCATCGGCTACATCGGCGATAAGGGCGAAGCCGTGCCGGAGGAGGCCGCCCGCGCCGCCGGCGGCGGCGAGGATGGAGGCGCTTCAGCGAAACAGGCGCCACAGCAGGCGCCACAGCAGGCGCCGCAACAGGCGC
>CAZWNS010000074.1:2555-12574 GCA_964635245.1 uncultured Spirochaetaceae bacterium
CAGGCGCCGCAACAGGCGCGTTCGCAGCCCTCCGAAGCGGCGGCGGGCACCTCCGACGCGTCCGATGCCGCCGGTGGAAAGCCCGCCGCGACACCCTGGGCCCGGACGCTGGCCGAGCGCCACGGCATCGACCTCGCCACGGTCGCACCCACCGGCGCACACGGCGAGATCAAGGGCCGCGACGTCGAAAGGGCCGGCGCCGCCGGCACGGGCTCCGAACCCGCCGCCGGGGTCAACGCGACCCCGGTTGCCCGACGCGTCGCCGAGCAGCAGGGTGTCGACCTTTCGGCGGTGAGGGGCAGCGGGCCCGGGGGACGTATTACCAGGGACGACGTGCTTGCAGCGGCCGAGAGCGGCGGTGCCCCGGCCGCGGCAGGACCACCCGCGGCGGGACCACCAGCGGCGGGAGAGGCAAAGCGGCTCTCCGGCATGCGCCGGGCCATCGCCCGCAACATGCAGAGGAGTCACGAGACCATTCCGCCGGTCACCCTCAACAGCTACGCCGATGTGGGCCGGCTGCTTGAGATGCGCGCGGAAGCGAACGAGGAGGACCCGGAGAACAAGCTCTCGGTAAACGACTTCGTGCTCCGCGCGACCGTCGAAGCTCTGCGGCGCCATCCCGGAATCAACGCGACGGTGGACATGGAGAACGAGCAGATCATCGAGCACGGAACGGTGAACCTCGGCGTCGCCGTCGCGCTGCCCGACGGACTCATAGTGCCGGTCGTCCGGCAGGCGGAGACCCTCTCGCTTCGCGGGCTCGGTGCCCGGGTGCGGGAGCTTGCAGCGGCCGCGCGAAACCGCTCCATTGCGGCCGAGCAGCTGGAAGGCGGCACGTTCACCGTGACGAACCTCGGGATGTACGGCATCACAACGTTTTCGGCTATCATCAATCCGCCGCAGGTTGCCATCCTCGCCGTGGGCTCGATCGAGGAGCAACTCGTTCGCACCGAGGACGGCTCCATCGGCGAGCGCAAGACGCTCGGACTGAGCCTGACGATCGACCATCGGGTGATAGACGGCGCCCAGGGCGCCGAGTTCCTCGCGGCGCTGCGGACGCTCCTCGAGCATCCGATCCGCTTTCTGGCCGCATAGGCGTGCGGGCCCGCGCGCCGGCGCGGGCCCGTCGCGTATCTCGTGACCCGGGGGGGCATGTGGGACGGCAACGGCTTCTGCACAAAATCGCGCGCATGTACTACGTGGACGAGCTCACCCAGCGCGACATCGCCGAGCGGCTCAGCATCAGCATGGCCACCGTCTCCCGCGGGCTCACGCGCGCCAAAGAGCAGGGTATTGTGGAGATCCGCATCCACGACCAGGAAGAAGACGGCTACGCGGAGCTCGAGACCGCAATCGAGGAGGTCTACGGGCTTCGTGAGTGCGTCGTGGTACCGAGCGCTACGCGGCCGGATCAGACCTTCGCCGACATGGCCCGTGCCCTTGCCGAGCTCCTCGGCCGCTTGGTGTCGAGCGGGGACTGCCTCGGCGTCAGCTGGGGGGAGACGCTCAAGGCGGTTGCGGACCACCTGCCCGAAACGGGTAAGAGCGGTGTGGACGTGGCGCCCATTATCGGGGCCATGGGTGAGGTCGAAACCGGCATCTACCCCAACGCCATTGCCGCGCTCTTCGCCCGCAAACTCGGCGGCTCGAGCTATCTCGTCAATACCCCCGCCATCCTCGACACCGCGGAGACCAGCCGCTCCATCCGCAGCGACGGGAACTTCGCGCGGGTGCTTCGCGCGTGGGAGAAGGTCACGACGCTTCTGGTGGGAGTGAGCGGGCTGAGCGAGGACGACTCGGTCTCCAAGTACGCGATCATCCCGCCTGAGGAGCTTGCCCGTCTGCGCGAAACGGGCGCGGTGGCCGCCATGAACTTTACCTTCATCGACGCCTCCGGTCACCTGATCCGGACGGAGCTCGATGATCGGATGATCAAGATGGATGCCGATCGCATGCGCCGCGCGCAGAACGCGATCGTGATCGCCGCCGGTGCGCGCAAGGCGCCGGCGCTGGCCGCTGCCCTGTCCTCCGGCATGGGAACGGTGCTCATCACCGATACCGACGCCGCTGCCGAGCTCGCCGGCGGAGGCGACTGACCGGTTCCGCTCCGGCGGGTGATATGCTCGCCCATGCATTGTTTGCGCGGAGCTTCAACGAAACCTCCGCCCGCATCGAATCCCGCCGGGATGGACATGCGGCGGATCACTTCGAAAAGGGGGGGCACTCAGAATGAGATGATCTCGTAGCCTTCCTCGACGTACCGCGTCATGGACGGATGACCTTTCAGCTCGCTGCACAGCGGCAGGGCGAGCTCCCTGGCGTCCTCGAGGGAGCCCATCATGGTGGAGCAGGCCCGGCAGACGCAGCTGATCATCTCGTCATCCTTTACCTGCTGAAAAAGATCGGCGATCATCTTGTGCATCTGCGGATTCTTCTCCGCGAAGTCCTCGAGTCCGGGGCCGCCGGAGAGAAGCTTGACGAGCTTCGTGGCGCTTCCTTCCACGACGAGCGCGACCTCGTGACCCTTTTCCTTGATGTCGAGCGCGTTGAGCAGCACATGTACGAAGCACATCGGATCCCCGTTGAATGCAAAGAGTGCGAACTTTCGCATGTAGTACCTCCGCCCCAAGTATAACGGTCCGACCCGAGGTTCGGCGAGTCCGACGAGCCGCAAAGGGGTGCAGGCGCGGGCCTACGCCCGCAGGTAGCCGCGCGCCGGTAGCAGGTCCTGCTCACGGAGGAGACGCTCGGCACGGGTGATCGCCTCCCGCGGGATGCGGTTGCCGCTGTGGGTCATGGGCGCCGGCATTGAGCCGTGGTCGGGCAGATAGGCGAGCACGTGATCGACGGCCTTGTTCGCGTTTGCAAAGGGATTGCCGTAGGGGAGGGCTGATACCGCGTCGAAGACCCCGTTGACCACGGCTTCCACGCGCGCGGAGAGCGCGGCGGCCTCCGCATGCCTGCCGGCGAATACGAGCTCGACGATATCGTTCAGCTCGGCGGCGAAACAGTTTGCCGTGCTCAACAGAAATCCGTCGTAGAAACCGCCTGCCGGCTTGAGGTGCTTCGCGTAGCCGCCTTCGGCGCCGCGGACCATGAACACGTCGGCGGTCGACGCCCCGGAGACGGCGACCCGGTCGCCGCCGCTCGTATCCTTGAAGAGGTAGAAGTTCTCATAGCGCGCGGCGAGGTCGGACACCGTTTCGGGCGACATCTCGTTCTCGGTTATCTGGGGGAGCTGATACAGCGCGGTGGGATATCCGAGCTCGAGAATCCCTTCGAGCTCGTCATGAATCGTCGACTGATCGAGCTCGGCACCCTTCGGCGGTGTGACGGTGAAGCCGCACACGCGGCGGCCGGCGAGCTCGGCGCCCAGGGCCGCCACGCTTCGCCTGGCCGCACCGCGCTCGGTGGCAAGGACGCCGACGAGTATCCATAGGTCGAGCTCGGCGGCGGTTTCGAGGAGCAGCTCGAGGAGCTCGGCGCGTTCCTCGTCGGACATTTCCCAGCCGTCGCCGGTGGATCCGGGGGCGAGAAAGGTCCGTACGGTCGGCGCAAGATGCCGCAGATGGCCACGGATCCGCTCGTGGTCTATCCGCCCGCTCGCGTCATAGTGAGTGAGAAGCGGGCACCACAGACGGGGTATCCCCGAAGGAAAAAGCCGTCCGACCAGCGACGAGCGGGTGAGATCTGCCATGAGAGCCTCCTGTGCTCCCCGTTATACACGCAGCCGGTCGGCCACGCAAGCTCGGGTCGTTGTGAGACAGGGGAATGTGAAGTAGAATGGTGGAATACATCCTGCGGCGATGCATGCATGAACTGGACACCGGACCGGCGAGTCAAGCGGATCGAGGCGTCATTGACCCGAGTGGGGGAGCTCATCCGCCATTACAAAACGAAAGGCAGGGACAACGTCCCTGCACGCCACACGTTGTGTCTGACGGCGGACGGTGTCATTACCGACGCGACGGTGGGAGCTGCGCGGATGGTGGGGTGGAGTCGCAGCTCTCTGCTGGGACAGCCGGTATTCGAGTTGCTTGCCGGGCACACGCGCAGCCTCTTCGAGCACGGCTGGGAGGCCCTGGTGAAACGGGTGTACTCCGCCGATGCGGAGCACCGGCTCGCGCGCGCCTCGACCCTGTTACACGCATCCGGATACGAGGTTCCCGTGCGAATGTTCGTCGAGCGTTATCCGCGGGGCGACGGCCTGATTCTCATCACCCTGCAGGATGCCTCCCATCGCGGGGCCCTCGAGCACGAGCTTGCCCGACTGAAGGAAAGCTATCGTACCCTCGCCGATACCGTCACCGAAGCGATTGTCCAGATTGATCACGAGTTCGTTATACGCTTTGCCAACTCGGCGGTGTACAAGGTGTTCGGCTACACGATGGAGGAGCTCGAGAATCAGGGCCTCGATCTGCTCTTTCCGCCTTCCCGGTCGGCACGCTATCGCAAACTGCTCAACAGCTACTTCTTCATAGACGATCCGGACCGGGCGACATCCGGGCTCGAGGGCTCAATCGAGGTCATCGGGCGCCGGAGGGGTGGTGATCTTTTCCCCCTCGAGCTCTCCCTGGGCAACTCGCGGGGTTTCGGTGACAACCGGGTGCTCACCTGCATTCTCCGCGACATCAGCGCCCGCAAGAAGGACGAACGGCGTCTCAAGTTCCTCGCCTTCCACGATCAACTGACCGCGCTCGGCAACCGGGACATGCTCGAGATGACTCTCGAGCAGGTCTTTGCCGAAATAGAGCGCCATCCCGGCCGGCGCGCGGCGATGCTCTTTCTCGACCTCGACGGATTCAAGAAGGTGAACGACAGCCTCGGGCACGAGATCGGCGACGCGATTCTCAAGGAGACGGCGCGGCGGCTGACGAATTGCCTCCGCGAGCATGACCGGGTGTACCGGTTTCGTGACAAAGACGTCTTCCGTCTCGGCGGCGACGAGTTCACCATTCTGCTGCCCTATGTGGCCCGACCCGAGGACGCGGGTGTGGTCGCCTCTCGCATTATCGAGGCGGTCGTGGAGCCCTACACGGTGGAGACGCACGGCCCGGTGACCGATATCCGGATGGGCGTGAGCATCGGCATAGCTCTCATTCCCGACGACGGGCGCGACCGCTCGACGGTGCTGCGGAACGCCGACACGGCCATGTACAGCGCAAAGGAGCGCGGCAACACCTACACGTTCTTTGCGCGGGACATGAACAGCAAGGCCATGAACCGGTTGCTGCTCGAGGACGGGGTGCGGCGGGCGTTGCGCAACAACGATTTCGAGCTCTACTATCAGCCTATCAATGACGAGTCGGGACGTATGCTCGGTATCGAGGCGCTGCTGCGGCTCGAGCAGGAGGATGGAAGCCTCATCCTGCCGGACGATTTTATTCCGGTGGCGGAGGAAACCCGGCTGATCATCGAGCTCGGGCGCTGGGTGCTCGAGCGGGCGTGCATGCAGGTTGCACATCTGCATCGTACCGGGCATCCGGAGCTGTTCGTCTCGGTCAACATCTCTCCGGTGCAGCTCGAGCGAGACGATCTTCACGACGTCGTGCGTGACAGTCTCGAGCGTGCGGGAGTCGAGGCACGTCATCTCATCCTCGAGCTCACCGAGACCACGATCATGCGGGACGCCGAGGATGCCATCCGCCGGATGAAGATGCTTGTGGAGTACAATCCGGGCCTGCGCATCGCCATAGACGATTTCGGCACCGGCTATTCCTCGCTGAGTTACCTCACGCGGTTTCCCGTGGATTCGCTGAAGATCGACAAGGGGTTCATCATCAACATGGATGAGGAATACAACTCGAAGATCATCAACAGTATCGTGAGCCTCGGGCAATCGCTCGGGATGAGCGTGATCGCGGAGGGAGTGGAGGAGGACCGGCATCTCGAGTACCTCCGGGGGAAAGCCTGCACGCGATTCCAGGGGTACTATTTCAGCATGCCGCTGCCGTTCGCCCGGCTCGTCGAGTATGTGAATGAGCACGGCTGAGGCCGCGCCCGCGGGCGACGCGATCTCCCCCACATGCTATACTGCCCGTGCGATGCAGATGTTCAGCTCGAGGCGTGAGTCGCCCGAAGAGTTCTGGCGACGGACGGAAGAGGAACTCGGCGAGACCGTCGAGGTGTACACGATCGGCAAGTGTCTCGAGGGCTGTGGAGCCGATGAGCGCGAGGTCTGGGGCCTGTTCTTCGTGACGGCGGGCGCGCTGTACTTCCGCCATTTCCCCTCGTCGAACTGGTTTTCGGCCATGCTGCAGGGCGTCACCGATCCGACCTCGCCGCGCGAAGGCATCTACTTCTCCATACCGCTCGAGGATATCTCCGAGGCTCGCATCGAGCGGGAGACGTCGCTGATTCGCCGCATATTCCGCTACTCCCCGCCGCGCATCCGGCTGCGCTATCGCGACGCGCACAACGTGCAAACGGTAATGTGCTTCATCCCGGAGACGAAGCTCGAGGAGATGCACGCCCGCCTCGCCGCCGGCTAACGCATTTTGCATCAGCCTCACCGGCCGATGACCGCCATTTGGGTATTTCTGACACAGTCACGCGGACGGTGACCCCTGCACTGCGTGGGCTTCCCACATGCGAAACGTGCCGCTCGCGCCCCGCCCGTGATGCTCGTCATGTAAGTCATTGCAATACAGTTATCTATAAGCAATAACAGAGTTGGCACGGATGCTGCTATATAGATGGTGAAACATGCACGTGATCGTGAAATCCATAGCAGGAAGGAGGGCGTTATGAATCTGACGAGTTGGAGACGAGGACTTGATCCGGTCGGCGAGCTCGACCGCCTTCAGAATGAAATCAACCGGCTGTTCGACTACGACTACGGCGCGAACGGCGGACTGCTCGACCGCGCGGTTTCACCGGCGCTCGACGTGGTGGAGGACGACGATGCGTTTACCGTCTACATGGATCTTCCGGGCGTCGAGGAGAAGAACGTCGATGTGTCCATCGCGTCGAACGTGCTCACCATCAAGGGCACCAAAGAGCTGCCGGAGCTCGGAGAGGGCGCGAAGCTCTACCGCCAGGAAGAGTGGGAGGGCAGTTTCCAGCGCACGCTGTCGCTGCCGCATAGCGTCGACACGCAGAAGGTACAGGCACAGATGAAGAACGGCGTGCTTACGGTGACGCTGCCGAAGCGCGAGGAAACCAAGCCGAAGCAGATCAAGGTAGACGTTTCGAAGTAAGGAGGCGCGACATGGCAAAGCAGGAAATGGAGACCAGAAATTCCGTACGCCCGGTGGGCAACATGTGCTGGGAAGCCGACGGCACCGTCATGCTTCGCCTCGATATGCCGGGTGTCGACAAGGACAACGTTGATGTGCACATCGAGGACGATCAGCTCATCATCCACGGGTCGCGTCCGGACGAGAGCGAGGGCCGTAGCTACGTGCTGAGGGAGCGCCGACGCGGCGACTTCCACCAGGTATTCACCCTCGACCAGACGATCGACCGCGAGAAGGTCGACGCCTCGATGGACAAGGGCGTTCTGACACTCACGCTGCATCTGCAGGAAGCGGTGAAACCCCGCAAGATCGAGGTCAAGACCGGCTGATCGTATGCGTGGCGCCGGGCCGAACACAGTTGAGCGATAACACGCCGGCGGGGACCCGAAAAGTCCCCGCCGGGCGTTTTCAGATAGATCAAGACAAACGGACATTGGGAGGATATCTATGGCGAAGTCCAATAAGATAATCGGCATTGACCTCGGGACGACGAACTCCGTCGTTGCCGTCATGGAAGGCGGAGATCCCGTGGTCATTCAGAACGCGGAAGGCAACCGCACGACACCGTCGGTGGTCGCCTACACGAGCAAAGGCGAGCGCCTCGTGGGCCAACCGGCGCGAAACCAGATGATCACCAATCCCGAGAGCACGGTGTACTCGATCAAACGTTTCATGGGTCGGCGTTTCCACGAGGTCGACCGCGAGCGCGAGATCGTGCCCTACGAGGTCGACGAGGGTCCCAACGGCGACGTGCGGGTGAAGGTCGGCGACAAGCAGTTCTCGCCGCCGGAGATCTCCGCGGCGATCCTGCAGAAGATGAAGCAGACCGCCGAGGACTATCTCGGCGAGGAGATCGAGCAGGCGGTCATTACGGTGCCGGCGTACTTCAACGACTCGCAGCGCCAGGCGACCAAAGACGCCGGTCGCATCGCCGGTCTCGAGGTGAAGCGCATCGTGAACGAGCCGACCGCGGCGGCGCTGTCCTACGGATTCGGCAAGAACAACAACGAGCAGAAGATCGCCGTGTACGACCTCGGTGGTGGCACCTTCGACATCTCCATCCTGGAGCTCGGCGACAACGTATTCGAAGTGCGATCCACCAACGGCGACACCCATCTCGGTGGTGACAACTTCGACCAGAGAATCATCGAGTGGCTCGTCGAGCAGTTCAAGGGCGATTACGGCATCGACCTCAGTCAGGACCGCATGGCCCTGCAGCGGTTGAAGGAAGGGGCGGAGAACGCCAAGAAGGAGCTTTCGAGTTCCCAGAGCACGGACATCAATCTGCCCTTCATCACCGCCGATCAGTCGGGTCCGAAGCACCTCAACTACAACCTGACCCGCGCGAAGTTCGAGCAGCTTATCGGAGATCTCGTGGAGAAGACCCGCGAGCCGTGCAAGAGCGCGCTCAAAGACGCCGGGGTGGAAGGCGGCGACATAGATGCAGTCATTCTCGTCGGCGGCTCCACTCGCATTCCGATGGTGCAGAAGCTCGTCACCGAGCTCTTCGGCAGGGAGCCCTACAAGGGCGTGAATCCCGACGAGGTCGTGGCGATGGGCGCCGCGATCCAGGCGGGCGTACTCGGGGGAGACGTCAACGACGTGCTGCTGCTCGACGTGACCCCGCTCTCCCTCGGTATCGAGACCCTCGGCGGCGTGTTTACCAAGCTCATCGAGCGGAATACCACCATTCCGACCAAGAAGAGCCAGATCTTCTCCACCGCGGAGGATAACCAGACCGCGGTGACGGTCCGGGTCTATCAGGGCGAGCGCGAGATGGCGCACGAGAACCGACTCCTCGGGGAGTTCAACCTCGAGGGCATTCCGCCCGCACCGCGCGGCGTGCCGCAGATCGAGGTCAGCTTCGACATCGACGCCAACGGCATCGTGCACGTGTCGGCCAAGGATCTCGGCACCGGTAAGGAGCAGAAGATCCGCATCGAGTCCTCCTCGGGTCTCTCTGAAGATGAGATAAACAAGATGGTAAAGGACGCCGAGCAGCACGCGGAGGAGGACAGAAAGGCGAAGGAGCGGGCCGAGGCCCGAAACGAGGCCGACAGCCTGGTCTACACGACCGAGAAGTCTCTCTCCGACTACGGAGACAAGGTCTCCGATTCGGACAGACAGACCATTCAGGGCGCCGTCGACGATCTCAAGAAGGCGCTCGAGGGTGACGACCTCGAGGACATCAAACGGAAGACCGAAGCCCTCAAGCAGGCCTCGCACACGCTGGCGCAGACCGTATACCAGCAGGCCCAGCAGCAAGGCGCCGGAGCGGCCGGTGCGGCCGGCGGCGCGGGTGCGGCCGGTGCGGGCCCCGAAGCCGGCGCCGGCGGAAACGGCCAGGGCGCCTCGGCGGACTATGAGGACGCCGACTACGAGGTCGTACACGAAGAGGACGAGTCGAAGAACAAATAGATCCGGGCGCCGGCGGCATTGCGACCACATCAGGGCCCGACCGCCCCTCCACCGGAGCGTGGAAACGGCGGTCGGGCCTTTTGTTTTTGTTTATATCGATATTTCTTGACCGAATTACCGTGCTCTGGTAGACTGCCCGTGTCCGTCGCTGAAGCGTAGCCCCGAGGGTGGCGGCCCGCGGATGGTGGCGCTGAGGCAGGGACACAGCAATCACATACTGTTCCGAAGGACCACGTCTGACGGAAGGGGGACCCATGACTTCCACGTTCACATCCGACATCATCCGCCCGGATGAAATCGAGCGCTACCTCGAGGGCGGGGCCGATTTCATTGATGAAGAGCTCATTCACCGAACGCTTGCCG
>CAZWNS010000075.1:0-2766 GCA_964635245.1 uncultured Spirochaetaceae bacterium
TTCAGTCTGTCCGCAGACCACGTGTTCGCCCACCGGGAGAGTCTGATATAGTGAGGCGTGGATAAGAACATGTCGGAATCGCCCGGGAATGATAATCGCCTCGACGAGGCCAACAAACCAAAGGAAGAGGCGTTGCGCCTCCACCCCTTCTATCGCGGCAAGATGGAGACCGTGCCCAAATGCGCGGTGCGCTCGTTGTCGGACTTCTCCATCTGGTATTCACCGGGTGTCGCAGCCCCCTGCAGCGAGATCGCGCGTGACCCGGAGCTGGTCTATGAGTACACCAGCAAGTGGAACACCGTGGCCGTGGTCTCCGACGGCAGCCGGGTGCTCGGGCTCGGCAACATCGGCCCGAAGGCGGGCCTTCCGGTGATGGAAGGCAAGGCGCTGCTCTACAAGTATCTCGGCGGCGTGGATTCGGTGCCGGTGATGATCGACTCCGAAGACCCCGACGAGATCATCCGCACGGTGCTGCTCCTCCAGCCGACCTACGGCGGCATCAACCTCGAGGATATCGCCCAGCCGAAGTGCTTCCGCATTCTCGAGACGCTGCGCCGCGAAGCGGAGATCCCGGTATGGCATGACGATCAGCAGGGCACGGCCACCGTCACGCTTGCGGGCCTCGTGAGCGCGCTTCGGTTTGTCGGCAAGCGCCTCGAGGATGTGCGCATTGCGTTCGTGGGGGCGGGCGCCGCCAGCGTCGCCGGCGCGCGCCTCATCTTCGGCCGGGGGGCGAATCCGGAAATCGCTACCGTGGTCGACAGCAAGGGTATTCTCGGCCGCCACCGCGCGGACATCGAGCGTCAGCGAAACCACTTTCCCGAGAAATGGGCGCTCTGCGAGCGCACCAACGCCGAGGGCCGCACCGGCGGCATCGAAGAGGCGCTGCGCGACGCTGATGTCGTCATATCGCTGGCAACGCCGGGGCCGGGAACGATCAAGCCGGAGTGGATCAGAGCAATGGCGAAGGATCCCATCGTCTTCGCCTGCGCGAACCCCACGCCGGAGATCTGGCCCTGGGAGGCGAAGGAGGCGGGCGCCGCGGTGGTTGCCACCGGGCGCTCGGACTTTCCGAATCAGGTCAACAACTCACTCTGCTTCCCGGGCATCTTCCGCGGCGCCCTCGACGTGCGCGCGACCACCATAACCGATCAGATGTGCTTCGAAGCGGCCGATACGCTTGCCGACTATGTCGCCGGCGAGCTCGGTCCCGAGCGCATTATCCCGACCATGGACGAATGGCAGGTGTTTCCCGAGCTCGCGGCCCGCACCGGAATGAAGGCCCAGGAACAGGGTATCGCGAGACTGACCCGCACGCGCGAGGAGCTCTACGCCGGGGCGGAGGCGATGATACGCCGCTCGCGCAGTCTTACCGCGTCGATGATGGATCAGGGCTTCATCGCCGCGCCGCCTGAGGCCGGGCACGCAGGCCGGCCGGAGGAGGAATGATGCACGATCTGTTGATTCTCGGCGCCGGCCCGGCCGGCCTCGCCGCCGCCTCCTATGCGTTCCGAAAGCACCTCGACGTACAGCTCGTCGCCCGCGACCTCGGTGGAAAGACGAATCTACGAGTCGAGTTCCCCGGCACGCAGGCGCACCAGGTGCTCAGGGCCCATGAGCTCGTCCACGGTTTCAAGAACACCGTGGAGTATCTCAGCCACGCGCACACCATAGCCTCCGCAAAGTCCGTGACCGCACACGACGGGCGGGTGGACCTCACGGTTACCGGCGAGACCGGCGCCTCCCGCACACTGAGCGCCCGCTGCCTCATCGTGGCAACGGGGGCCCGCCCGAGGCCGCTGCGCGTGCCGGGGGAAACCGAGCTTTTCGGCAGAGGTCTCGGGTACTCGTCGATCAGCTACTCCCACATTCTCGCGGAGCGACGGGTGTTTCTCGTGGGGGACAGCCAGCGCACCGTGGACGATGCGCGCGAGCTTGCATGGCAGGCGCGGGAGGTGGTTCTCCTGCTCCACCATGCGGGGCGCTACGAGTCACTCTACCGCGAGCAGCTCGCCGAGCTCGATAACGTCACGCTGATCGAAGGCATGCGGGTATCGGAGTTCCGCGGAGGGGACTACTGCGAGGCGGTCGTGCTCACCGATTCGGAAGACTCGGAGGAAATCGTCGAGGCGGACGCGTTCTTCGTGCAATTACAGCCGGAACCGCAGTCCGCGCTGGTCGCCGACATCGTCGAGACCGACCCGGAGGGCCGTATCGTCGTCGACATGCGAAACCGCACCACGCGACCCGGCATCTTCGCCGCCGGAGATGTGACGAACGTGGGCTTCGAGCAGATTCTCATCGCCCTCGGCGAGGGCTCGAAGGCGGCTCTCAGCGCCTATCAGTATCTCATGCACCGGCGGTAGTCATGCACCGCCGGCGGTATCCGGCATCACCGGGGGCTCACAGGCCTCGCCCGAGCATCAAATACCGCCGATTTCGCGCATAAAGGGTTGACTGTTTCAGGCGACTGCAGTATGTTCTGGTCGTATTGCAATAAATGGAGTTATACAACTCCGTTGCAGTCGCTATATCGACGATTCTCGCCGGTCCCGGGTCGGACGTACCTTCCAGACTGTCCCGCCCCATGCATCGCCCCACACGCATGAGTACCCCCCGGGGCCGGCATTCTTTCGCCACATCTCAGGTCCCGCCGCCCCGGGCCCCTACTGAGCACCGGCGGCCGGGATTCGCGCAATCGCCTGTTCAATCTCCTCGCCGAGCGTGTTCACCATGGTTCGCACTCCCGGCTCATCGGCGCTTCCG
>CAZWNS010000075.1:2866-12146 GCA_964635245.1 uncultured Spirochaetaceae bacterium
CTCCTCGCCGAGCGTGTTCACCATGGTTCGCACTCCCGGCTCATCGGCGCTTCCGTACTGAGAGAAGAGAACCTCTCCGGTCTCCAAACGGATAACCCGGACGTCGAGCTCTATGCGCTCGCCAAAGCGGCTCACGCTTCCGAGTATGACGATCTCCGCATTGAGAATGTTGCCGACTTCTATGGAGTCCTCGGTGCTCGTCACCCCCGACAGCTGGAACTTGCTTTCTTCGAGAACGGCCTCAACCTGACTGCGCTCGATCACCGTAACGGCCGGGCTGTTGGCCACCGCGGTAACGAGCATCTCAGAGAGAGCCGAGCCGAGCCCGTCCTCGCCTGCCGCGGCATTGACCTCGCGAAAGGGAAACACCACCGAGCGGCGCGGCGTCACCTCTTGCGGCGTCACCTCTTGCGGCGTTTGCCGCGACACGCGGCCGGGCTCGGTGGCAACCGCGGCGTCCGCACCAGGCGTGTCACCCGCTCCCGTGTCCCGGTCTTCGAGGGCTGCGGCCATCCACGCGGCAACGTCGCCGAGGATCCCTGCACGAGCGCCGGTACCCGCTCCGCGGTGAGCCGCCGCTGCCGCGCGCATGTACACGGCCGCCGGCTGCACGGCGACATTGCCGTCGCTGGATTCGACTTCGAGCCGGCCGCCGGCTTCGCTGCCGATGAAACCTTCGAGCTCCTCCCTATCGCGGCGTAGAACGGTCACGGGAAGGTTATTGACCCGAAAGCCGCCGTTGGAGGTTGCCAGGCGGAGGTTGAGGTCGCCCGCCGGGATGCCGACATGAACCGGCGCATCGGAGGTGTCCAGCGAGTATTCGTCGATGCGGCCCCGTCGCTTCACGACGAGAATCGGCGCGTTCGACGTTTCGATGTCCACGTACTCGCCGGCCTCGTAGACGAGGATGTCGGTGTCGGAGAGCCTTGCCTCGACATCGCCGCGGGTACCGGCGACGACGACGCTGCCGTTCCGGTTCTCGACGTACAGCTCGGTCCCGTACGGGACGGCGACACGGAACCTCTCCCCGCCCTCGCCGCCCTCGACGGTGAGCTCGAGCTCCCCGGCGTCCTGCTCGAGCGCCGTGTAGCCATCATCAAATATGATGTCCGACCGCTCCATCCCGCGCACGAGGATGCGCGTGTCCTCAGCGCGTATCGAAACCGCGCGAACTCCCGCGGTGCCGCGACGCCCGTCGAGGTCGCGGTCGGCGGATCCGCCGGCAGTCGTGCAAGAGGCAAGCACAAGCAGGACGAACGCAAGCGGTATCCCAATCAGACGGTTCATTGGTTGTGATTATATCCCCCCGCCGTCTCTTTGCAAGCAGTTACCGACGACGTACGCCGCCTCACCGGCCACGGGGTCGCAAACTTGCGCGCCCTCACCCTTCATGCTATATTCAGGGAGCACCGCTCTCAACAATAAGGAGAGACTAACATTGACACACGAATTTGACGCAGTCATCGTCGGCGCGGGCGGCGCCGGGCTGTACGCGGCACTCGAGGCCAGCAAGACGGCGAAGACCGCCGTCCTTTCCAAGCTCTACCCCATGCGCAGCCACACCGGCGCGGCTCAGGGCGGCATCGGCGCCGCCCTCGGAAACGTGGACGAGGACAGCCCCGAGTGGCATGCCTTCGACACGGTAAAAGGCGGCGACTATCTCGTCGACCAGCAGGCGGCGAAGATCCTGGCCGAGGAGGCCGTTCAGGCGGTCTACGACCTGGAAAACCGCGGCCTGCCGTTCTCCAGGACGCCTGAGGGCAAGATCGATCAGCGCCGGTTCGGCGGCCACACGCACAACTTCGGCAAGGGGCCGGTACGACGCTCCTGTTACGCCGCGGACCGCACGGGGCACATGATCCTTCAGACCCTCTACCAGCAGTGCATCAAGAACGACGTCCACTTCTACGATGAGTTTCAGGTCATCGAGGTGATCCTCGACGGAACCCGCGTCGCGGGCCTCGTCACCTTCGAGCTCGCCACGGGCGAGATACACGTCTTCCGCGCCAAGGCGGTGCTCTTTGCCACCGGCGGGTTCGGACGGATGTTCAGCGTCACCTCCAACGCGCTCGCAAACACCGGCGACGGCCCGGCGGTGCTCGCCCGCGCCGGCATCCCTCTCGAGGACATGGAGTTCTTCCAGTTCCACCCCACCGGCATCCTCGGCATGGGCATCCTCATTACCGAGGGCGTCCGCGGCGAGGGCGGCATCCTCAAGAACAACAACGGCGAGCGCTTCATGGAGCGCTACGCGCCGACCATGCTCGATCTCGCACCACGGGATATGGTCTCGCGGGCGATCATCACCGAGATACAGGAAGGCCGCGGCATGCGCGGAGACCGCAAGATCAACGACTACGTGATGCTCGACGCGAGCCACCTCGGTCGCGAAACGGTATACAAGAAGATTCCCGACATCGCCGACTTCTGTAAGACCTACCTCGATGTCGATCCGGCCGAAGCGCCCATGCCGGTGCAGCCCACCGCCCACTACGCGATGGGCGGCATCCCAACCGACGTGGACGGGCGCGTGTGCACCGACGATCTCGTCTACGAGGGCCTCTATGCCGCCGGTGAGGCGGCCTGTGTATCGGTCCACGGGGCAAATCGTCTCGGAACCAACAGCCTCGTCGACCTCGTGGTCTTCGGCCGTCGCGCGGGGCGCCACGTGGCCGAGTTCGTGAAAGGCGCCGACATGCCGGCGCTCCCCGACGGCGCCGGAGATCATGCGAGAGAGAAGATCGCCGGGCTCAAGGAGGCGAAGGGCGAGCACCCGGGTCCGCTTTTCGAGCACATGCAGGAAGTGATGATGGAGAAGGTCGGCGTCTACCGCACCGACGAGGACATGCGCGCGGCGGTCGCCGAGGTGCGGAAGCTTCGCGAGCGCCTCGGGGGGGTGAGCGTGCAGGACGGCAACAGCTCCTTCAACCAGGAGGTTCTGTCCATTCTCGAGCTCGAGAACCTCCTCGACCTCTCGCTTATCACCGCCGCATCGGCGCTCAACCGTACCGAGAGCCGCGGAGCTCACTCGCGCAAGGACTATCCGGAGCGAGACGATCCGAACTGGCTCAAGCACACACTGGCGTACCTGAAGAACGACGAGGTGACCATCGACTACAAAAAGGTGGACACGAGCATCTGGGAACCCAAACCCAGGACGTACTAGAGAAATTGAGGAGCCGAGAAGCCACCATGGACGTAACACTTGCCATTGAACGATACAATCCCGAGACGGACGCCGAGCCGTATGTGAAGGAGTACAGGGTGTCGGCGGAGCCGACCGACCGCGTCCTCGACGCCCTCATGGAGGTCTGGCGAAATTACGACGGAACGCTGACCTTCAGGAAGAGCTGCGCCCACGGGGTCTGCGGCTCGGACGCCATGCGCATAAACGGCACCGAGCGCCTCGCCTGCAAGACACTGATCAAGGACGTTGTGACCGACGGCGAGACCACCATTGAGATCCAACCGCTGAAGCATCTCACCGTCCAGCGCGACCTCATGGTGGATCAGGCCCCCTTCCTGGAGAACTTCCGCAGCGTGAAGCCCTTCCTCCATCCGGCCGAGGCGGAGCCGAAGGCCGCCGAGTTCTTTCAGTCCCAGCAGGATCGCGAGGTTTTCGATGACGCAACCAAGTGCATCAACTGCCAGGCATGCTTCTCCGCCTGCCCCGTTCTCGACAAGAATCCGGAGTTTCTCGGGCCCGCTGCCGTCGTGCAGGCCGCGCGCTTCGTCTTTGACAGCCGCGACAGGGGCCTCGAGCCCCGGCTCGCCGCCCTCGACACGCCGAACGGCGTGTGGCCCTGCGAGAACCATTTTCAGTGCACCCGAGTGTGCCCGCGCGGGATCAAGGTGACCAAGCTCATCAACCTGACCAAGCGGGAAATAAAGAAGTACAGAGAATCCAGAGGCGAACAGACCGCTGAACCCAAGGAGTAGGAATGAAGATTCACGAGTATCAGGCAAAAGAGCTATTCGCTGAGTTCGGCATTCCCGTGGAGCCGCAGGAGGTGGTCGACAACGCCGCCGACGCGCGGAAGGCCGCGGAGAAGATCGGCGGGACGGTCGTGATCAAGGCGCAGGTTCTCGTGGGCGGCCGCGGGAAGGCCGGCGGGGTGAAGCTTGCGAAATCCCCCGAGGAAGCCGAGAAGGCGGCAGCCGACATCCTCAAGCTCACCATCAAGGACATTCCCGTGGAGAAGGTGATGGTCACCCGTGCCGCGGACATCGAGCAGGAGTTCTACGTCGGGCTCACCACCGACCGTGCGGCGAAGCAGCTCATCCTCATGATGAGCCGCGAGGGCGGCGTGGAGATCGAGGAGCTCGCGGTCACGAACCCCGAGAAGATTATCCGCTTTCACATCAACCCGACGGAGGGCATCGACGACGCCGGACTGAAGAAGGCCCTCGAAGAGGTCTTCGAGGCACCGGAGCTCGTCTCCCAGGCCGATGAGGCGGTGCGGAAGATGTACAAGCTCTATCTCGAGAAAGACGCCTCGCTCGTCGAGATCAATCCCTACGCCCGCATCGACGGCACCACCCTCAAGGCTCTCGACGCAAAGATGAACTTCGACGACAACGCCCTGTTCAAGCATCCCGACATCGAGAAGATGCGGAACGCGGAGGAGTACTCCCAGGACGAGATCGACGCCCGCCGGGCGGGACTGAGCTTCGTCAGTATGGACGGGGAGATCGGGTGCATCGTCAACGGCGCCGGGCTCGCGATGGCAACCATGGATATCATCAAGCTCTACGGCGGAACCCCGGCGAACTTCCTCGACGTCGGGGGAAGCTCGAATCCGGAGAAGGTCGTAAACGCCCTCAGGATCATTACCCGCAACCCGAGCGTGAAGGCGATTCTCATCAACATCTTCGGCGGAATCACGCGCTGCGACGACATCGCGAACGGCATCCTCACCGCGATGGAGCAGATTGATCTCGACCTGCCGATGGTCATCCGGCTGATCGGAACCAACGATGAAGAGGGTCGCGCCATGCTCGCCGAACGGAACATCTCGGCCTACCAGAAGCTTTCGGACGCCGTCGAGCAGGTTGTGAAGAGCGCCTAAGCGAGAAAGGAAACAGCCATGAGTATTCTTATCGATCAGAACACGAACGTCATCGTACAGGGCATCACCGGGCGCGACGGCGGCTTTCATGCGCGCACCATGATCGGCGACGGCACGAAGGTCGTCGCCGGTGTCACCCCGGGCAAGGGCGGTCAGCAGGCCGAAGGTGTCCCGGTGTATGACAGCGTAGCCGAGGCGATGAAGAACCACACCGTCGACGCGACGGTAATCTTCGTCCCGGCGAAGTTCGCAACGGCGGCCGTTCGAGAGGCCGCCGACGCGGGGGTTCCCCTCATCATCGCCATTACCGAAGGCGTGCCCGAGCTCGAGATGCTCGAGACCTACCACTACGTGCGGGGTAAGGGACTGCGGCTCATCGGACCGAACTGCCCCGGTCTGATTTCCCCGGGAAAAAGCAAGATCGGCATCATGCCGTGGCGCATCCACAAAGAGGGGAACATCGGCGTCATCTCCCGAAGCGGAACGCTCACCTACGAGGTGGTCTATAACCTCACCACGAACGACCTCGGCCAGTCGACCTGCGTCGGCATCGGCGGCGACCCCATCGTCGGCTCGAACTTCATCGACATGCTCGAGCTCTTCGAGCAAGACCCCGATACCGCGGGTGTCGTGGTCATCGGCGAGATCGGCGGAGAAGACGAGGAAGCCGCGGCGGAGTACATCAGGCAGCACATGTCGAAGCCGGTCGTTGCCTTTATCTCCGGGCGCACCGCGCCTCCGGGCAAACGCATGGGCCACGCAGGGGCGATCATCTCCGGCGGCAAGGGGACCCCGGCAGCGAAGGTAAAGGCATTCGAGAACGCCGGTGTGCCGGTGGCCGATAAGCCGGATGAAATACCCGGTCTTCTCAAAGCGCGCCTCGGCTGATCGGGGCGCAGCGCTGAAGTGGATCCCATTCCTGTGGTATGATGTCACCGATCGCAAGGGGGTATGTAACTTTGGATCGGAGCCTGCTTGATGTATCGAGTGCGGAGTTCCTCGAGGGCCTGTTCTGGAGCTGGCTCGAAGACCCGCAGAGCGTCCCCGACGAGTGGCGGAAGTATTTCGCGGCACTGGGGGAAGAGAGCGGAAACGGAGGCCCCTATCCGGGGCCTGTGCCCTCTACGCATCCGGCCGCCCGCGGCGACGGGCACGTCGGCGACAACGGGCACGCCCGGGGCACGACCTCGCCGGACGCCGGCACGGCACCCGCCGAGGCGGCGGTCTATCGTCAGAGCCGTGTCGACAGCCTCATCTGGGCCTACCGGGATGTCGGCTACATCTACGCCCGCCTCAACCCGCTCGAGAACTACACCACCCCTGAGCTCAAATACATGTACATCACCATGGAGGGAAACTACGAGTCGTTGACCCTCGAGTCCTTCGGGTTGTCGGAGGAAGACCTCGACAGGGAGGTGCACACCGGGCGCTACCTCGAGCCCAAGCGCGCGCCTCTGCGGCAACTGCTCGAGATGCTCCGCCGGACCTATTGCGGAAGCCTCGGTGCGGAGATTCTCCATATCCAGAACAAGCCCATGCGGCGCTGGCTCATCGAGCACCTCGAGAGCCCCGAGCGCCGGCCCAATTGGGACCGCGAGCGCCGCACGAGGTTCCAGAAAGACCTCATAAAGGCGGAGGAGTTCGAGCGGTTCATCCATTCCAACTTCATCGGGCAGAAGCGGTTCTCCCTCGAGGGAGGCGAGGCCCTGATACCGGCGCTGCGCTACATCGTCGAGGCGGCCCCCGAGCATGGGGTGCAGGAGCTGGTGCTCGGCATGGCGCACCGCGGCCGGCTCAACGTGCTCACCAACGTCATGCGCAAGCAGCCGGCGGAAACCTTCAGCCACTTCACCGAGAACTACATGCCGCACACCTACGGCGGCAGCGGTGACGTGAAGTATCACCTCGGCCACAGCACCGACGTGGACGCGGAGAACGGTCGCACGGTGCACGTGAGCCTGGTTGCCAACCCGAGCCATCTCGAGTCGGTGGATCCGGTCGTCGAAGGCAAGACCCGCGGCATTCAGCGCCGTCGCGGCGACCGCAACCGGAAAAAGGTCATGCCCATACTGATTCACGGTGACGCGGCGTTCTCGGGACAGGGGGTGGTGGCCGAGACGCTCAATCTCTCTCAGCTCAAGGGGTACCGCACCGGCGGCACCGTGCACATCATCCTCAACAATCAGATCGGCTTCACCACCGCCTCCCGGGACGCGCGCTCGACCTTCTTTGCGACCGACATCGCGAAGTCGATGCCCGTGCCCATTCTCCACGCCAACGGGGACGACATCGAGGCGGTCCTGCATGCCGTCGACCTTGCCCTGCGATACCGGCAGAAGTTCGGCTACGACGCGGTGGTGGACATTCTCTGCTACCGGCGCCTCGGGCATAACGAGGCGGATGAGCCCTCCTTCACCCATCCCATCATGTACGGGATCATAAAGAACCACGAGAGCGTGACCACACTGTACGGAAACAAGGTGGCCGAGAACGGGGTGATGCCGAGGGAGGACCAGGACGCGTTTCGCGAGCAGTACAAGAACGCGCTGAAGAACGAGCTCACGAAGGCCAAGGAGGGGTACGAGCCCCATCTCGACGACGCGTTCGAGCGGGGCGAATGGGCGGATATCAGCCGCGAGTACACCTTCGCGCCGGCAGACACGCGCGTGGCGAAGGAGCGCTTGGAAAGGATCGGCGAGGTCCTGACCACCATCCCCGACGGCTTTCACGTGCATCCGAAACTCAAGCGTTTCGTAAACGACCGTCGCGAGCGTGTTGAGCGTGGGCAGGACTTCGACTGGGCGCTGGCCGAGTCGATGGCGTTCGGCTCCCTGCTGCTGGAAGGCCACCCGGTCCGCCTCAGCGGCGAGGACTCCGGCCGCGGCACCTTCAGCCAGCGTCACGCGGTGTGGTGGGACGCGGAGACGGAGGTGCCGACCGCCTACGTTCCCCTTCAGCACATCGAGGAGGGCCAGGGCGCATTCTCCGTCTACGACAGTCCCCTCTCGGAGTTCGCCGTGCTCGGCTTCGATTACGGGTATTCCCTCGCGCAGCCGAACTGCCTCGTCCTGTGGGAGGCGCAGTTCGGCGACTTCGTGAACGGCGCGCAGGTCATCATCGACCAGTTCATTGCCGCCGGCGAGTCGAAGTGGTTCCGCTCCAGCGGCCTGGTGATGCTCCTGCCCCACGGCTACGAGGGCCAGGGCCCGGAACACTCCAGCGCTCACCTCGAGCGCTTCCTCCAGCTTGCCGCCGAGGAGAACATCCAGGTCGTGAACCTGACCACCCCCGCCCAGTATTTCCACGCCCTTCGCAACCAGATCAGGGCGACCTATCGCAAGCCCCTGATCGTCATGAGTCCCAAGAGTCTGCTCAGGCACAAGGCCTGCGTTTCGACCATCGATGACCTCGCCGGCGGCTCTCTGCGGCACGTTCTCGACGATGCCGGCGGCGCATCCGGCGGCGGCGGCGGGGCCGCCGTGGAACCCCGCGGGGTGAAGCGGCTCATCCTCTGTTCCGGAAAAGTGTACTACGACCTCGACGCCCGGCGGACGGAGCGCGGCCGCCGGGACGTGGCCGTCGTACGGGTCGAACAGCTCTATCCCTTCCCGGAGGATGAGATACGGGCGATCATATCGCGATACGAGGGCGCCGAGGAGGTCGTGTGGTGTCAGGAAGAGCCGGAGAACCGCGGCCCGTTCAGCTTCGTCCGCGGACCCATCGGGGATATTCTCTCGGAAACCGGCCGAAGGCTGACCTATGCCGGGCGGCCGCGCAGCGCAAGTCCGGCGACGGGCTCCCATGCGGAGCATACCGAAGAGCTCAAGCGCCTCCTCGACGGGGCGTTTGCCGAAACCGAGCACAATGATTAACGAGGACGGATGATGAAGAGTGACGTAGTGGTCCCGGAGGTAGGTGAGTCGGTCTCAAGCGGTGTTCTCGCGAGCTGGCTGAAGCAGGACGGGGAGGCGGTTACCGAGGGTGACGAGCTCTTCGAGCTGGAAACCGACAAGGCCACGCTTGCCGTCCCGGCGCCCGCCGACGGGGTGCTCTCGATTCAGGTGCCCGAAGACACCGAAGTCCAGGTCGGCCAGACCGTCGCAGTGGTGGACACCGAGGGCACCGCGGCCCCGGCTGGAGGCGCGGCCCCGGCGGGGGGCACCGCGGCCCCGGCGGGTGGCGCGGCGGAAGCGGGTGCACCCGCCGGCACG
>CAZWNS010000076.1:0-12089 GCA_964635245.1 uncultured Spirochaetaceae bacterium
TTCACGCGGCGGTTCCCGACGCCTCGGACGCGGCCGGGTTTCCGTTGTAGCCGGCCGGTTCGCCGGCGGTCGCCTCAGAAGTCGTCGGGCTCGGAGCCCTGGCGCACCGTCTCCATCTCCCCGGTCTCGAGGTCCACGATGATGACCTGGCCGCCGTATTCGTGGACCTGGTCGTGGCCGCGAACGACGACCCGGGTGGTGCCTTCGGGGATCTCGATGGTTTCCGAGCGCGTGAACTCCCGGGTGCCGTGCGCGTGCAGGAGCTCACGGCGGCCGAGTCGGCGCCCGTCCATCGTCTCTACCTGCCACCAGTTCGCGTATCCCGACTCGCCGTCGTCGTCGTGGATGAGCGTGACGTCGAACCGATAGCGGCCGTCGCCGAGCGCGTCGAACTCGACCGCGGTGACGTTTGCCTCGCGCAGGTCGAGGTCGTCCGTAGAACCGCCCTCCTGGGCGACTGCGAGGCCCGAAATGAGCATGAGTGTTGCGAGAAGGCTTGCTACCCGAACCTGACTGTACATATCATCCTCCTTCACCTGACAAGAAGGTACGAGCTTGACCGCGTGAAAAGCGCGCCCTTATACTTACCGGAGATATCGGCTACTTACCGGAGACATTGCTGCGTGTGCCGGACGGGATGTCGGGAGGAGGCCTCATATGCGGTGCAGGAAGTTCCTGGAGATTCTCAAGCTTGAGCTCGACGACGCTCTCGAGGACTTCGACGCCGTCATCGGCCTCTATCGCCAGAAGCGCGCCGAGGGGCATCTTACCGACTACGTGCTGCAGCAGAACGTCGCCTTCGTGGAAACCGAGAAACAGGCGCTGCGCGACTTCAGACGCGCCCTCGATGAGCGGGATCTGTGTGAAGACGCCGTTCTGGAGGACCTGAGGGCTGAGATCGAAAAGGAGATCGACGCCATCGTCCATGATCACGATCTTCCAAAGCCCGCACGCGAGTACATCCGACGGAAAATCGACAAGGTGTTCCGCTACGTCGGCACCGGAGAGCTCGGCAGCGGCTGAAAGGCTTTCAGCTTCCCCAGAGCTCTTCGAGTCGCTGATCGCGCCCGCAGCCGGTACGGTAGAGATTGTAGCGCAGCGGATTCTTGCGGTAGTAGTCCTGATGGTATTCTTCGGCCCGATAGAACTCCTCGAGCGGACGAATATCGGTTTGAATCCGCCGCATCCCGAAGTCGTTGGATTCGGCGATATTCTCCCTGCTTTCTTCGGCGAGTCGCCGCTGCTCTTCGTTGTGGTAGAAGACGGCGGTGGTGTATTGCTCGCCGCGGTCGCAGAACTGCCCCCCGCCGTCCACCGGATCGATGTTCACCCAGAAGACATCGAGAAGCTCCTCATAGCTGACGACGGAGGGGTCGTAGGTGACCTGTACCACCTCGAGGTGGCCGGTGTTACCCCGGACGACTTCCTCATAGGTCGGATCTTCAACGTCGCCGCCTGAGTAGCCGGAGACGGTCGATATCACCCCGTCGAGTTCGTCGTAGGGTGGCTCCATACACCAGAAACAGCCGCCGGCGAAGGTGGCTTTCGCTTCATCCTGCGCGGCGAGCTGTCCGCCGAAGGCGAGAAGCAGCAGGAGAACCGAGAACAACAGTACGAACGAGCGTAGACGATTCATCATGCACCTCCAGATTCGCCTGTGAATTTAGATATGCTGAGAGAAGAAGTCAAAAATGGCCCGCGCGACGGCGCGTTGAAAGCGAGAGCGGTGGTCATGGTCTTCCTGTTCCGTCGCCGCCGGTGGATTTGAGCGGTATACTTCTCCGCGGTGCATTACAACGAGTACATTTCGCGGCTGCGCGCGCGGCTGACCTCGGTGCTCCCCGGACTCGGGGCGCAGCGCCTGATGGCCCCGCGCGGACGGCTGACGGTGGGACACGAGACGGAACCGCATGACGCAAGACACGGCGCGGTGCTCATCCTCCTCCTCGACCGCGGGAAGGGGCCGGAGCTGCCGCTCATCGTTCGCGCCGACGACGGTGGTACGCATGGCGGGCAGATCGGGCTGCCGGGCGGCGGTTTGGAGGAGGGCGATCAGTTTCCCACGGGTACCGCACTGCGGGAGGCGGCGGAGGAAATCGCCGCAGTGCCGCAGCAGGTTGATGTGCTCGGTGCGCTTACCCCGCTCTACGTCTCGGTGAGCAACTACCGCATAACACCGGTGGTGGGCGCCTACACCGGCGACCCGGCATTGTTTTCACCAAATCCGACCGAAGTCGCGCGGATCATCATTGCCGGCGTGGATGAGCTCATGGCCGGACACGGGTACCGCACCGTGGACGCCCGCGGTACGCCGATGCGCGTGCCGGCCTATACCCTCGGGGAAGTGGACGTATGGGGCGCAACGGCGATGATGCTCAGCGAGTTCTTCGCCGTGCACCGCGAGGTGTGCGGGCGGGACGAACGCTGAAGGCTGCGAGCGCGTGGGAGCGGCTCACGGGCCGTGCCTCCTTTAGAGCGCCGAGAAGGTCCGCACGCTTCCGCGCACGAAGTAGAACCCGATGATACCCGCTGCAAGCAGCTTGAGCAGGGTTGCGAGCACGGTGCCCTTGAAGACGCCCATGGCGGCCTTCATTGGTTCGCGGTTCTCCGGATTGAACATGACCTCGAACGCGAGCGCCCCGAGAAAGGCGCCGACTATCATCCCGAACGGCGGAAAGAAGATCGTGCCGACAAGCATCCCGAGAACGCTCCCCCACACACCGGCCCGACCCGCGCCTGCCCGTCTGGAGCTCACGGCCGGCAGTATGGAATCCATCACGGTTGCTCCGACCGCAAGTACGGCGAGAATGATGAGGGTAGGGAGCGCGTAGAGATCCCAACCACCCGCGAGGGAGATGAGCACGATCGCCAGATAGCTCACGATGGGGCCCGGGAGCACGGGGACGATACACCCGATGATACCCGCGATGACCGCTACGGAACCGAGAGCGGTCATGAGAATGCTCATTGCCATACCTCCAGTGTACTGAAAGAGCTTCGAAGCGTCCAAGAGTACGGGGCCTTCGGCGGCCGTAGCCGACCCCCGCGCGTGGCCCTGTGCCCTTGACCCTCTCGGCGGACGAGGGTATGACGGGGGAGGAGGATGTGCATGCCGTTTTTCAAGCTTTCCGACAGTGAACCCGAGACCCTCTTCGGGTCGCTCACCAAGCGCCTTGCAGCCTACGGAGGCGGATTGATGGCAGTGCAGGTGCACCTGCCCGCGGGATCCGTGGCCCCGGAACATCGACATCCGCAGGAGCAGATCACCTACGTCATCCACGGGCGCGTTTCATACCGCATCGGCGAGGAGACCCAGGAGCTCGGCGAGGGGGACTCCGCCTACGTCGCCGGCGACACCGAGCACGAGGTCACCGCCCTCGAAGACACGCTCGTGGTGGACGTATTCTCTCCGCAGCGGGAAGATTTCCTCCCGTCGAGCTAAGAGGCCGCCGCCGCGGGGCGACCGCCGCGGGGCACCTCACTCCTGGGTGCGAACGGTCCTCAAATAGTGTTCGTAGCTCATGAGCTCATGAGTCGCGGCGCTGGACTCGAGTACGACGCTGTTTCGCCGCTCCTTTGCCCGGTAGAGGGCCCGATCGGCGTGCTCGACCGCATCGTCGAGGGTATCGTAGGAGCCGCCGGCAACCACGCCGATGGAAAATGTGCCGCTCACCCCGCCTTTCTGCTCCTGAACGCCACGCACGGGCTCGTAGAGCTCGCTCTCGGCCACGCGCTTCTCCTGCAGGTGACGCAGGCGCTCTGCGAGCAGGACCGCGGAGTGCAGTGATGCCTGGACGAAGAGGATGAACTCCTCGCCGCCGTAGCGCACGGCCCGGTCGTAGGTGCCGCGACTGTTCTCACTGATGCTGCGTGCGACGTCCTGAAGCACCGTGTCGCCCTTCTGGTGTCCGAGGTTATCGTTTATCCACTTGAAGTGGTCGATGTCGAGCATGATCAGAGCCGTCTCGCGCCCGCCGCGCTTCGCCTCGTCGAATGCTTTCGGAAGCTCGCGCAGGAAGTAGTTCTTGTTCTTGAGCCCGGTCAGGCCGTCGGCATATTCGGCTTCGAGCTGTTCCGAGAGGCGGATCTGCAACCGTTTCTCCGCGGAGCTGCCGGGAGTTTCCATCTCCTGCTTCCACGCCTCGGCTTCCCGCTCGTCGGGCAGAACGACGCGTTCGCCGGTCGCTCTGAGGAAGCTCCCCTCTTCATTGGTCAGATAGGTATACATGTCGGCGATGCCGCGCAGAACATCGAAGAAGAACAGCTGCGAGAGGCGCGGCAGACGGGCGGGATCCGTGCCGTACCTGGCCTCGATGTAGCGCTTGATCTGCCGCGCGGCCGGACGGGCGTCCGGGCTGGGAGTCGGATGAGCCTCGAGGTCCACAACGTCTTCCTTGCCGAGCCGGTCGTAGAGGCGTTTGCCGAGAGGATCGGTTCGGGTGAGCAGATCCTGATTCAGGTCTTCGGCGATCTCCGCGAGCTGCTGCTGAAGCCGGCCTGCGAGCTCGTAGAGGTACGGTCCGTGGATGCCCGCGCCGGCAATGCGGCCGAGCGAATGTCCGTAGTCGCGAATCAGCAGATTTCGCAGCTGGTTGATCTCCTCCTCGAGACTCCGGGCCATCGCGCTGCTGCGAAAGTCGCGTATGCCTGTGGAGTCTTCCATCCCCTTCCTGTAATTGGTGAGTGCCCGCAGATAGCGGTCGAAGAGCTCAGCATAGACCGCATGCCAGTCACCGACGGTTTCCCGCAGCCGCTCGGCAATACCGTCACGACCGGTGATCTTCTCGAGCGCCTGCGGACGAATCGACCCGGCGAGATCATCGATGATGCGATGGAGGACGAGCAGAGGTTGCACCGGATCGGAGGCGGCGACGGACTCGATGTTCTGCATATGGTGAGAGAACGGCAGGTGCTGGGCGTACACGTTGGTGTCGAAATAGGGCAGAAGAAAGGGCATCCGCTCGAGGTTTTCGATTTCGGAGTTGGGGAAAAGGACCGAGAGTACCCCGAGTATGCCCGCGAATCTCTGCGAGAACTCTTCACTCTTTTCCATTTCGAGCCACTCGAGCTCTCGTTTCTGCTTCTCGGCAAGCTCCATCTCTCGCCGTTTCGTCTCCGCGTCGTAGAAAGTGCCCGGATCCAGAACCTCATCGGGGCGAAGCGATGCGAAATCGAGCAGTGCCGCCCACTTCTCCTCCGATGTGTCGCCGAGCTCGTAGAATCCGCCGACGCCCTTGAGCGCGATGGGGTAGAGCTCGGTGCGGAATCCGGAGAGGTTGTCGATGGCGATACGAAGGACGGCCTCGGCGTCATCGAGCCGTGCGGCCGGCGCCGCCCGATAGGCAAGCGCCACATCCCGGGCGAGGGCAAAGATCTCCGCGGTCTTGGTCGAGGAGACCTGCTGTGTGCGAAGCGATATACGGTAGACCTCCCGGGCGATGCGCGCGAGCTCGCCGGCGGTGACGCGGCGGCCGCGGTTCACGTTGAGCTCGAGATAGCGCAGGGCCGTGCGCGTTTCGCGGCTTACATCGAAAAACGTCTCGAGGAACTCCGCGGCAAGCGGATCGCGGCGCCGAAGCGCGTCGGACACCGCGCGCGCGGTGTCCTCATGACCGGGGCGCGCGAGGAAGGTGCCTGAGGCGGCGCGAAGGGCTTCGAGCGTCTCACGCAGGCTGTATTCGTAGGGGTTGCCGCTCCTCGCGGTTGAGGGGCCGGCAAGGTAGCGGAGCAGGCGCGGGCTCACGTAATCGGGTACGCTCGACCGGAAATAGGTGGCAAAGTCACTGAGGCGCTCGCGGAAGCCGACCGCGAGGAGCTTGTTCCGGTGGGCCCAGCGGTTCACTCTCCGGCGGAGCTCCGGAGAAACCACAGGAAACCAGTCCTGGCTGCGACGATTCCGTCGCTGCGGGGATGTCGGCGCGGAGCGTGTGTCACGGCGCGCGGCGGCACCACTCGCGAGACGGTCTGCGCCGGCCGGCCCCGCCGCCCCTTCCCGCGCTGAACGCTGCGCGTGGCGTCTCTCCTCGAGGCGGTTGCGCTCGCGCATGCGGCGCATCTCGCGCTCGATGCGGGCCCGGGCAGCTTCTTCGCCGTAGCCTTTGTCCCTGAGTTTTCGGTAGACTTGGTCTATTTCGTCGGCAGGCGTACCTTCGGCAAGCAATCGCCGGTACAGGCCGTTATCGGCTGAGTTCTGGTCCTGAGTCATCTCTGTTTCACAATGTAGCAATTATCCGAGAAAAAACCACGGGGTATCGACGTGCTTGACGGCCGTGGCCCGGACTCCATAGGCTGAGAGTAGCGACTGAATGCGACAGGAGAGCATGCAACGATGCGAATTGCAGTGACCAGTGACATACATGACAATCTCGGGAACCTCGAACGGGCGCTGACGGATATCCGCGGACGCGGCCTCGAGGCGCTCCTCTTTCTCGGCGACTTCTGCGCGCCGTTCACGTTGAAACAGATGGGGGATGGGTTCTCCGGTCCCGTTCATGCCGTGTTCGGCAACAACGACGGTGACCAGTTTCTTCTCTCGCAGATCGCCGGCGGCATGGCTCACGTGACCCTCTACGCTCATCTCGCCGAGCTCGACCTCGGCGGGCGGCGGATTGCGCTCAACCACTATCCCGAGGTTGCCCGGCGGCTCGCGCAGAGCGGCGCCTACGACGCGGTCTTCAGCGGGCACGACCACACGCGAAACATCCAGACCCTCGGTACCACCCTGTGGGCGAACCCCGGGGAGATTATGGGCCGTTTCGGTGAGCCGAGCTACGGCATCTACGACACGGCGACCAACGGCTTCGAGCACGTGGATATCACGTAACCGCGCCGGCGGCCCGCCTGCTCAGCCGGCGGCCCGCCTGCTCATCGAGATGGGGATTGTCGGGCGGGAGCCGTGAGTCTGCGCCTGTTATGCATCCGTGAGAAGCCGAACGCAAGGCCGAAGAACAGTGTCAGAGTCAGAACGATAGCCGGGCCGGAGGCGACGTCCCCGTAGTAGGAAACGTAGAAGCCGATCAGCGTCGCCGTGAGCGACATCAAGACGGAAAGAACCATTATGCTCCGCAGGCTTTTCGAGATCATCGACGCCGTCGCCCCGGGGGTGACAAGAAGCGAGAGCACGAGAATGACTCCGACGGTCTGGATGGCGACTACGGTGGTCAGGGCGAGAAGGAAGAGGAGCAGATACCGGATGGCCGAGGGCGAGAGGCCGATCGCCACCGAGTGCGCCGGGTCGAACGAGGTAACCAGCAACTCTTTGTAGGAACCCGCCAGTGCCGCGACGGTGACGAATACCACCACCGACATCACGACCAGGTCCGAGGAGCCCACCCCGAGGATATTCCCGAACAGGACGTGCCCGAGATCCTGGTAGGTCGTGATACTGCTCATAAAGAGAACACCGAGGGCGAAGAAGCCGGAGAAGACGATGCCGATAGCCGTGTCCTCCTTCAATCGACGCTGTCCGGAAATCGCCCCGATGAGCACGACCGCCACGGCCGCGGCGCCGAGTGCGCCGAAAAAGAGGCTGAACCCGAGCGCGTAGGCGAGCACGATACCCGGGAGTATGGCGTGAGCAAGGGCGTCCCCGACGAACGCCATGCCACGCCACACCACAAAGGCGCTGAGCAGCGCACAGGAGAGGGCGGCGAGCATCCCGGCGGCAAGTCCCCGCAGGACAAAGGCATAGGAGAGGGGGTCGAGGAGAAGATCCATCATGCCGTGTAGTCCTTGTGAAATTCGAATCCGTACGCCTCTGCGATCGTCTCGGGCGTAATCACCTCGTCAACTCGCCCGTCGGCGATTATTCTGCGATCGATGAAGACGGCTCGTGAGAAGTGGACCGTCAGGACGCCGAGGTCATGGGTGCTCACGATGGCCGCCTTTCCGGCGGCGGTGAGCCGTTCGAGGGTATGGAAGATGAGCTCCTGAGTCGACAGATCGACGTGGTTCAACGGCTCGTCGAGGAGAAGCAGATCCGCATCATGGGCGAGGGTTCGAGCAAGCATAACTCGCTGCTGCTGTCCCCCCGAGAGCTCTCCGACCTGTCTGTCGGCCAAATCGGTGATTCCCATGGTTTCGAGCGCAGCCTCGACCCGGTCGTGATCTTCCGCGCGGGGGTGTCGGAACCATCCCAGGTGAACGTAGCGCCCCATCATCACAACCTGGCGGACCGTGACGGGGAAGCGCCAGTCCACCGTCGACCGCTGCGGCACGATCGCCACCCGATGGCGACATTTGTGAGCCGGGTTGCCGTACACTTCGATATGGCCCGAGTGCCCCCCTTCCATGCCGAGGATGAGCTGCAGCAATGTAGACTTGCCGGCACCGTTCGGACCGACCAGTGCCACCCGCTCGCCCGGATCGACCGACAGCGACACATCCTCGAGCGCCTCCGCATCCGAGCCGGGGTAGCGAAATCGAAGGTTGCTGACGGTAAGGGCGGCCGAATGCGGCACCGCCGGGGTGCCGCATCGTCCGCCGTAGTTCAGACTTCGCAACAGTTCCACGCAATTGGCTCCTAAGGATTCAGCGCCGGGACGATTTGCTCGGTGTTGAATCGCATGAACTCCAGGTAGGAGTCTCCTCGATTGCCCTCCGCCGCCAGGGACCCGGTGAGGAGCTCCACGATCCGGATCTCTCGACCTACTTCCTCGGCAACGGAGTCTACCAGATTTCGCAGGCCGCTGCCCGCGGTTTGCCCGATGAAGATCGCACTTACCCCTTCTTCCTGTACAACCTCCGCGAGACGCGCAATGTGTCGGGGCGAGGGCTCCGCCTGGTCGGAGACGGAGGGAATGACCTCCCCGATTATCTCGAATCCGTACTCATCGGCGAAATACGTGAGCGCCACGTGGTCGACGACCAGCTTTCGGCGGTCCCGGGGGATGGAAGAGACCTCCCGACGGATTTCCCGGTCGAGGGCTTCCAGCTCGGCGATGTAGGCGTCGCGACGCTCCTCGTAGGTGGAGCGATTCGAGGGGTCGGCCTCGCTCAGCGCCTCGGCGATGTTCTCCGTCCAGGTAATCACGTTCGTGGGGTCGAACCAGAAGTGCGGGTCGCCGCCGGCATGGCCGTGATCGTCGTCATGGCCGTGATCGTGATCGTGGCCGCCGTCATCGGCGCCGAGCACCGGTATGCCCGCCGAGACGGGAACGACGTAGGACCCGGCGACGTCCTCGATTGAGTCCATGAGGCCCTCTTCGAGATCAAGGCCGTTCACGAATGCGATGTAGGCGTCTTCCACTCTCGTCATTTCGCGAGGTGTCGGCTCATAGGCGTGGGGGTTTTGCCCGACCGGCATCAACACATCCACGGTTGCCGCGGAGCCCGCCACCTGCCGCACGACATCTCCCACGATGCTCGTCGAGGCGACGACGTTCAGCGACTCTCCGTCGCCGAGATCCGCGGGCTCGATATGCGGGAGCGACATGGCACCGTCGTGGTGATGTTCCTCTTCCTGCTCGTGATGGTGCTCATCGCTCTCCTCGGCGCCGCCCGCCCAGGCGACGCCGACGGTGAACACCGCCGTCATCGCAGCAACGAGAATCACTGCTTTCCTGACCGAAAGAATACCCATCGGTTCCTCCCATACATAGGACGTTTCGGCAGTAACGTAACACTTCGTAATACCAGATGTCAAGCCCGGCTTTCCGAAAGTCCGGCGGCGATACGCGTGCCGGTGGATTCCCTTTCGGCGCAATGACATAGTCCGCGCTTTTATGCGATGATCTCGGGGCAATGCGCGAGTACTCCGATACCGCGACGCGGCAACACCGGTATCGTCGGCTTACACATCCCCGATCCGGCGCGTCTCTGCGGCCGGCGGTTTCCGTTGTGATTCCGACGCTCAACGGAGCGGCGAGCCTCGAAGAGCTTCTGCCCCGTCTTATGAACGCGTGCCGGGGACTCGTTGATGTACGGGACATCGTGGTGGTGGACGACGGGAGCGATCCGGACCAGCGGCGGCGACTCCAGGCGTTAGGCGTTCGGTACCCGCATCTGGTTCTCGCGCGACTGCCGCGGCGCAGGGGGCAGGTGCATGCGACGATCGTCGGGGTCTCCCGCGCCGTGGGAGAGATCATCGTCACGATGGACGACGACGGGGCCCACCCCCCGGAGGTAGTACCTCGGATGGTAGGCATGCTGCAGAACGATCCGGGGCTCGGTCTCGTGTATGCCGCGGCGCGAGCGAGTACGGCGAAGGCTGTACGCACCGGGCCCGGACGTTCGCCACGGCGCGCGAGGCGGGCCGATATGCGACGGGTGGTTCGCTCGGCGGGAACCCGGCTCAACAACCTCCACTTCCACCTGTTTCTCGGCCTGCCGTGGGACGTGCCGGTGGGGAGCTTCCGTGCGATACGGCGAGACCTGCTGGATCGGGCGCTCGCCACGCCGGTGCGGTATCCCTATCTTTCGGCAATGCTCCTGCAGTTCAGACCGGGGGTGGCGTCCGTGCGATACCGGGGTCGAGAGACTTCCGATCGGTCCACCCGGGGCAGTCGACATGAAATCCGCCGTCTCGTGGGCGTTCTCTGGCGGTTACTCCTGTACTGGGGGCCGCTTCGTCCCTTCGGGCGGCTGGTTCGCGGGCCGCAACCCGTGCGGGGGAGTGTGTCGGTTGAGTAGGACCCCTCGCCTCCTTGTCCTCGGCGGCGGCAGCAGCCAGGTTTCCGCGATACGTCGCGCACGCGAGCACGGGTTCGAGGTGATCCTGGCGGATCAGGCCGAGTACCCCCCGGGGCGCAAATGGGCACACCACTTCGAGCGTGCCTCGACCTTTGATATCGACGCGGTCGAGGCCGCTGCCGCCCGCTGCGGAGCGCACGCCGTGCTCGCGGCCGGATCGGACCAGCCGGTCTACACAGCTGCCGTTGTCTCCAGCCGCCTCGGACTTCCGTATCCCCTCTCCGTCGATCAGGCGGTATGCGTCACGAACAAGGCCGAGATGAAACGGGTCCTCGGCGTCGCCGGCGTGCCCTCGGCCCCCTGGGCCGTGTTGGGGCCGGATCCGGCGCGGTGGAACGACGAGGGGCTGGTCGGGGTACCGTCGCCCTGGGTTGTGAAGCCGGTGGACAGCCAGGGCCAGCGCGGCATACGTCTCGTCCGGAATCTGCAGGAGCTGCGGGAGCACCAGCCCGTCGCGCTCTCGTTTTCGAGAGATTCGCGGATTCTCGCCGAACAGTATTACCCCTCCCGGGAGGTCACCGTGAGCGGATGGGCCCACGCGGGGAAGGGCACTCCCATTCATGCCGGAGACCCGGCTTCTCCCGTCACGATCTGGACGGTCACCGACCGGGTCACCTTCGATCCGACGCTCTCACACGGATCTCTGGGGGTCTGTCCCGCCCACCGGTTCCCCTCCGACGCCGCCCGGGGGTATCTGGAGCGGATCTACGAGCTGACCGCCCGAATCGTGCGCGCGCTCACCCTGCATGATGTGCCGGTCTACTTTCAGTATCTCATCGGGAGCGAGGGAGTACGCGTGAACGAAATCGCCTGCCGCCTCGGTGGCGCCTACGAGGATCTGTCGATACCCCGGGTGACGGGGGTGGACATCCTGGCTGTTCAACTGGAGTGGTACCGGCAGGCCATAGGCTCTCCCCGTATACCGCCGACGCCACAGGCGCTCGAATCCGATTCGGCGGGGGAGTCTGCGGTATCCCGGGCGTTTGCGGTGCCGCTCATGTTTGCCCGCCCGGGAGTGGTGCGGCGTCTCCGGGGCGACGAAGAAGTACGGCGGCTGCCCGGTGTCGCCGAGTGCCGGTTTCTTCTGCCGGAGGGCACGACGATACGGCCAATGGTCAATTCGACCCAGCGTATCGCCTACGCGGTTCTCCATGGACCGGATGCCCGAACCGTGAATGAGCTTGTCGATACCCTCTTCGATCGGCTCCGTGTCGAGGATCGCGAGGGCAACAACCTCCTGATTGATACCCGGGCAGAAACGAAGCTCCCTGTACGGTAGAATGAGGTGATGAAGACGCACCGTCCCCGGCTGCACACCGGTTTGCGCTCCGGTGTATACACCCGCCTGCACCTGATACGATTGATCCGTCCCGCGATCGCCCTGGGCCTGTTTGCCGGAG
>CAZWNS010000077.1:0-12031 GCA_964635245.1 uncultured Spirochaetaceae bacterium
GCCGGCGCGCGGCGTTGCAGGTCAGTGGCTGAGGCGGGCGGAGAACTGTTCGAGCTCCGCGCGCAGGTCGGGCAGGTAGAAGCCGCCGACGTGCTTGAACGCGGGGGATCCGCGATAGTAGACGATGATGGTGGGGACATCGTAGACGAGGAACTCACCGGCAGCGGTCGGGTGGCGGTCGACGTCGACGTGATAGCCGGGCACGCGCGGGAATCGACGCAGCAGACGGCGCACCCGCGGATAGAGGTCGACAGATTCCGGGGAATCCTGCCGGGTGAAGAGGACGGCCAGTGCCTCACGCGTGGAGATCGCCTGTTCGAGTTCTGATACCTGCTGGATTTCGGTCATGGAGACCAGTCTACGACCCGGAGTGCATGCATACAACCCGCCGGCCCGGCTCACTGGCCGAAACGCATGGCGGCGCCGGGGTTGCGCTTGAGAAACTCGATCACGTCGTCTCGGGGCACGAACAACAGATCGATCGGGTCGTCGTGGCGATACGTGTATGCTGAGGGCTCGTTGCGCTGAATCGCACGCATGCTCCCCGCGACATCGCCGCGGCGAAGCGTTGCGACGGCGTTATCGCCTCGCATCACGGTCACCGACCCGGCGCTGATGAGGTAGATGCCGTCGGCGTGCTCGCCTTCGGTGACGAGATCGCCTCGTCCGTCGCGCCGCGTCTTTACGAGCACGGACTCCAGCCACATGCGCTGGTAATCGGTGAGGGAGGCAAGCTGGTTGCTCGAGACCAGGGTGTTCCAGGTCTCCTCGCTGCGGTTCGTGATGAGGCGGCGCAATACCCGCTCGAACTCGGTGCCCGCGATGAAGTTGATGAACTTGCTCTTGGGGATCGCGTAGAGCTCCACATCGGTCTCGGCGATGATGTCCGCGGTGCGGGCGGTACCGGCGAGCAGTGCCACCTCCCCGAAGTACTCGTAGGCACCGAGGTACTTCCCCCGCACGAGCTGTTCCATGTGAACGCGCGCGGTGCCGGTACGGATGATAAAGAACTCGTTCCCCCGCGTGCCTTTCTCGATGATCTTCTCTCCCTGCCGGTAGGTGCGGTGCTCAACGATGCTCAGGAATTCCTGCACCTTATACACCGGCAGCACGTGAAAGAAATCGAGGTGCTTGAGCACATCGAGGATGTGATAGGCCGCCTCATGGGGCGACTTCTCGGTCTCGAAGTAGAGGGTGTTCTCGATACCGAAGGTGGCGAGCGTGAGCTGTGTTTCGTTCTGCGAAGGGAAATCCTTCTGGGCGATGTGATACACCACCGTCCGCCGCTGCACGTCTTCGGGAAGGGAGTTCAGATAGGTGATCGGGGTGTGCAGGGGCGCGATGCCGGCTTCGTGGTAAATCACGTCGCTGTCCCAGGGAAAGTTCGACAGCTGCTCGAAGCGGCGCTCCGATATGTAGCCGTTCTCATACATATCCCGCTGGACGCCGGGGTCCGCCTGATGATCGGAGGAGTAGACAAACGTCTTGTCCTGGAAGGCCAGGCGAAATCCCATGGTCGGAATCGAGTGCAGGGTATAGAAAATGTGAAACTCGCCGCCGTGCAGATAGAACGATCGGCCGATGTACACCGGGTGATAGGTAAACAGCCTGCGCAGATACTCAACCGACTCACCCGAGAATGCGGCGTACTTCGCCAGAAAGCTCTGCATGATGGTCGGCGTCGTGTAGATGGTCACCCGCGACTCTTCGAGGATCTTTTGAAACGTCCCCGCATCGTGATCGGCGTGGCAGTGCGTGAGGATGATGCTGTCGATGAACTTCGGGTTGACGTTCGACCGCTCGAGCCACTCCGTAGAATTGACCGGCGGATCGACCATGATCCCGTTGCCGTGGAGCCAGATGATAAAGCCGGACGTGTTGTCGTTTGGATCGAAGCCGTGGCTCGGCCCGAGGCAGGTCACCGCGAACCGCGGCGGCACGAAGGGCTCGGCGAGTCGCTGGCCGATATCGTAGGTCGGCCGGTACTGCACGGTGTCGGGAACCTCGGCGGCAAGCTCATCGTCGATATGGACTTCGAATACGCCGCGGTCGGTCTGATGTATGGTCACACGCCCGTAGTGAAGCGTGCCTTCCTCGCTGAACCGCCGAATTGCAAGCAGATCCGAGAGCTTCAGTCCCCGACGAAAATAGGCCACCTCGCCGGAGATGTCCGGGACGAAGGCATCATCGGCGGCCGGATAGGCGTCACTCTCGAGATTCAGGTTACGCGGCCCGAACACCGCCTGGCGCAGAGCCACCACGAGACGGCGCGCCTGCTCGTCCGAGCAAAACACCGTCACCCGTTGCTTCTTGAGGAAGAAGTTGAAGTAGATCGGAAACTCCATGTCCGCCACGTTAATGCCCTTCTGCCAGTGGAAGAGCACGCGCGGAAGCACGAATATCCGTGGGACGGAGTCCTCGCTCGGTATCGTATCCTTGATCGTCTCAGGTGGTGCGCCGAACTGGATGTTGCCCTCGGGCGTCTTCACGAGATAACCGCCGCGGGGCAGGGCCGTCACAATGCCTTGATGATCTACCGGTTCGGTCACGATTGATGCGCTCATGGATGCTCGTATCTGAGAGTATAGTTCAGCGAAATCGCGGCTGCAAGAATTGACTCGATACGCCGCGGCCTGCAACCCGGCGCTTCACCGGGTGATATTGACCCGCGTCAGTACGGCACCTTATCGGGCTTCGACTCCCAGTACATGAAGGGCTTCAGGCAGGCTTCGCGGTCCAGCTCGATGAGCGGGATCTTCCGCTCGTCGGCCGGCCGCGCGAGGTCCTCATACATTGCCCGGTCGTCGAAGCCGATCCGCGCCGCGTCGTCCTTCGTGGCCCCGCGATAGATGCGCGGGATCCGGGCCCAGTAGGCCGCTGCGTAGCACATTGGGCAGGGCTCACAGCTCGTGTAGAGCTCACAATCGGAGAGATCGAAGCGCCCGAGCGCGCGCGAGGCATCGCGGATGGCATTGACCTCCGCGTGCGCGGTAGGGTCATTGGAATCCACGACCGTGTTGTGGCCGCGTCCGACGATGCGGCCCGCGCGGACCACCACGGCGCCGAACGGGCCGCCCTGAGCGGTGTCCACCGCGTGTCGAGCTTCTTCTATTGCTGCCTGCATGAACTGGTTCATGGTGTTGTCCCGGCCGGTAGGATTGCACAGAAGGCGGGCGGTATCAAGCCGACGGCATGAAAAAGGCCGCTCGACCGGTGGCCGGCGACCTGGTGTGCGACCGGCGCCCGAGGCGCCGCGGTTGCACGAAGCGGTACGACCGTTTTGCTCAGCTGACGGTGATCCGCTTCTGACTCTCCCACAGTCCGTGAATGTTGCAGTAGCTCGTAGCGTAAAGCGTTCCCGAGGACTTGAGCATGACCGTCGCCTGCGTGGCGGGTTCGGTGTACGCAGGTCCCTCGTTCGGTCCTTTCACTGCCTCGCCGTGAGCCGTGAAGTCCGACTGGGAGAGCTGATAGGAGAACTTGTCGTCATCCGGCTTGAAGTGCAGCGCGATCCAGCGGATATGATGCTCGGTCGTGTTGGGGTGGGCGATTTCGGCGCCGACCTGGGCGGTAATGGTAACCTTTTCCCCGGCTGCGACCGAATCCGGTGCTTCGATGACCGGCACATGCTTCTCCTTCTTCCAGTCTGCTTCCTGAAACAGTTCGGCAATCTGAGCCATATTGGACTACTCCTCGGTTGAGATTTCGCATGCATCTGAGATGTAATGCTTACCTTCATTATAGCGGTTTCGATCGAGCTGTCAATGACGGGTAGGCGCATCCGCCGCGGTGGCGCTACTATGATTGTATGGAGACAAACACGTTTCGTGCGCTTCGCGTGAGAGAGCGTGACGGCACCTTCACCCGCGCGGTCGAGAACTGCCGGCACGATGAGCTGCCGGCCGGCGACGTCGTAGTGCAGGTCCATTACTCCTCGCTCAACTACAAGGACGCCCTGTCGGCGAGCGGAAACCGTGGTGTCACGAGGAACTACCCCCACACCCCCGGCATTGATGCGGCGGGTGTGGTGGAGCGTGACGACAGCGGCACGCTCGAGCCGGGGACGGAGGTGCTGGTTCACGCCCATGACCTCGGTGCGAACACCTGGGGCGGCTACAGCGAGCGCATCCGGGTGCCGGCCGACTGGGTCCTGTCCCTGCCCGACGGCCTGAGCATGCGCGACGCCGCCGCCTACGGGACCGCCGGGTTCACCGCCGCCCAGTCTATCCTCGAGCTCGAGGAAAACGGCGTTTCTCCCGACGCCGGTCAGGTGCTCGTCACCGGGGCGAGCGGGGGTGTGGGGAGCATCGCGACCGCTATCCTCGCGAAGCTCGGGTTCCCGGTGGTTGCGGTGACCGGCAAGGAGGACGCTGCGGACCGGCTGCGGGAGTTCGGCGCGGCCGACGTCATCTCCCGGGAGGACGCCGCCGATCCGTCCTCGCGACCGCTTCTGAAGAGCCGGTGGGCCGGCGTCGTCGATACCGTAGGCGGCCCCATTCTGGCAACCGCCGTCCGCGCCGCCGCCCACGGCGGGGTCGTCACCGCTTGCGGAAACGCGGCCTCCGGTGATCTGCCGCTGACCGTCTACCCCTTCATCCTCCGGGGCGTGCGGCTCGTGGGGATCGACTCCGCCTGGATGCCGAAAGATCGCCGCCGCGAGATCTGGAATCGCCTTGCCGGCCGGTGGTCGGTGCGTGAGGCCCTCGCGTCGATGCTCAACGAGACCGACCTCGCGGGGACGGAGGAGTGGATCGGTTTGATGCTCGAAGGCGGGGTGCAGGGCAGGGTGATCGTTCGCGTGGGCGGAAGCTGAGGCAAGCTCCGTCCCTGGGCCGGTAGGCAAGCTCCGTCCCTGGGCCCGATCGTCCGGCACGCAAGCTGTTGACCACTCCGACCGCCGGCGGTAATCTATGGAGCGAAATGTCTACCCAACATGCGGTTGTGATCGGTGCGGGATTCGGCGGCCTGTCCGCGGCTGCTCATCTGGCAAAGGCCGGCTACCGGGTAACGGTGCTCGAGCGAAACGAATGGGTCGGCGGTCGCGCGCAGGTGCTGGAAGCCGACGGCTTTCGCTTCGACATGGGCCCGAGCTGGTACTGGATGCCGGGCGAGCACGACAGGTGGTTCGCCGATCTCGGTTTCGACCGGCGGGATTTCTACGGTCTCACCCGCGTCGACCCGAGCTACCGCGTCTACTACGGCGATACCGAGCCCCGCGAGCGTGACAACGTCGTCGACGTTCCCGCGGACCTCGACGCCGCAGCAGACGTATTCGAGCGCTACGAGACGGGCGCGGGCGCGAAGCTCAAACGCTACCTTGCCGATGCCGAGCGCAAATACACGCTCGCGATGACGCACTTCATCTACAGGAACTATCGCTCGCTCTTCGACTTCGTGAATGCGACGAGCATTTCGAACGCCGGAGCACTCGATATTCACCGAAGCTACGCCGACCTCGTGAACCGCGGCTTTTCGCATCCCTACCTGCGAAAGATCCTCGAGTTTCCCGTCGTGTTTCTGGGAAGCTCCGCAAAGAGCACTCCGGCGGTCTATACACTGATGAATTACGTGGACTTCGTGCTGGGCACCTGGTACCCGGACGGCGGATTCAGCGGTGTGGCTCAGGCGATGCGCTCGGTGTGCGAGCATCTGGGGGTTGATTTTCGCATGGGGACGGAGGTTACCGCATTGCGCAGCTCCGGGGGGCGCGTTTCGCGCATAGCGTGCCGCACCGACTGCGATTCCGACGAGCTCGTGGCGGATGTTGTTGTCGCGAACGCCGATTACCCGCACGTGGAGCTCGAGCTTCTCGAGGCGGGCGATCGGTCCTTCACTGCGAAACGATGGAACCGGAAGGCGCTCTCACCGGCGGTGCTCAACTTCTACGTCGGCTTCGACACGCGGATCCCCGAGTTTACGCATCACACGTTCTTCTTTGATACCGATTGGGATACACACTTTGACGCGGTGTACAAGAACCCGCGCTGGATCGAGGAGCCCCTGTTCTATCTCCACGTCCCCTCGATCAGTGATCCCGGCGTGGCCCCTCCGGGGCGGGAGGCGGTCTACATCCTCGTGCCCATTGCGCCGGGTCTGGAGGACACCCCGGAGCGACGCGAGCGCTACTTCGACATCGTGATGGACCGCATGGAAAGGCGGACCGGCATCTCCCTTCGCGATCATGTCGTGCTCCGCCGCAGTTACTCCATCAACGATTTCCGCAACGACTACAACGCCTACCGCGGCACGGCATTCGGGCTCGGGCAGACCCTTCTGCAGACGGCCTGGTTCCGCCCCGCCAACCGCTCGAAGAAGCTGGAGAACCTCTACTACTGCGGGCACTACACGGTGCCGGGCACCGGCACGACCATGAGCACGATCTCCGGCATCATGGCGGCGCAGCGCATCATCGAGGACCACGGAGGACATGCCACCATAACGAGTGGCAGGGCGCCGGTGCCGGCCTGAGCCGGCTCACGCCTGAGCCGGCTCACGCCGGCGGCTCGGGCGGCCCACGGCTCCGGCCCACGGCTCCGGCGGCCGGCGGCTTCGGCGCGCAGCTCCGACCTGCGCGGCCGGCACGGCATTTCGGGCTTCGTGCGCCGGACCTACTCCAGCTCGTGTTGGGGCCCCGGGCGCCCGAGCAGGGCTGCGATCTCGCGAAGCTGCAGCCACCACTGCTCGAGCGGCCGCTGAAGATCGCCGTCGACCATCCGCGGAAACCGATCGATGGGATTGAAACATATCTCCCCTTCGACCAGTCCCATGAAGGCGCTTTCGCCGCCCTCGCTCTCGATCTGCTCGAGCGTGTACGCGAGCGCCCGACTCGCGAGACGCGTCGCCTGAATCCGATCGAAGGGAGAAGGATCGCCGCCGTTCTGCAGGTGGCCGAGAATGGCCTGCCTGGCGTCGAAGAGGCCCTCGCTCTCCTCCTCGAAGAGTGCGCGCATGAAGTCGGTGGTGTAGAATCGGTTCACCGCCTCGTTTCTGATCATGAGACCGAGTCGCTTGCCGCTCTCGAAGCCGTCCACGAGGAACTGAACGTCCGCCTGCAGGTCGCGCAGAGAGATTCCCTCTTCGTGCAGATACACCCGCTCCGCCCCGCCGGCGATACCGCTCATGAGTGCAAGGTAGCCGCAGTGTCGGCCCATGACCTCCACCACGAACACCCGGCGCGAGGCCACGGCGGACTGTTTGATCTTGTCCACCGCATCCATGATGTTGTTCAGGGCTGTATCCGCCCCCACGGCAAGCTCCGACCCCGGCAGGTTATTGTTGATGGTGGCCGGTACGCACACGATCGGTATGCCGAGGGCCGGCAGTCTGTGACGCTCCTCATGGATGAGAAGGGCCGCCTCATAGCCTGCCCATCCGCCGATCATGAGCAATCCCTCGATGCCGAGCTCCGTGATGCGCTCGGCGAGGGCCGGCAGCTCCTCTCGGGAGGGTACGCTTCGGTTCGTACCGAGCTCGGCCCCGCCGCGCGAGGCAAACCCTGAGACGCTCATCCAGCCGAGCTCGGTCACGTTCCCCTCGAGCAGTCCCGGGAAGCCGTTGTGAATGCCGATCACCTCGTGACCCTGATCGATTGCGAGCCGCGTGGCCGCTCTGACCGCCGTATTCATGCCCGGCGCCGGAGGACCTGCGTGCAGTATCCCGATGCGGCGCCGCGTGACCGCGGGGTCGGGTTCGTGGGGCTTCGCCCGGATGAGCGTTCGCAGGGTGCGGAAGGCATCCTTGAAGCTGCCTCCCCGCAACTCCATCGCCTTCTCGTAGTTCTTCTCAGCGATGACGTCGGCAACGGAGTGCGTGGCCTCCACGTTTTCGAGCAGTGAGGAGCGCTGCACGCGATTCTGCCGAATGCCGAGGAGCTGCGGCTCCTCATCAGCCTCACCCTCCGTGACCGCCCCCACCGCGGCGTGCCCGAGAAGGGATCCGAGCAGCCGATCGTATGCGCTCGGTGCACCGCCGCGCTGGACATGGCCGAGGATGGTCACCCGTGTGTCGGCGCCGAGCCGTTCCTTGAGCACGTTCTTCACATGGTCGGTCGATATGGGGGTTCCGTTTCGGTCACATGCCCCTTCGGCGACCACGACGATGCTGTGGCGCCGCCCGACTTCGCGCCCCTTCTTGAGAACTTCGCACATCCGCCGCTCCCAGTCATCGATGTCGGGTGGGCTTTCGGGAATGAGCACCCAATCGGCCCCCGAGGAAATCGATGCCATGAGCGCGAGGTAGCCGCAGTTCCTTCCCATCACCTCGATGATAAACGCGCGCTGATGGCTCGCGGCCGTGCTCGTGATCGCATCGATGGCTTCGGTTATGCGGTGCAGCGCCGTGTCGGCACCGATCGTCATGTCGGTGCCGAACATGTCGTTGTCGATCGATCCTACGAGGCCGACGACACGGAGGTTTGACCGCCGCTCTGCGCGGTCGGACTCGATATCGCCCCGTTCGACGAGCTCATCGAGGAGGCCCGGCCACTCCTGCCGGAAGACGTGGGCTCCGGTGAGGCTCCCGTCGCCGCCGATGACGATGAGGCTGTCGATCTCGCGCTGCACGAGGTTGAGCGCGGCCTTCCTCCGTCCCTCGCGGGTGCGAAACTCATCGGAGCGAGCGGTGCCGATGACCGTGCCGCCCTGATGCAGAATGCCGCCGACGTCCTCCCAGCTCATGGGGCGGATGTAGTCGCCGCCCTCCACCATGCCGAAGTAGCCCTCGTAAATGGCGTAGGTCTCGATTCCGAGGTCGAGGGAGGAACGAACGACCGATCGCACGGCGGGGTTCATCCCCGGTGCGTCGCCACCGCTGGTCATGACTGCAATGCTTCCGACTGTGTGTTCCATGATACCGTCCCGACGATCGATGGTACCGCCTCTCCGTCGTGTGTCAAGCGCCGCCGGCGCGGCGGGCGCGTGCCGAACGAAAGACCGTGCTCGACTGAGAGGCGAGCATGCCGGCCAGCATGAGCGCGGAGCCGAGTATATCGCGCGGGGAGAGGAGCTCCCCGAGGATGAGAAACCCGCCGAGGGCGGCGAAGGCTCCCTCGAGACTGAGAAGGATTGCCGCATGCGCCGGGTGGGCCTCGCGCTGGGCGATAATCTGGAGGGAGTAGGCGACACCCACCGAGAACATGCCTCCGTAGACGATCGGAAGCCACGCCGCCGCGATGGCTGTGAGTACCATGTCTTCAGTTGCGGCAGCGGTGATGAGACTCAGCAGAGCCGTCGTGAGGTACTGCACCACCGCCAGTCGCAACGGGTGCCATATCCTGGAGTATCGAGCAAGGACGAGGACATGCGCCGCGAAGAAGAAGGCGCAGATGAAGACGAGGACGTCTCCGCGGCTGACGGTGAAGGAGGAGGTGACGCTCAGGAAATACAGCCCCGTCACCGCCAGGACGGCTCCGATCCAGCGGCCCCTGTCGGTACGCCTGCCGAGAAACGCCGCGGCAATGGGAACGATCACCACGTAGAGCCCCGTGATGAATCCCGCCTTGCCGGCGGTCGTGTAGACCAGGCCGACCTGCTGAAACGAAGATCCGCCGAACAGCAGCGCACCGGCGATCACGCCGTCGCGCAAAAATCGATAGCGGTTCCGCCGCCGCGCCGATCTCAGCGCCGAATCCACGGGGCGAGACGCGAGCAGCAGCGGCACGAGGGAGAGTGCGCCGAGCGCGAAACGGACGGCGTTGTAGGTGTACGGGCCGATGAACTCCATCCCGGCGCGCTGGGCGGTGAACGCAAGGCCCCAGATGACGGCTGTCGTCAGCAGCAGGGAATCGGTGCGCAGGGTGCGGCGGTCGAGCATGGCGGCAATAGTGACCGTCGCCACGCCGTCTGTCAACGCCGGTGTAGGTCTCGGTGTCGGGACAGGGCGGCAGATCGCCGCGTTGACCGCGAGGAATCCGGCCTGTAGAATCGGATCAATGATCGAACGGGTTCGGCTGCTCCTGAAATCGAAGTACGGCCTCGTTCATGTGCCGAGCGTCCACAAGACGCACAGATGGCTCGAGGTGACCCGCGCGAACATCGCCGCGGGCCAGCCTCCGGAGCAGGGCGGTATGGCGGCAGCTCAACGGGTGTTCCCATACGAGTTCAAGCCGTACAACATCCATGCAGGTGCCACCGTGGAACAGATTATCACGGAGAGCTCCGCCGATGCGTAGCGGCCGGTCCGCGAATCGAGAGAAGTGAGGTGGCTATGTCTCGCATACCAATGAAGGCGGCACTGGGAATTCTCGGTGTCATTGCCGGGGCTATACCGACGGCGATCGTCCTGTGGTTGATGGTACACGAAGCGGAGATGATTCTCACCGTGGCGGCGGGTGCCGCCGGTCTCCTGCCGGCCGGTGCCGTCCTCTTCTTCGCGGGCGAGCGAATTGCCTCACGCCTGTCTCGCACCTGTGAAGCCATGAGCCGGCTTGCCGGCGGCGATCTGACCGTCCGGACCGGGAGGCGGGCCGCGACGGCCGAAGCCGACGCCCTCCTGCGGAGCTTCGACGAGGAGCTCGCTGCGAACCTCCAGGTCATCATGCTCGGTATGAGGGAGCTTGCCGAGGAAAACCGCGAGCTCACCCATCGCCTGAGTGCCGGCGCGGCGCGCTCGCGGGAGACCAGTGAGGAGGTCGTCGAGCGAATCGGGGCGGTGAGGGACCAGATCGTCCGTCTCGATGCGCGCATCGCCGAGACTTCCCACGCGTTCGACGAGATCAACAACGGCATCACCGATCTGAGAAATGAGCTCGAGAGCCAGGCGAGCGCGGTGGACGAGACCTCCGCCTCGGTGGAACAGATGTCCGCCTCCATAGACAGCGTCGCCCAGATCGCGCGGGAGCGAAACGATGCGACCACGGGTCTGCTCGAGATCGTCCAGACCGGTGGCAGCCAGGCACGAACCTCCGATGAGATCATCGAGGAAATCGCGGGCGGTGTGGAGCAGATCTCGGGAATGGTGCAGGTCATAAACACCGTTGCCGCGCAGACCCGTATTCTCTCGATGAATGCGGCAATCGAGGCCGCCCACGCCGGGGAGTACGGACGGGGCTTCGCCGTTGTCGCCGACGAAATCCGAAAGCTCGCCGAGAACACCTCCTCGAACACCTCTCAAATATCGTCGACGCTCCAGGAGTTCGTGCAGCGCATTTACGCCGCCCGCGAGGCAAGCACGAAGACCGGCGAGTCTTTCGAGCACATCTCCGGGGAGATCGACCGCTTCGTCCAGGCCTTTACCGAAATCTCTCAGAGCACCAGCGAGCTTGCCACGGGGAGCAAAGAGATGGTCTCGGGCGTCGGCTCTCTGCGGGAGTCGGCGACCCGCATTCAGGAGCAGAGCGAGGCCATTCAGACGAGCACCCGTACCATAAACGAGGCGGTGGAGTCCGTGCACCGGTTCTCCGGCGAAACACGCGGTCACATCGATGAGCTCGATGCGGAGTCACGCAAGATCGCCGAGGAACAGAAGAGCATTACCGAGACGGGAGAGCAGAGCGACGCCTGCATCGAGCAGCTCATGACCGAGCTCAAGTACTTCGCGATGGAGCGCCTCGACACCGCCTCGAGCGACGGGGCTGTGGCCGCCGACAGCTATGACGCCGAGATCAAGCAGATCATCCTCGATCACAAGAAGCGGGTGATCGGCGCGAAGGCTCTGCTCGACGACCGCCTCGATGTCGAGCACGTGCCGAAGGCCGCACCGGCCACCAGCTGCCTCCTCGAAGGCTGGCTCAACCGTGCCGAACACGGCGATCTCGACCCGACAACGATCACGGCGCTGCGACGGGAGCACGAGGTATTCCACCAGAGGTACAACGAGTTCCTCCAGGCCTGGGAGGCGGCCGACGGTGACCGCGCCCGCCGGCTCTTCGAGGAGACCGAGCGAGCCTGGCGCGCCCTCGTGGGCTATCGAGAGACGTTCAGCGGGATGCTCGAGGAATTGAAAGCCGCCGAGCCCGATTGACGGACTCGGCGGCGGCTTCCGCGCGCGGCTGCGGCGTATGGTGTGGGGCGGCGCGAGCCGCCCGGCGGCGCCG
>CAZWNS010000078.1:0-9476 GCA_964635245.1 uncultured Spirochaetaceae bacterium
TGAAGCTGCGCCTCCGCGGCTGCGCTTGCGGCGAGGTCGTAAGCGATGATCTCTTCGAGGGGTGCGGTGTCGAGCTGCAGGCAGCGGAGTTTCAGAAGCTCGCGCGCGAGCCGTCCGCGGCCCGTCGGAAAGGCGGCATCCGGACCGCCGGAAGCGCCGGTCGGGGGTCGGCCGCTCACCGCGCGCCGAAACCGGTCGCGATCGTTCCGATCGTCTTGAACGCAATGAGCACGTCGAGCCAGAAGGAAAAGTGTTTGACGTAGTAGAGGTCGTGCTCGAGCTTCTTGCGCGTTTCCTCGTGGTCGGCGGCGTACCCGTGGTTGACCTGCGCCCAGCCGGTGATGCCGGGCCGAACGAGGTGTCGATAGCCGTAATAGGGAATGTCGCGCTCGAACTGCTCGACGAACCCGACCTGTTCAGGACGCGGGCCGATCAGACTCATGTCGCCCACGAGAATGTTCAGGAACTGCGGGAGCTCGTCGAGCCGGAACTTGCGGATAAACGCCCCCACGCGGGTAACACGATTGTCGCCGGCGTCGGCGAAACGCTCGCCGTGAGCGTCCGCCCCGTGGGTCATGCTGCGAAACTTGAACATCCGGAAGATTCGCCCCCCCTCACCGACACGTGTCTGCGTGAAGATGACAGGGCCCTCAGAGTCGATGCGGATGGCCGCCGCCGTCAGCAGCATGAGCGGCAGACTTATCGGAAGGGTCACGAGGACGAAGAAGATACCCTCGGCGCGCTTGAGCACGCGGTACACCGGAGAGAGCCGAAAGGCCTCAATGACGCCCTCGGAGAGGTGCACCAGTGACACCCGGCCGGTGAGCGACTCGAACACCTCTTCTGCCGGGTAGATCTCGATTCCGTGGAGGGTGCAATGGGAGAAAAAGCGCACCCACTCGCTTTCGCGGCGCTCGGCCATATCGACGATGATGCCGTGGGTGTGGTCGGCGAGTATCTCGGGGTCCGGCGTGTTGAGAATCGTGACGTTCACCTGATCGTGCAGACCGGGTATCTGCAGGATTTCGTGAGTCACGCCGCCGGGCACGACGTGAAGCCGCAGGGAGGGCTCGGTTACGCGAATCTGCACCCAGGTCCACAGGAGAACAAAGGCCGTGCCGAAGAAGCTGAAGATGAAGGTGTTCGAGTAGTATACCCGCAGCACCGACACGAGGAGGTACACCGCCCCCGCGAAGATCGTGATGGTAAGCAGCACCAGGCCCATCGCCTCGACGGTCGGGAAGCGGATGAGGCGGCGGAGTACCAGGCTCATCGCCATGAAGGATCCGAGGCTGAGAAGTCCCATGGTCAACGCATCAGGCCGAACGAGGAAGTGATACGTGCCGTAGCTCACGAAGGAGGCAATAGCGGTGGTAAGCGCCGCGCTCACTATGACCCATATCAGGGAAAGAAACCGTCTCCCCGCCGAGCGCTTGCGGGAACGGGCATACCGTTGAAAAGGGGCCATATCCGCCAAAACATAGACCGTTCCGTCAATCTTTTCAAGCGACGCGTACCGCCGGCGCCGCGGTGGCCGAATGCGGAGCTCCGACCTACGGTTGCCGAGAGGTATGATCGTCGACTACATTTGCCTACGACACTATGGAACCACTCGCACTTGGACCCTTCGTCATACCCGGTTTCGCGCTTCACGCCGCCCTCGCCCTTATCCCCGCATTCGGCGCGGCGTGGCTGTGGACCCGATCCGATGGTGATACGCGAAAGACGACGGTCGATCTCCTTTCGACCGCGCTGCTGATCTTCGTGATTCTGTGGAAGCTCGGCCCGCTGGTCTCCTCCCCCGCGCTCGTGCTCGAGGAGCCCCGCCTTCTTCTGTTCGGCCGGGGCGGCTCCGCCGGAGTAATCCTCGGGGCGGCCGGCGCGGTACTCTATCTCGGAACGTCGATTCTGCGTCGACGGCTCTTCTCCCCGCGCCTTCTGAGCGGGCTCGGCGTATTCGCCGTGGTTGCCGCCGGTGTCTACGGCGGAATCGCGATCGGTGTCTCGGCGGCTTCGGCGGAATCTTCCGGTTCGGCCGGGCGGAACGGCCGCCCGCCGGCTCCGGCCTTTACCCTCGAGCGGCTGGACGGCGAGAGCTTCTCCCTGAAGGAGGCGCGAGGACGCCCGGTGGTGATCAATTTCTGGGCTACCTGGTGCGGCCCCTGTAGGGTCGAGATGCCCGTCAAGAAGCGGCTCGCCGCCGAGCTCGGCGACCGGGTGGCGTTCGTGGGAGTCAATCTGACCACCAGCGAGGGCGGAGTGGGGGTCGTCAGGGACTACGTCGAGGAGTTTTCGATCGAGTATCCCATCGTCCTCGATGCGCGCGGGGAGGTGCAGCAGCTCTACGGCGTGCGGGGGACGCCCACGACGTACATCATCGACGCCGACGGCGAGGTTGTGCACCGTTTCATGGGTGCCATGTCCTATCAGGACATGATGAGGCGACTCAGGCCGCTGCTTGCAGCCGACTAGTCCAGCGTGAACTCAGGTGTGAGCGACATTTCCAGCTCATCACCGCCGAGGGACGGGACCTCCGGTTCGGCATTCGGATCAAAGAGGATCGTCATGAGCGCGTCGGCGACGATGCAGTCAATGATCTCCCGTGCCTGTTCGGAGAGCGAGGTGAACTGCACGCCCTGGCCGGGCGGCAGGTTGCTCGAGGCCATTCGTCGCTCGAGTACACGGCACTCGCTCGTGAACGAGCTGTCCTGGAAGCACACCCGCAGGGTAATGTCACTTCCCGGGGTCGGCATGGGGTCACGTTGCTCGAGGAAGGCGCCGCCGGCGCTCAGCGAGCGGATGCGGAACCGGCGCTCCTCGCTGTTCGCCGCCCGCGCGGCGCCGTCCGCCACGATGTTTCCGGTCAGGGGCCAGTCGTAGCGGTTGTAGCGTCTGCGGTCTCTCGTGGCGAGCTCCGCGAGCCGTGTCCTGAGCATCGAGCCGAGCTCCTCGGGACCGAGGGAGCCGGGGATGTGGGCGTACAGACCGTCGATGTCGGCAGGGATCTCGGCGTCGGTGATGAACAGCAGCGGCAGAACCGGAAAGTGCCTGCGAATGGAGCGAAGAAGCTGCTCGAGATCGGGCGACAGTTCCTCCGTGTGTATCACGGCCGCAATCAGATTTCGCCCCGCGACGATCTCGGTTGCAAGCGCGCCGGGACTCCAAACAACGATCGGGCGATACGGCGCGGCCGCCGCTTCCGCGGTGTCGGTGTTCATCTCTCGGCTGAACATGAGTACTGCATCGTCATCCATACAGAGCCGTCCGATGGTCTGGGTTTGCGTGCCGTCTCGCGATTCCTGTCACCCCTCGGCGAAGGTCCTCAGCGCCGCCTTGAACTCGGCGTCCCCTGCAAGGTGTTCCTGCAGTTTGTCGACTGCACGCGAGAGGGCCTGCCCGGCGTCTAATCCGCCCTCTTTCACATCCGGGCTGCTGTAGCTCACCACGTTGGTACCGTTGCGCCGGGCGTCCATCACGACATTGGCGACCACGAACACAATGCCGTAATCATTCTCGGGAAGCTCCTGGTGCTGCACCGTAAACGTCAGACTCGCGTCGCTGCCGGCCCGGCCGTCCGCAAAGCTCACGGGTATCTCCTGCGAGACGAACTCCCGCAGATATCCTTCCATGCCCGAAAGCCGGCCTCCGTCCCCCGTTTGAACGGACATGAGTACCGAGAGGGCCCGGATCTCCAGGGTAACCGACGCCTCGGGAACCGCTGCGTCGAGGGCCGGGGCCCCTCCTTGTGATGCCAGCGCGTCCAGATCCACCGCTGCGGTCACCGGATAGACGCCGGGTGTGGTGCCGCTCGTAGAGAGGTCGACTCCGGCGGTTCCCGACTCATCGGCGGTCACCGAGAGCGGATCACCTCCGTCCCTCGCAATGATGAGAGGAACGCGGCCGGCACCGGCTCTCCTGCCCGGTGACTGCGCGTCCACCACCACGGAGACCGGCGTGCCGGGCAACGCGGCAAGCCGCGCTGCGCGCGGCCGCAGGACCAGCCCGTCGAGGACCGTCTGGATCCGCGTGACGAGTGCGTCGGCTGCGTAGCCTTCGACCCCGTCTACGCTGAGGCGGGCCTCGCCGCCGTAGGGTGAATCGATCGCGATGCCGAGGGCTCGATAGAGGGTGGAGAGCTCCTGCGCCGCGGTAACATCGGGGGAGCCCGCAACCGGGGCAAGGAGCGCGCCGAGTCGCCGCTCGAGCTCGGCGATTTCTTCCTGTTGGTAGCGGCGGTAGTCCTCTTTGGAGAGGCGGAGGTAGAACCACTGGCCGATGCTCTCCGAATAGTAGCTGTCGACGACCTCGACGCCCTCCAGCTCCTCCTCCACCATGGCGTTCATGATCATCGTGCTGGAATCGGAGCGTCGGCCGTCGGAGTCCTCACGGGTGACCGCGCGGAGCTCGCTTCGTATCTCGGTGGAGATCTCTCCGGCGAGTGCCCGCAGGGCGGCGAGCCGCCCACGCTCGAGCAGCTCGGCCCGATCCTCGCTGTCGGCGAAACCGCCGATGCCGATGTAGTAGCTCCCATCGGAGGGGTAGGTCTCGATCCAGTGGGGAACATCCTCCCCCGGCGGAACGTTCGGAAGGCGCGAACCCGATGAGCCCTCACCGTCGAGGGCGTCCGCCGCCGCCGATTCCGCCCGCGCGGCCGCCGATGCAGCCGATTCGCCGCCGCGGTTTCCGGGGCTCGGTGCGGATGCACAGGATGCAAGTACGCCGCCCACGGCGACCGCGGAGGCGAGCGCAATGAGCAACAGGCGGGCACCAGCCGTGTGATTCATGACGCATCAACCTCGCTACGAAGTATTGGTCCTGCGTAGCCCTTTGTCAAGCTCGGGATGCGCCTGCCCGACACCTCGGGCCGACCGCCCTGCGAAGTCAGTTGTGCAGCTCCGGGAGGTCCGCCGATTCGGTCTGAACGGCGAGGAAGCGGTCCTGTATGTCTAAGACGATGTCGACGATGACCGGATCGAAGTGACGTCCGCGTTCGGATTCGATCTCCCGGATTGCCGAGCGGTGAGACCAGGCCGACTTATACGGCCGATCAGAGGTGAGGGCGTCATAGACATCGGCCGCCGCAGCAATGCGCGCGCTTAAGGGAATGTCCTCACCGGAGAGGCCGTGGGGGTAGCCCGTGCCGTCGTAGCGTTCGTGATGATAGAGCGCGATACGCGAGGCCAGGGTGAGGAAGGATTGCTCGCCGAGCTCCTGATCCGCCTCGTGCAGAATGCTCCAGCCGAACTGCGAGTGTTTCTTCATCATGTCCCACTCGCGGCTGTCGAGCGCGCCGGGCTTGAGAAGGATGGTATCGGGAATGGCCACTTTGCCGATGTCATGGAGCATCCCGGATAAGTAGATGTCGTCCGCGTAGGTAGGAGCGACGTTGAAGCTGTAGGGTTGCCGCGTGTAGAGCTCGTTCGCGATCAACTTCATGTAGGTGCAGATGCGCTGCAGATGGTGCCCGGTTTCCTTGTCGCGAAACTCGGCAAGCTTCGCCAGCGATTTCATGGCCGTTGCCTGTGTCTTCTGCAGCGTTCCGGTGGTGGCCCGCAGCTTCTCGTTGAGCATTCGCTGATCGCTGAGCGCCTGCTCGAGCGTTTCGTTGACCTCCACGTAATTCGTGAGGTCGATGAGGATGCCGAAGGTGTGCTTGCCGATGAGTGTCGAGTGATCCCGGGCGACGCGGACCGAGCCGTCTCCGGCACGCACCTTTACTTCCACCGTTTCGATGTGATCGGAGTGGGCCAGCCGCTGTATCTGTTGTTCCCAGCTCTCCGTCTCCACGAAGAAGGAGGCGTCACCGTTGAGGCTTTCCACCGAGTCGTGTTTGAACCGGCGCAGAAAGGACTCGTTTGCCGCGAGGAACACCCCGTCCTGCCCCGACACGTACATCGGCAGGTCCACGAGGTTCATCAGGCGCCCAACGGTTTCCGGGCCGAGCACATCCGCCTGTCGGCCCGTTGCCTCGCTGCACTCGCTGTACTTGCGCCCGAGAATGGTCCGTTCTATGAGGTCTGTTGCCTTGGATGAAAGCAGTGACAGCGTCGCGCCGTGTTTGCGGAGGAAGGTGCGGGGGGAATCCGTCTTCAGAAGAAGCGCACCGATAATGGGGGCGGCGTCACCTTTGACGGGGACGTGTACGGTGACATTCGCGCGCGTGCTCTCGTCGAAAAGACGCACCGGAATGGGAGACTTCCCGTTCATGACGGCCGCTTCAGCGGGCAGCGTGGCCAGGCGTTCGCCGGGCAGAAACGAGACGTTCGGCGGACACGCCGAGAAACTCGCCTCGTCGGAGCAGATAAGACGCACCGCATGGGCACCGAGAGCCCGTAACGGCCACGCAGTCAGCCGCTGCAGCTTTCTGCAGATGCTCCGCTCGCTATCGAGTTCCTGAAACAGCTGTTGAAGCTCATGCAATGCATCCATTGGGCCGTGGAGTCCCCTCCTCCCCTTCAGTCTGAGTATCGGCCTGTGATACCGAAACATTATCCGCCGACGCACGGTGCGGACAAAAGGCCGGGCTTCGTGGTAGGTTTCCTCACCGCGTAATTAATCCACGAGCGTTCAAGGGGGAACCATGCTCGAGGTTTTCGGCTTCGTAGTGCCGGTCGGACTTGTCATCGCCGGCGGCGTTATCCTGCGCCTCTCGGGTGCTGCCGACGGCAGCTGGGTCGAGGTGTTGAATCGTTACGGGCTCTACATCGGATTCCCGGCACTGATCTTTCTGAATTTGACGGAGATCGACACGAACGAGCTCATCGCCCATCTGCCGGTCTTCGGATTCAACGCCGCCATGCTTCTTGCGGTCATGCTCGCCACCTACGCCGTGGTCCGGGTGATCGGGTTGGATCTCGAGATCGGCAATGCGCTCATGGTCTCTTCTTTCTTCGGCAACGTTGCCTACGTCGGCTATCCCGTGATCACCTCGGCCTTCCCGGGATCCGAGGCGGAGGTCAGCATCGTCATCTCGATCTATACCCTGGTGCTGTTTTCGATCGGCGTGTTTATCCTCGAGAGCTCCCGCGAGCATCCCAAGGGCATCCACCAGATTATCGGTCGCATCGCCGTGAATCCCTTCATCGTTGCCATTGTGCTGGGTTTCGTCTTCACCGCCTTGAGCCTGCCCGTGCCGGCCGTGGTGCGCGAAGCCCTCGCGATGATCAGAGGGTCCGCCTCGGCGGTGGTCCTCATCAGTCTCGGCATCTTTCTCGCGCACCGCGTTCCCCTTCGGCGGGTGTGGCGGCCGACTCTGGCGGTCGTGCTGCTGCGGCTCGGCGTGGTGCCGCTGCTGTTCTTCGTTGCGGCCGGCGCCGTGGGGCTCGGCGATGCGCGCGCGGTAACGGTCGTTGAGGCGGCGATGCCGCTCGCGGTCACGCCCTTCGCGCTGTCCTCCATGTATCCCCTCGATCGGGAGGTGCTCGTCACGAGCATATTCGTTACGACGCTGCTCTCGGGGGTGACGTTACCCCTGTTTATTTCGCTCGTTGGCTGAGCCTACGCCGACACGTTGATCTCGGTGATCTGCGGCTCCACCGGCAGGGACGGAGGAAGCGGCAGGCCGAGCTCGGCGAGGGCCGTCCGCCAGAGCTCGGATATGCCGGCGTAGGCCGTGATGCGGGCGCCGGTGCGGGGATGATCGAAGGCGAGGCGAAGCGCGCGCAGCAGCAGATACCGTCCCCCGAGGCGATCCCAGAAATACCGGTTATTCGCCCTGTCCCCGTGGCGCTGGTCGCCGATGACCGGGTGGTTGATGCTTCTGAGGTGACGCCGCGCCTGGTGGGGGCGGCCGGTCTCGAGGGTGAGCTCGACGAGCGCGAACCAGGCGGCGGCGTATGGACCGACGTCGACGTCGAGCTCGCTCGTTGCGAGCGTGGTGAAGTGAGTAGTCGCCTCCCGTTCCTCTTCGTCTTCCTTTTCGAGACGCAGCGGTTTGTCGATCGTGCCGCTCTCGGGCGGATGACCGCGGACCGCCGCAAGGTATCCCTTGGTGATCGCGCGGGTGCGAAACTGCCGGGAGAGCTCGCCTGCCGCCTCGGATGAGAGGGCGAAGAGCATCAGCCCCGATGTGCCGCGGTCGAGCCGATGGACCGTGTAGACCCGCCGCTGCAGGCGGCCCCCGATCATGTTTACAAGGTTCGGCTCCCGCCGGGCATACCTGTTCGGGTGGACGATGAGTCCCGCGGGTTTGTCGAGGAGAACGATGTCGTCGTCTGAGTGGAGGATGCGGAGGTCGTCGTGCACGGCGGGAGGAAGTATAGAGGCCGGGCGCAGCGTCGCGCAACCGCCGCGCTGGGTGGAAGCCCTCGACGCCTCACCCCGATTGCCGAATCGGGGTGAGCATGCGAAGATGGATTGAAGTGACCGGTTCGGACAATGCCGGCAGGAGAAACGCGATGGGATATATGCCGATCAGTGAGCGATATGAGACGATGAAGTACACCCGCTGCGGACGAAGCGGCCTGAAGCTTCCCGCGATTTCGCTGGGGCTGTGGTACAACTTCGGGGGTGTGACGAGCCTCGAGAATGCGCGCGCGATGGTGCACACCGCCTTCGACCTCGGCGTCACCCATTTCGACCTGGCCAACAACTACGGGCCCCCGCCGGGCTCCGCGGAGAAGAACTTCGGACGCATTCTTCGCGAAGACCTCGCGGGTTACCGTGACGAGCTCGTCATCTCGACGAAGGCGGGCTACGACATGTGGCCCGGCCCCTACGGAAACTGGGGCTCGCGGAAGTATCTGCTTGCGAGCCTCGACCAGAGCCTCTCCCGCATGGGACTCGATTACGTCGACATCTTCTACTCCCACCGCTTTGATCCAGACACGCCGCTTGAGGAGACCATGGGCGCCCTCGCGAGTGCGGTGAAGCAGGGAAAGGCCCTCTACGTCGGCATCTCCTCATACTCCGCAAAGAAGACCGCCGAGGCCGCGGAGATCCTCGACTCCATGGGGGTGAAGCTCCTCATCCATCAGCCTTCCTACTCCATGCTCAACCGCTGGGTAGAGGAGGCGCTGCTCGACGAGCTCGAGCGGCGCGGTGTCGGCGCAATCGCATTCTCACCCCTTGCACAGGGACTGCTCACGCAGAAGTACCTCGGCGGTGTGCCCGAGAACTCCCGCGCCGGCGCCGGTGCGCCGTCCTTCAAGAAGGAGACGTACCTCTCCGAGGAGAATCTCGAGCGGGTGCGGGCGCTCAACCGGATTGCGGAACGCCGCGGCCAGTCACTTGCCCAGATGGCGCTTGCCTGGGTGCTGAAAGAGCCGCGCATTACAACGGTGCTCATAGGCGCGAGCCGTCCCCAGCAGATCCGGGAGAACGTCGCCGCCCTTGCCAACCTTTCCTTCTCCGAGGACGAGCTTGCCGAAATCGACGCCTACGCCGGGGACGGAGGTGTCAACCTCTGGGCGGACTCGAGCGAGGCGGGATAGGGGACGCGCGTTCGGGGAAGAGGTGGGAGGGGACGCGGTGGAAGG
>CAZWNS010000078.1:9576-11978 GCA_964635245.1 uncultured Spirochaetaceae bacterium
GGTGGAAGGAATCCGGCCGTTGCCTCACCCTTCCACCGCGCCGCCGGTGAGCCCGCTTACCACGTAACGCTGAAACACCACGACAAGCGCCACCACCGGCACGACGGCGAGGACCGTGGCCGCCGATACCCACGTCCACTGCAGCTCGAAGGCCTGGCTGTAGCTGAGGACCGCAACGGGAACGGTCTGGAGCTCACGGATACCGAGGCTGACGGTGAAGGCATGCATGAACTCACCCCAGGAGCCGAGAAAGCTCAGAACTCCCGCCGAGAACAGGCCCGGTGCGGCAACCGGCAGCACGATGCTGTAGAAGACCCGCAGCCAGGAGGCCCCGTCGATGCGCGCCGCTTCCTCGATGCTGTAGGGAATCCCGGTGAGATAGCCCGTCATCAGGAGTGCGGCAAGCGGAACGCCGTAGGCCATGTTGGGAAGTACCATGGCCCAGAGGCTTCCCAGCAGACCGAGGCTTTTGAGCAGCACGAAGGTCGGGCCGATTACGATGATCGGCGGAATCATGCCGGCCGCCTGAATGAAGAGCAGAGAGCTGAAGCGGTAGCGAAATCTGAGTCGGGCCATGGTGTAGGCCGCCAGTGATCCCAGAAACAGGGTGCCGATCATGGCCGTCGTGGAGACGAAGAGACTGTTGAGGATCGCGCGCTGCACCCGAAAGCCCTCACCGAGGACCTGTCCGTAGCTTTCGAAGGAAACCTGTGCGGGCCAGTACTCGATCGGCAGACGAAACTCCGTGCCCGGAACCTTGAGTGAGGTCACAAAGATCCAGTAGAGGGGCAGGAGGGCGAACACTGCGATCACGGCCGTAATCAGGATGGAGACGGGAAGATGGGCGCGCGTGTTTCGGATTCGCAACGTCTTCATGAGGCATCGCTCCCGTGCATAGCGTCAGTCCCGTGCATGAAAGCGGTGACTCACCTGGCGGAGGTAAACCGCGCTCACGGCAAAGATCACCAGGAAGGTGATGATGGCGTAGGCCGAGCCCTCGCCGTAGCGATTGAAGCTGAAGTACACCTTGTAGGTGAAGGTGCTCAAGGTCTCGGTTGAGTTGCCCGGGCCGCCCTGGGTGAGGCCGAAGATCATGTCGAAGACACGGAGCGCATCACGTGTGCGAAAGAGCAGAGTGACGAAGATCGTGGGAAGCATCACCGGGATGGTCACGGCAAAGAACCGGCGAAGTGCTCCGGCCCCGTCAATCCGGGCCGACTCGTGAAGCTCGTGCGGCACCGTGGCGAGACCCGCCATGAGGAAGATCGCCGAGATGGCCGAACCCTTCCACACATAGGTCCAGATGACCGATACCATCGCCAGGGTCTGATTGGAGAGAAAGAGCGGCGGCGTTTCGACCAGACCCGCGCGAACGAGAAGGTCTCCGATGAGACCGACGTCGGAGTTGAGCAGCCACCGCCAGATGGAAGCCTGAATGACGTTGGGGATGGCCCAGGGGATGATGATGATCGCGCGCAGGACGGGGCGCACGCGCCGGTGCACCCAGAAGGTGGCCGCCGCGAACAGCATCCCGATCCAGAAGTCGAGGAACACCGCCCCGAGGGTGAACAGTGTCGTAAAGCGGAACGCCGACCAGAACTCCGGGTTGGTGAGCCCGGTCGCGTAATTCGCGAATCCCACGAAGGGCGCGGCGAGCCAGTCGGTGGAGTATCTGAGATCGAAGAAGCTGTACGTCGCGCTCTGGACGATCGGGTAGTAGTAGAAGACGGAAAGCGCCACGACCGCCGGAAGCAAAAGGGCGGCCGCGGCGCGTGCTTCATGGCGTGCGGCGTTCATTCCCGAAGTCGGTCTATCCGCGACTGTGCGTCCTCGAGTGCCTCCCGTGGCGACTTGCCGCCGGTGAGCGCCGTGTGGATCTCCTCCTGGAGAATGGAAGAGAGCTCGGTGTAGCTCGTGCTCGGCGGCCGGCTGATGGCCCCGTCGAGGACATCGGTGATTCTGTCGGCGTTGGGATTTGCCTCGAGCACGTCTTCCTGCTCATAGAGCCCCTCATAGTACTGCACCGGTCCCCAGGCAAGCGCGAACCCGCGCTGCACCTCTTCGGAGGCGATCACCTCCATGACCCGGGCGGCAGCCTCCGGAGTGTCGGAGTGGGGGTTGATGCCGAAGGCAAACCCGCCGGCCACCCCGACCGGCCGGCCCTCGGGCTGGGCGGGGGTCATCGTGAAGTTCCAGTTGCCCGAGATGTTCGAGCGCTCCGGGTCGTCGAGCCAGATCACCAGGTCGCTGTTGTGCCAGGTGAAGATCGCATCGCCCTCGACGAAACGCCGTTGGGATTCCTCGCCGCGCCAGGCGGTGGTCTCCTGCGGTGAGTAGCCCTCGTCGATGAGCCGCTTCATGAAACTGAGCGCCTCGACCGCCTCGTCGGAGTCGAAGGCATA
>CAZWNS010000079.1:0-11960 GCA_964635245.1 uncultured Spirochaetaceae bacterium
GTTCGGCGGGTTCGGCGGGTTCGGCTATCGTGGTACCCGGGTGATCCGGCTCGTTGGTATTGCGGATCCGTATGGGAATGCTTTTCTCGGCAACGGGCGCCACGGCTTCCTCGTGGAACACGGCGGCGCCGAGGTAGGCGAGCTCCCGAAGCTCGCGATAGCTCACGCGCTTGATCGGCGCGGGGTTCTCGACGATGCGGGGGTCGGCGGAGAGCAGACCGGAGACGTCCGTCCAGTTTTCGTAGCTGTCCGCGTGGAGAGCCCGCGCGAGGAGGGCGGCCGAAATGTCGGAGCCTCCGCGGGAAAAGAGCTGAACGCGGCCGTCGGCGAACCCACCGTAAAACCCCGGTATCACGTACCTGCTGCCGGGGGCGAGCCGCTCGCGTACGAGCTCGTCGGTCGCCGCGTCATCGACGGTTACCTCGTCCGAAAGGCGAATGATCTCCGCAGCATCCACGAACTCGAACCCGAGGAAGGCTGCCACCAGATGCGCCCCGAGGTACTCGCCGCGGGAGACCACCGCGCTTCGGTCGGCGCCGTTTCGGATGTCCGCTTCCACTTCGTCGAGCACGGGGGCGAGGTCGGTGCCGAGATCGAGATCGCGGGCGATGCTCGTGTAGCGCTCCCTCACCGCCGCGAACCGGGCCGACACGTCTTCCCCGCGGGAAGCGAGCTCGTGGCAGGAGAAGAGAATATCGGTGATCTTCTCGTCCTCTTTCCGCCGCTTCCCCGGCGCGGAGACGACTACCACGCTGCGGTCATCCGACTGCCCGACGATCGCGGCCACCTTCCGTATCTGTCCTGCATCGGCGAGGGAACTGCCGCCGAACTTGCATACAATCATCACCGGCCCTCGTTTTCCGGCTTCACAATCAGCTCAGCGTCTCGACGCGCAGCCGCGTCACATCGCCCACGACGACATCGAGATGCTTGAACTGCCGAATCGCCTCGCTCACCGCCTTCTCCCTGACCCGCCTGGTCAGCAGGATCAGCGGCACCGTCGTTTCGCCCTCCCCCGGTTCCTTCTGAATAATCGCCTCGATAGAGATATCGAGGTCGCCCATGATACCTGACACCGTCGCCATGACACCCGGCCGGTCCACCGCCTGGAGGCGGATGTAGTAGGAGGTCTCCACCTCACCGATGGAGCTGATAGGGAGATCGGCGATCTGGTCGGGCTTGAACGCGAGATGCGGCACGCGGTTGTCCGGATCGGTGGTCAGTGTCCGCACGACGTCCACGAGATCCGCGACCACTGCAGAGGCGGTCGGCTCGCCGCCGGCGCCGGGTCCGTAATACAACGTCGGCCCGAGCGCGTCCGCCCACACCATGATGGCATTCATCACCCCGTTGACGCTCGCGATGAGTCGACGCCTCGGGATGAGGGTGGGATGCACGCGCAGCTCCACGCGTCCGTCGGTCTTCCTCGCAATGGCGAGGTGCTTGATAATGTAGCCGAGCTCCTCGGCGTAGGCGACGTCGTCGCGCGTCACGGTGGCCAGACCTTCGGTGTAGACTTTGTCGAACTGAAGGGGGATACCGAATGCGATGGAGGCAAGGATGGTGAGCTTGTGCGCCGCGTCTATGCCGTCGATATCGAAGGACGGGTCGGCCTCGGCATAGCCGAGGCGCTGGGCCTCGGCGAGCACGTCTTCGAACTCACGCCCGTGCTCCCGCATCTCGGTGAGTATGAAATTGCAGGTCCCATTGATGATACCCGCGAGCCACTGGATCTTGTTGCCCGCAAGGCCTTCCCGGATCGACTTGATGATGGGAATGCCGCCGGCGACGGCGCCCTCGAACGCAATCATGACGCCCCTGTCCTGCGCAGCCCTGAACAGCTCATTCCCGTGCAGGGCGATAAGGGCCTTGTTTGCCGTGACGACGTGTTTGCCGTTCTCGATCGCGCGCATGACAAGCTCGTAGGCATCGTCGTATCCGCCGATGAGCTCGACGACGACCGAAACTTCGGGGTCGTTCACCACCTTCCGGGGATCGTCGGAGAGCGTGACGCCTTCGAGCCCGAGGACGGGAACGCGGTCGGGATTTCGCACCGAGGCGTGACTGATGATAATACCGCGTCCGGCGCGCCGGGCGATTTCCTCCGCGTTACGGGTGAGCACACGATACGTGCCGCCTCCGACGGTGCCGAGACCGAGCAGGCCTATCTTTACTGGGTTCAACGGGTCTTCTCCTGAGCGTCTGCCGTTTGCGCTGCAATCATAGCCGAACTCCGGATGGAGAAGCAACGCCCCGCTTGACAATACACCCGCAACTGCATATATATTGACTCAAACAGATTTGGATCAATAGAGGCGCGGAATTCAAGAGTAGCGCCGGCGAGGGTACGGGAGTCCGGCGACCCCGCGCGAAAGGGAATTCCGCCGAAGGCCGAGGCCGTCCCGAGAGCCGACGCCTGGTCGCCTGGGCTAAATCCCAGGGGCTGTCACCAGAAGGTGGAGCGCTATTGATCTCCTTCCCCGGTATGTCCACCCGGAAGCAGATCAAGGTTCCCTCCTTCACACCACTAGATCCAGGCATTGCTACCTTGCGGAGGTGTGGTATGGAGACAATCGACGTGGCCGTTCTCGGTGCAACCGGCACCGTGGGGCAGAAGTTCATCACATTGCTCGACGGTCATCCCTTTTTTCGCGTGCGGGAGCTCGTCGCCTCGGACCAGTCGGCAGGAAAGGCGTACGCCGACGCGTGTCGATGGAAGCAGGACCGCCCGATTCCCGAATCGGTAGTCACGACCGTGGTGAAATCTACACAGGAGCCGCTCGAGAGCCTGATCCTGTTCTCCGGACTCGACTCCTCCGTTGCCGGTGAGGCGGAGACTGCCTACGCCGAGCGCGGCCACCTCGTGGTCAGCAACTCCAGGAATCACCGGATGGATCCGACCGTGCCGCTGGTGGTGCCCGAGATCAACGCCTCGCATCTTGCCCTTATCGAGCACCAGCCCTACGAGGGCGCCATCGTCACGAACCCCAACTGCTCGACCATATTCCTTGTGATGGCACTCGCCCCCCTGCATCGCGCCTTCGGCCTCGAGGCGGTGCAGGTGACGACCATGCAGGCCATCTCCGGTGCCGGATACCCCGGCGTATCGGGCATGGACATCATGGGAAACATCATCCCCTACATCAGCGGCGAGGAAGAGAAAGTCGAGCAGGAATCTCTGAAGATCCTCGGCGAGCTCGACGAATCGATGATTCGCCATGCGGATGTCGCCGTCAGCGCCACCTGCACCCGCGTTCCGGTCCTCGACGGACATACCGAGACGGTATCGGTGAAGCTCTCCCGTTCGGCCGGGATCGAAGAGGTCCGCGCCGCTCTCGACGGCTTCCGGGGGCTGCCGCGGGACCGTAGCCTTCCATCGGCTCCCGCACGGCCCATTCTGATGCTCGACGCCCCCGATCGGCCGCAGCCGGCGCGGGACATCTGGCTCGAAGACGGCATGGCAATCACGGTCGGCCGTCTGCGCGAGTGTCCCGTCCTCGACTACCGGATGGTCGTGCTCGGACACAACACCGTTCGCGGCGCGGCCGGGGCGTCGATTCTCAACGCGGAAACGCTGGTACGTGAGGGATACCTCGCGGACGGCAGGGTGCAAAGGCGTCGACGTGCGGCTCGGCGCGAAGAGCCGGTGAGCTCCTGCTGCAACTAGCAGGCAGGCTCCCGTCGGGGCAACGCCCCGCTCATGTTGTGACGTATGGCGGAGACCGCCTCCCTCAGCGCGGGCAATAGGTCCGGCACGGTCTCGCGAAGGAGCCTATCGGCCGGACCGGATATGCTCACCGCCGAGATGAGGCTGCCGTCCTCGCGAAGGACGGGGGCGGCCACGCAACGCAGCTCCAGGGCGAGCTCCTGATCATCCACGGCGTACCCGCGATTGCGGACGAGCTCGAGCTCCTCGGCGAGGCGGGCACGATCGGTGATGGTGTGTTCGGTAAACGGTATCAGCTCTATGGACTCGAGGATCCGTCGGCGCTCCGTCTCCGGCTGATAGGCGAGCAGCGTCTTGCCCAACGAGGTGCAGTGCAGCGGCTCGGTCTCGCCTATGGAGCGGTCGAGCTGCAAATAGGACGGCGGCGATGCCTTGTCGATATAGAGGGTTTCATCCTCGAAGAGTATCGCGTGGTTGACCGTATAGCCGGTGTCGTGGGAAAGCTGCAGGAGGCTGCGCCGTGCAGGGTCTATGAGATTGTAGCCGTGCAACACCGAGTTGCCGATCTCGAAGAGATGGAACGTCAGGCGGTAGTAGCCGTCGGGATGCCTGGCCACGTAGCCGAGGATCTGCAGGGTGTGAAGCATCCGGTGTACCGTGGAACGGTTGAGGCCGAGCTCCTTCGCCAGATCCCGGGCGAGCACCTTGTCCCGTGCCGCAATGGTCTCCAGGATGGACGCCGCCGTTACCACCGTGCCGGCAACGGGATAGGAGGTTGTGTCGCGTTCATCCATGCTGCGTGAGCTCCCCTCCGATCACTTTCGTCGAATACGCCCCGGCTGTCAATGACGCAGCGAGCCGGAGGCGGCTGCCGCCGCCGGCGTTCCACTTGCCCGCCGCCGGGGCCGTCTCTATAATCCGTCACTGTGGCATCAACAGCAGCAAAAGTCGTCTTTGAACGCAGCGAGTACGAACGGCGGTTACGCCGTGTAAAGGAGCGGATGGATCAACACGGCATCGCGGTGATGCTCGTCGTCGACCCCGCGAATATGAACTATCTCACCGGCTACGACGGGTGGAGCTTCTACGTGCACCAGGGCGTCATCGTAGCCCTGGACCGAGAGGAGCCGATCTGGTTCGGCCGGCAGCAGGACGCCAACGGCGCGCGGCTGACCACCTGGCTCGCCGAGGAGAGCATTGTCGGCTATCCCGACGAGTACGTGCAGTCACGCTACACCCACACCATGGTCTTCGTGGCCGGGCTGTTGCGTGAGCGCGGCCTCGCCGGCCGCAGCCTCGGCGTGGAGATGGACAACTACTGGTTCTCCGCGCGCATGCTGCTCACGCTGCAGGAAGAGCTTCCCGAAACGCGCATTCTCGACGGCCACAACCTGGTGAACTGGGTGAAGACCGTGAAATCCGATCCGGAGATCGCCTACATGCGGCAGGCGGCCCGAATCTGCCGAAACGTGATGGACACGGCCCTCGAGCACATCACGGTGGGGACCTGGGAGAAAGACGTCGCGGCGAAGGTGGTCGAAGCACAGATCCGGGGCACCGACGAGTACGGCGGGGACTCCCCTGCCATCTTTCCCATCATCCCGAGCGCCGAGCGCACCTCCACCGCACATCTCACCTTCGACCCTGACCGGAAATACCAGGAGGGCGACGTCGTGCTCCTCGAGCTGGCCGGCTCGCGCTACCGCTACCACGCCCCGCTGTCGCGCACCGCGTATCTCGGCACGCCGCCCGACGATTTGAAACGGACGGCGGATACCGTGGTCACGGGACTCAACAGGACCCTCGCCTTCATCGCGCCGGGTGTAACCGCGGAGGAAGTGGAGGCGAAGTGGCGCGAATCCATAGCCGGCGGCGGCGTGGAAAAGCCCTCGCGGGTGGGATACTCCTACGGGCTGAGCTATGTGCCCGACTGGGGTGAGCACACCGTGAGCCTCAGGCCCACCGACAAGACCGAGCTCGTACCGGGCATGACCATCCATTTCATGCCCGGCATCTGGCTCGACACCTACGGGTTCGAGTGCAGCGAGCCCTTCCTCGTTACGGAGGACGGCTGCGAAAAGTTCATCGAGTATCCGCAGAAGCTCTTCGTGAAGTAGCGCGCGGGAGGCGTGCGCGGGCGCCGCCGCCGCTACATGAACCCGTCGAAGCGCCGGCGCACGACCGCGCTGTAGACGTAGTTGATCATCGTGTTGTAATCGAATACGGGAAGCCCGGTCTGCTCCTGAACCGCCGCGGCGTAGGGCGGCAGAAGGCTGCATTCGAGGAGGATCGCCCGCACCGTCCCGTCCTCGGTGAGGGCCTGCGCGGCTTCGAGCACCTCGGCCTCCACCAGGTCGGTATCGAGCGATCCTTTCTCGTCGAACACCGCCGCGACGAACTCCGGCTTCTCCTCGAGCCCCTCGATCCGCAGGCGGTCGTCCGGCACGCTCGTCACCTCCCCGAGCAGCTGCCTGTCGAGCGAAGCTGAGGTGGCCGTAATAATGCCCGTCTTTCCCGCGGGTCCCGTGATCCTGTCGATGAAGTCGAGCTGCAGCAGACTCGAGATGAACACCGGCACCTCGAGCTCAGCGGCAATGCGGTTCTGGTGAAGGGCGAGGAATCCGCAGTCGCCGGTGACCGCGCGCACGCCTTCCCCGACAAGCTTCCGCCCGACCTCGACGGCGGCATCGACGAGGCTCTCGTCGTGGGCGAAGAGCCGCGCCGGGGTGGAACCGGGAAGCCGCTCGAAGCGGACCGGGAAGTCGTAGCTCGAGGCGTTCGCCGTGTCACCGGGCACGTACGGGGCGTAGTTCTCGACAGCCATGATCCCGATGGCCTCTCCGTAGCTGACCTGCGTTCCCCTGACGGTGTAGCGCATGACTCCTCCTCGACTCACACGATCCGGTTTCGTGATTCACCGCGCAGAAACGATTCTAGATTCTCAGCGGCCGTTCGTAAACACCGTTCGCGTGCGGCACGGGTCGCCCAGGCGACGTGGGGGGTAATGGTACAGTTCGGCGCGGAAAGCAGGGGGTTGTCGGCCGGCGGCGGCTCGGTCGGCCCCAGGACGTCGAGAGCGGCACCGGCGATCCGGCCGTCGCGAAGCGCCGCTGCGAGATCCTCATCGACAACCAGGCCCCCCCGCGCGGTATTCACCAGGAACGCGCCCGGCTTCATGAGCGAGAGACGCCGGGCGTTGATAATTCCCGCTGTCTCCTCCGTCAGCGGCAGATGAAGCGAGAGGACATCCGAGCGTCGAAGCACCTCATCGAGCTCCGCCCATTGCACCTCTATGCCGTCGACGTGCTTGCGGCGTCGGCTCCAGGCAAGCACGTGCATGCCGAACGCCCGGGCGATGCGTGCGACCGCGGCCCCGATCGTCCCGACACCCAGAATTCCCATCGTCTTGCCCGAAAGCTCGATGAGCGGACCATCAATGTAGCGAAACTCCCGATGGGCTCTCCAGTTTCCGCGCGCCACGTAATCCGAATACGCCGCCACATGATTGGTGAGGTCCAGCAGCAGCGCGAAGGTCATCTGTGCAACCGAGGGGGTGGAATACTCCGGGACATTGGCCACGGCGATGCCGCGGCGCCGTGCGGCTTCGGTGTCCACCTGATCGTGCCCGGTCGCAAAGAGACCGATGTACCGGAGATTCGGCAGCCGGGAAAGCGCTGCGTCGTCGATCGCGCACATGTCCACGAGGAGAATGCCCGCGCCCCCGGCGCGCTCCACGAGCGCGCCGGGGGCGCAATGCTCGTATACCGTGAGACGGCCCATCCGCTCGAAGGGCTCCCAACTGAGATCTCCCGGATTCACGCCATAGGCGTCGAGTACGACGATCCGCTCCATCGCTCTACCTTCGCTCCGGTCCTGCCGATGTTCACGAGAAACACGCGTCTCTCGAGGCGCTCCCGGCGCTTGAAGCCCTCGCGCCGCCATATTGTTTCACTATGTAAACGTAAGTTTATATCATGAAACATTGGTGATTGTAGCGCTGAGTCGGGGCCCTGTCAACCGTGTCGGCCGGGCGGCGCGTAGGCGGTGAGAGATGCTCCGTCATAGCGAAAGAGCGCGTCTGCGGGGGTGACGAAGATCCAGGATAGCGTCAGCACGTCGCCGGCGGTGGTGATGCCGTTGGCAACCAGCGGGACGAAGATCCAGCCAAGGGCCGATGAGGACACCACGGACATGGCAATCGCGCCGAGAGCCGAGATGACGAAAAACGGCGCCACCGCGATTAGTACCATCGCCTTCTTCGGTACCAACCAGTCGGGCGAGGACACTGAGACGGTAATCCGGCGCGGGGTGATCCGCGGCTCCGCGCCGCCGAGGTATCGTATGGCGGCGGCATGCAGAAGCATGTGCCCGTTGATCACCACGACCACCGCGAAGAACATGAGCGCGAGCGCGCCGATGATGCCCAGGCCGGGAACCGAGACCGACCACAAATCGACGGGATCGAGCGGGCGCCCCGGCCGCACCGCGACGGTCACCGCCGCGAACAGGGGCACGAAAAAGATCGCCGATGCGAAGTGGAGGATGTAGGAAACCCGGCGGTTCACGGGGTTCGTCCGGCTGTCGAACGTGGCAAACTCCCGGTAGCCGGCGGGAAGCTCTCGCGTGGTGTCGGCCATGTGCGGCATTGTAGTGGGCCTGCCCCGGCGTCGCAAGGCGGCGTGTTCTACCGGACCCACTCGATTCCCGATTGCAGTGACGGGGAGTCTTTCACTATAGTATGGACATGGACCCACTAGCCGAATCCCTCAACGCATCACTCGAAGGCACCGTCGCCCATCGCCTGCTCTCCCCCACGGGCCGCCGCCTGTTCTTTCCGAAGGGCATTGTCGCTCAATCGGCAGAGGCAAAGGAGCGCGCGCATCGGTTCAACGCCACCGCCGGCATGGCCTACCGGCACGGCGCACCCATGATTCTCCCGGCGGCAGCCTCGGTAAGCGCCGCCTTCAGCCCTGCCGAGAGCGTCGCATACGCGCCGACCCCCGGGGTGGCTGCGCTGCGCTCGCGATGGAAGGAGGAAATGGTGAAGAAGAACCCCTCGCTTGCGGGCGTCAGAACGTCGACGCCGCTCGTGACCGCGGGGCTCACCAACGGCATCGTGCACCTCGCCGAGCTCTTCGTCGACGCAGGCGACCCGGTGGTCATGCCCGACATGTTCTGGGGGAACTATCGTCTGATCCTCGAGCATCGAAAAGAGGCGCGCATCATGACCTTCCCCTTCTTCAGCGATGAGGCAGGTTTCAACGTGAAGGGGTTCGACTCCGCCTGCCGGGAGGCCGCCGCCGTACGGGGTAAGGTCGTCATTCTACTGAACTTTCCGAACAATCCCACCGGTTACACACCGACTGAGACCGAGGCCCGTGCCGTCCTCGAGCGGCTCACCGCCCTCGCCGACGACGGAACGGACATACTTGTCGTCGCCGACGACGCCTACTTCGGGCTCTTTTTCGAGCCGGGCCTGCAGACCGAGTCCATTTTCGCGCCGCTCTCAACCGCGCACGAGCGTATCCTCGCCGCCAAGGTGGACGGCGCCACCAAGGAGGACTTTGCCTGGGGACTGCGCGTCGGCTTTCTCACCTACGCCTCGCCCGGGCTCGGGGACGACGCAATCAACGCGCTCGAGCAGAAAACGATCGGGTCGCTGCGCGCGGTAGTCTCCAACACCAGTAACCTCTCACAGCACATGCTGCTGAAGATAATGGACGACCCGGCCTACGAGCGGCAGAAGCAGGATGCCCGCACCATACTCGAAGGCCGCTACCGCGCGCTGAAAGCCACGCTCGAGAGCCGCCGCAGCGACAGCCCCGACTCTCCGCTGACGGTGCTCCCGTTCAACTCCGGATACTTCATGAGCTTCGACTGCGGGGAGGTGGACGCGGAAGCGCTCAGGCAGGCCCTCCTCGACCGGGGGATCGGCACGATCTCCATCGCCGGCCGCTATCTGCGCGTGGCGTTCGCGGCGGTGGAAGAGGAGTCGATAGGCGAGCTCATCGATGAGATTTACGACGCCGCGGCGGCGATGTAGCGGGAGCCGCTCATGACGCATTCTGCGGTTCGCAGGCGGCTCGGCTTTGTCCCGGCGACCGTCATGCTGCTCGGCACCCTCCTGTGGAACGCTCCCGTGTTCGCTCAACCCGACTACGGTATGTCCGACGCCACGGAGGAGGCCGTGAGCGCGATTACCGGCGTCGCGGAGATGATCATCGCCGACTCGTTCTCGCCGATGACCGGATTCGATGAGGGAGAGCTGCGCTTTGTCGTGTCTCCGGCGTTGTTTCAAATCGACCAGGTCCACGAGGACCCGGAGGTCGGTTCGGACAACCTCGGCGGATGGTCGGTCGGTGCCGGCGTTGCATCCGCTCGCTCCGATCGATTGCTGCTCTACGGAATCGCTTCGGCAATGCGGATCACCGGTGCCGTTGAGCTCGAGCCCTACGATGGTGTGGATCAGCGCGTCGGCGCCGACATCGACTACTCGCTCGCCTCTCTCCTCGGCGGCGTCGGCTACGAGCTCTACGAGTCGCGCATGCTCTCGATCCCCGCCTTCATTGGTCCGCAGCTTCTCTACTACAGCGGCAACGTCGAACCGGAGACAGTCGAAAGCGGCGGCTACACCGTCGAGTCGTCTCTCAGTGGTACCGGGCTCATCCCCGCGGTTTCAGGCGGGATCGCCGCGGCCCTCGAAATCCTCGGGACGGTAAAGATCACCCCGTATGTGCTCGGTCTCGTCGGTCTCTCCGGCACTGCTCTCGACGCGCAGATCACCGCCACTCGCCCCAACCCGCCGAATCTCGACACGGAAGAAGACGTCTCGGTTGATCCCACGGTAGCCGCAATGTTCGGGCTGGATATGGGCTACCACAGCGCCGCGGGCTGGTCGGTTTCCCTCGCACTCGGTGATCTCATCGCCTACTTCACCGGTGCCGGAAACACCGTGGCCAACGACGGGCTCGAGATGCGGCCGTTGATTCTCATTGTGGCGTATTCGAATTAGGCGGAACTGCGAAGCGATCGCTGCGGTAAACGGCCAGGCGGCGATCGGGCTCGCGCGGGAGAACGGACTCCCGCGCCCGAGACGTCGGACTAGAACCTGAAGAAGCTGTACTTATTCTCGTAATAGCTCTTGAAGAAACCGACCTGCTTTCGCAGAGTCTCGAAGTGTCCGTTCTCCCAGTCGGCAAGGCGGTTGAAGAGGTCTTTGACCTTTTGGTCACCGGCTTCTCCGGCAGCCTCGCGGTAGAAGTTCTCCGACTCGAGTTCGAGCTTCATTCCGATATTGGGCGCGGGCAGATCGGGAGTCGAGATACTCTTTCCCTCAGCATACTCTTGCGCCATCTGCACGAGGCTGTCATAATGCTTCTGCTCCTCATCGGCGAGCATCGTGAAGATCTCCTTCGCTTTCTTGTCGCCGGTCTTCTCCGCCGCAGCCCTGTAGAGCTCTCTTCCTTCGACTTCTCCCTTGATTGCCGTCTGTAACGCTTCTTTCAAATCCATGCGATCCTCCTCACTATTCAGGGTGCTCGTGTGTTGCATCAGACGTTGGACCGCAATGCAAAAAAGGTGCGAATGGCGAGCACCGCGAAGCACCCGTCTCTCCGGCGATACCGGCTTCGGACCTTGACGGTGCATGTATGAGCATTTATATTAACTTTGCTTTATATAGGAGGCGCGAGATGAATAGGAAACTCATTGCCGTTGGTGCAGGTTCGCTGATCGCAGGTATCATTCTCACCGTCGTTGTCGGCTACTTCAGCATGCCCGCCTTCATGATGCTCGAGGACGCAAGCCCTTACAGCTTCGAGGAAACCGTTGAGCGGCTCGAGCAGGAAGTGAAGGACGGTGGGTGGAGCGTGCTGGTAACCCACGACATGCAGGAAATACTCGAAGGTCACGGGCATGAGGTAGCGGCCGTCAAGATCTTCGAGCTGTGTTCCTCGCGCTATTCGGCCGAGGTACTCTCCGTGGATGATGCGCGTACCATTTCGCCGATGATGCCGTGTCGCGTGGCGATTTACGAGACCACCGGCGGAACGACGTACATCTCCCGAATGAACTCCCAGCTCATGGCAAAACCGTTCGGCGGCGTCATCGCCAGGGTCATGGACACCGCCGCCGTGGAGACCGAAGAGATCATCGCGCGTGTTCTTGGGGGAGATACACTAGCCGACCGCTAACGGTTCTCAGCGCAGCCGCCTCCCGGCGCATCGCCAGGAGGCACTGGCTGCGCGTCGGAATAGAATGAGCCGCCCGGGATTCGAACCCGAGACCCACAGCT
>CAZWNS010000080.1:0-3125 GCA_964635245.1 uncultured Spirochaetaceae bacterium
GAGCCCGGCGGCGCGCGCGGTGGAGGCCTACCTTTCCCATTGACATCTTCGCCGATCACGTGAATCTCTGGATGTATGACGGACCTTTTCCCGTGCCGACTGCGCCGACTGCGCAGCCGCCGCCCGGCGGCACCCGCCGTGGCTCTCCTGATGTTCGGCCTCGCGGTGCTCGCAGCGCTTGTGGGCCCCGGCGCCGCCGCGGCTGAAGCCCCCGCGTCCGACGCATCCGCTCCCGATTCGCAGGTCGCGTTTGCCGGCCGGCGGGAGGTGCGCACCGAGCACTTCCGCATCATCTACGAGCCGCGTGACGAGACGGCGGCCCGAGAGGTCCTCTCCTTCGCCGAGGATGTCTACGACGATGTGACGGCGACCCTCGGGTACTACCCCGACACGGTGCCGGTGGTTATCCGGGGGCGAACCGCGACGGCGAACGGCTTCTACGCGCCGTTTCCCCATCACATAACGCTCTTTGTCACGAGCCCGTCGGGGGTGTGGCTGGGTGCCCGACACGAGAGCTGGCTCCGACTGCTCCTCACACATGAGCTCACCCACTTCGTGCAGTTTTCCGATCGCACCGGCTTTTTCGGCGGCCTCTCGCGTGTGTTCGGCCACGACATCTCCGTGTTCTCCTTTCCCTTCATGCCGGGCTGGTATGTCGAGGCGCCGACGACACTCAATGAGACCCGCCTCACAGCCGGCGGGCGCGGCCGTAATCCCTTTTTTGAAATGCAGGTGAAGGCGCCGGTGCTCGAGGGGAAGCTCTGGTCCCTCGAGCAGGCCTCCTACGAATCCGCCTTTGCTCCGCGAGGCCGGATCTACACCGCGGGCTACGCCATGGCCGACTACCTGATGCGTGCCTACGGCGAGGCCACCTTCGCACGAATACACCGGGAGTTCGAGAGAGTACCGTTTTTCGGTGTGGGACGGGCCATACGGAGGGTCACCGGCGACGATGTCGAGGAAGTCTACGCGGATATGCACGCGGACCTCATTCGGCGGTTTGCGCCGGACGCGCGCATGAGCACGGGGCCGCGGGTGTCCCCCGAGGCCGCGGGGGACTGGTATCTGCCGATACCGACCGATGAGGGCCTCTTTGGTTACGTCGACGCCGTCGACCGTCGCGCCGGCATCTACCGAAGCGCTACGGCGTCCCTCTCCGGCTCGGGGGCGGAAGCTGAATGGGACGGTGAGCTCGTCTTACCGGTCCGGCTGACCGATCCTTTCTCCTTCGACGTCTCGGCGGACGGCTCCCGCCTCGCCGTCGCTATCACTCGGCAGGCGCCGAGCCACCGGGCCGGATCCGTCTCCTACTCCGAGCTGTGGCTCTACGACCTGGAGGGCGAGGGGAGCGGCGGGACCCGCGCGGCCGGCGGGGCCCGTGCGGCCGGCGCGGGGCGACGGGTCGCGACCGGCCGCCGCTTGTGGCATCCGGCGCTTTCCACGGACGGCTCCCGCCTCCTCGCGGTGGAGGGGCGCGGCTCCTACAGCCGCCTCGTCGAGGTGGATACGGCCACGGGCGATCTACAGGTGCTCTACGAGCCTGAGAGAGCGTCGGTGTACACGCCGCGGATCTCCCCCGACGGCGAGCGTATCGCGTTCGTCGAGCACAGCCGTGGCTTTCAGGACGTGATGCTCCTCGAGGAGGGCCGGGGGGGCGCGGAAGGAGGGGTGCGCCCCCTTGGTGCTCGCACCCCGGCGGGCGAGTACCTGCCGCGTTTCGCCGATGCCGAAACGCTCCTGTATTCCTCCGACCGCGACGGGCGGTTGAGTCTCTACTCCTATCACCTGCCCTCGGAGACCGAGACTCTGCTCGTGGAGGATCGCATCGCCGCCTGGGCGGGAGTGCCGGTCGGCGCCGAGCTCCTTTACGGGAGCTACACGAGCGAGGGCTACGTGGTCCGGCTCGCCGAGACGAAGAGCGAGGTTCCGGGCGCCGATGACGCCGCCGCCCCCGGCGACGCCGCCGCCCCCGGCGACACGGCCGCCCCCTCCCGCCCGCGGGACGGCGTGCCCGCCGCCGAGCCTGTCCCCGCGCCGGCGGAGCTCCCGCCGCTTCCCGAACCGCGCCCATACCGGGACGTGCCGCGACCGCTCGCCTGGGCCCCCTATCTCGAGCTCTACGCCGACACCGATGACACGGTTCGACTGCCCGCGGGCGTCTATCTCTACGGGGCCGGCATCCTCGGTCGCACGAGCTGGGACTCGGTCCTGGCGGTGGATGCAGCCGCCCTCCAGCCGCGGGCGAGCCTCGAAGCCCGCTACGCCCCGGGGCCCCTGACCCTCGCCTACGCCTTCGACTACCGCTATCGGCCGAGCTCCGACGATACCTACCAGGCCGGCATCGTGAACCGGATATCGGCATCGGCCGTGCCGTGGTACGCGCGCCACCCTTCAGCGACCTCCGGTCTCTCCACCGCGGTCGGCGCCGCCCTCGAGACGGAGAGAGAGGCGGAGGACGCCTTCGCCGCGTCGGAAACGTTCGAGGAGGCGACCCCGCATCGTGAGCTCGATCTCTCGCTCGGCGCACGCATCGCTCATGCGGCGTTCTCTCCCCCGGCCGCCTACTTCGGGGGCTTTGCCGCCGACGCCGAGATTGAAGCCCGCTACACGCCTTCGGTTCTCGACGCGGCCGAACCGCGCATCGACACGTTTTTCGGAGCGGGCGTGCGTCTGCCCACGGGACCGGGACATCACCTCGCCGGGCTCCGTGCGAACGGCGTAAGCAGCACGTCCGGCTCGGTGGCGGGGCTTCTCGCCGCGCCGTCGGGTGCGGACTGGGAGTCCGGTGATGCCGACATCAAGCTCGACGGGCGCCTCGACTATCGCATACCGCTCGGAGTGTACGACCGACCGCTTCCGGGCGTGAGGCCCTACAAGCCGGCGCTCCTCGGTCTCGGCGCGACCCTCTACGCCGAGAGCGCCCTCTACATCGACGCGGGCTCCGGACGGGTGGAACCCGAGGACAGCCTGTTCTTCGGGATGGAGGCGGAGGGGCGTTTCACGCTCCTGCATCTCCCGCTTTCGGCAGGGGTCGGCGCGGTGGTGCGCGTTGACCGCACCTTTTCGGAACCCGTGGGAAGCGACGACACGCGCGTGTACGTGTTCCTTTCCTCCGACCTCGCGAC
>CAZWNS010000080.1:3225-11893 GCA_964635245.1 uncultured Spirochaetaceae bacterium
CGGCCCGCCGCCGGACGCTACCGGATCGACTCGTACCCCCCGGCGACGCCGTTCGGTGAGAGAACGATCTGCCAGAGCTGGTTCTTCCGCGCCCTGAAGCCGGCGGCCGAGGAGAGCAGGTAGTACTTCCACATGCGGTAGAAGCGGTCGCCGTAGCGTTCACGAAGCTCGGGCCATGCGGCGTCGAAGTTTTCGACCCAGTGCATGAGCGTGGTATCGTAGTAGGCGCCGAAGTTGTGCCAGTCTTCGAGCACGAAGATCTCCTCCACGGCGGAGGTGATCTGCCGCGCCGAGGGCAACATGGAGTTCGGAAAGATGTAGCGGGATATCCACGGGTCGCCCTGCTGCACCGAGCGGTTGCCGCCGATCGTGTGAAGCAGAAACAGGCCCTCGTCGGTGAGAAGGTTCCGCACGGTCTCCATGAAGGTGCGGTAATTCTTGACGCCCACATGCTCGAACATTCCGATCGAGACGATGCGGTCGAAGGTGTCGTCCAGCTCGCGATAGTCCTGCAACCGTATATCCACTGGAAGGTTGCCCTTGTGCTCGTTTGCGTAGTCGACCTGTTCCTGCGAGACGGTCACGCCGACGACCTCGCAGCCGTAGTGCTCGGCCATGTAGCGGGCCGCGCCGCCCCAGCCGCAGCCGATGTCCAGCACGCGCATCCCCGGCTCGAGTCCGAGCTTGCGCGCCGCCAGGTCGATCTTTGCTTCCTGCGCCTCGTCGAGCGTCCCGGCGTTCTTCCAGTACCCGCAACTGTAGGTGAGGCGTGAGTCGAGCATGCGCTCGTAGAGGTCGTTCCCGATGTCGTAGTGGCGCTCGCCGATGGTGAACGCCCGCCTCGGGCTCTGCAGATTGACGAGCTTCGCCCGAATGACGTCGAGCGCAAGAATACGGGCTACCATTTTGCGGTCGAGCCCGGCCTGTAACACGCGGGTGAGCATCTCGTCGATTCGCTCACAGTCCCACCATCCGTCCATGTAGGCCTCGCCGAGGCCGAGTGATGCTTCGGCAAGCACGCGCCTGTAGAAACGCTCATCATGCACCTGAACGTCCCAGGGTCTGTCGCCGTTGATGCGGATGTCGGTGCCGTCGAGTAATCGTTCGATCTTTCGACGGTATCGATTCTTCGTGCGCGGGGTCGTAGCCTTGCGGGGGGCTGTGCTCGTCTCGCTCATATGTCCTCCCCCTGTAATGATAATACCGTCGTACCGCGCTGTGCACCCCCGTCCTTCCCGGCGGCCCTTCACCACGAAGCGCGATCGGGTGTAAGAAGGAAGCCAATGACTGCCGTGTACGAGCTTCTGCGCTCAGTGTGGGCCCTCCCGAGTCATTCCTGGCTCATTCCGGTGGGGGTGTTATTCGTCTACCTTGCCGTGACCCGCAGCATCCGCAACCGCACGGAGGCGGCGTGGGTGCCCACCGTCGTTCTCCTCGCGGACGTCGTCGTTGTCCCGCTTTTCTTCGTGGCCCTCGATATCGTGATCGGAGCAGCCGGCGGCGCGCTGGCGGAGACGGTGATCGTCACCCGGGCCATTTGGGCTGTGTTTTTCGTGGCGGTTGCCTGGCTCACGGCGCGGCTGCTGCGTCGCTTTCTGTGGCAGCGCCACTTCGTGCGGACGTACGGGCGGGAGGCGCCGCGGATTCTTCAGCATATCGTCGCGATCGGGCTGTACTTCGTGGCGTTCGCCGTCATCCTGGTGGCCGTGTTCGAGCGGCAGGCCGGCAGCGTTCTCGTCTCCACGAGCGTGCTCGTCGGCGTCGTCGGTCTTGCGTTACAGAATGTGCTGTCCGATCTGTTCTCCGGCATTTCACTGACCCTCGAGCGCCCGTTCACCGTGGGTGACTGGGTGCGATTCGCCGACGGGACCGAGGGTGAAGTAACCGACATCTCCTGGCAGGCGATCTACCTCAAGTCCTTCAACGAAAGCCGCTACGTGCTGCCGAACCGTACGGCATCGAGTATTGCCGTTCACAACTACTCCAAGCCGACCCGGATCTACGCACAGTGGTTCGAAGTTCACGTCGACGCCCGTCACGATCCGGTCACCGTCCGGCAGCTCTTGCTCGAGGCCGCGCTCGGATGTGCGGCGGTTCGAAAGGCACCGTCGCCGGTGGTCAACATCGCCGACGCGTCGGGCAATCCCTACGTCTACATCGTGTACGTGCGCTTCAAGGATTTTCCGGCACACTTCTCCGGGCGCACCGATCTCTACCTGAATATCCACACCTATCTCACTCGCGCCGGCATCGGCACCGCGTCGGTGAAGTACGAGGTCGCCACCGAGGACCTGCCGGAGCGCAAGCTGGAGGTCCCGTCGGTCGAAGAGGAGTTGCGGCGACTCGATCTGTTCTCGATTCTCGATGACGAGCAGGTGATGCGCGTGGCCGAATCGGCCGTCCCGCGGACGTTCTATCCCGAAGATGTAATGGTGGAGGAGGGGACGAAGGGCTCGTCCCTGTTCATTGTCACCTCGGGCGCCGTGCAGGTGTCCAAGCGATCACCGAAGAAGACCGACGTGGAGATGACCAGGCTCGGTGCGGGCGACGTCATCGGCGAGATGTCGCTTCTCACCGGTGAGCCGCGCACCGCCACCGTCACCGCGCTCGTGCCGGTAACGGCGATCGAGGTCACAAAGGAGGCGCTTGCGCCGATTCTCCGTGAGGTGCCGGAGCTCAGTGACAAGTTCGCGGAGGTGATGCTCGACCGCCGCCTCGAGAACGAGGATTTTCTCAAAACGATGCGTCGCAGTGATCAGGCGGCGAGCGACTTCGTCAGCGACTATATCGAGCGTATCGTGCGCCGCACCCGGCGCTTTTTCAGACTATAATCGCGCGGAAGGATCGGTGCGGGGAGAGCCCGGCCGGCCGGCGGGCAGCGATGCGGGCTGATCCGCCGGCCGGGACCCGGGGCTCTCTCTACTCGTCTTCGATCTGCCGGTCGAGGTAATCGAGTGCCTGCTCAGCCTTGAACTCCGCGAAGGCGGCGTCCTCGTTGCGCTCGAAGGCTTCGGCCGCTTCGTCGCGGTAGTTGCCCTTCGGGAAGGAGACAAGGGCGTAGATCGTGCCGTCGGGGCCCTGATCGACCTCCTCCGGTCGCGTGCCCTGCAGCGTCGCCTCGGTCACCTGCCGGGAGATGTTCTCCACGAAACTGATGACCTGATTGTTGTCATCGACGCCGCTTTCCTGCGCGTAGTCGACGATTGCCGCCTCGATCTGGGCGTCCATCTGAAAGGCGATGTCCTCACGGGCGCGGCTGATGGCCATGCGACGCGAGGTGTCGAGAGAAGACATCTTCGCCGAGCCGACGCCATAGATCGCATCTTCGGCGGCGGGGGGATTCAGGTACCAGCTCGGAGCACCGGACTGCTCCGCCGGCGCTTCAGGAGCGGATTCTTCCGCACCGCCGGCGCACGATACGATGAGCGCCAGCGCTGCGAGCGCAATAGCGAGATAGCCGAATGGTTTCACGTTCTTCCTCCATACCACAGGGTCCAGCATATTCTGAGCTGAAGCATACTGCAGTTATGTCCCGATCACAAGTTCGTTTTACGGGATGCTTCGGCCTGCGGCGAGCAGCGTGGTGAACTCATCGGCGGGCAGCGGCCTGGCAAAGTGATACCCCTGCATCCACCGCACACCCATCTCCACGAGAATCTCCTTCTGGGCGGCGGTGGTCACCCCCTCGATGATGATCTGTTTTCCGCGCGAGCGCACACCGGCGAGGATGCTCGCGAGATAGTCGCGGTCGTCGGCGCTGTGTGCGAGGTCATCGACGAAGATCTTGTCGATTTTCAGAACGGGAACCGGCAGACGCTTGAGATAGCTCAAGCTCGATTGCCCCGTGCCGAAATCGTCGATCCATACATCGACGCCGAGCTCTTTCAGACGGCGGATCCGGGTGATGGACTTCCGCGGGTCGCGCATGCAGCCGCTCTCGGTGAGCTCGAGTTTCAATCTTCCGGCCGGGACGTTTCCCGCCCCCGTCATGGCGGCGGAGAGAACGTCGGTGAGGTCCTCGTCTTCGAGCTCGCGGGCGCTGATGTTCATCGATACGAAGATGCCGTAAACCCGGGACCACTCGGAGATGCGCTCACACACGCTGTACAGGGCCCATTTGTCGATGGCTCGCACGATCCCGGTTTCCTCGGCGAGGCGCATGAAGTGCGGCGGAGTGACGAGCCCACGGGTGGGGTGATGCCACCGAATGAGCGCCTCCGCACCCTGGATTACCCCATCGGCGTTCACGATGGGCTGGTAGTAGAGCTCGAGCTGGCGTGACTCGAAGGCACGCAGAAGCTCGGTGTGAAGCGTCATCCGCGCGATGGCGCGCTCGTGAAGCGAGGTGTCGTAGAGTTGAAAGCCGCGGTCGGCCGCCTCCGCCTCGATGACGGCCGAGTTTGCGTGTTGCAGCATCGTGTCCGCGTCCGATGCGTCGTCGGGAAAGACCGACACGCCGATGATGGCCGAGATACGCAGGTCCATGCCCCGGTAGCGATAGGGGACACCGATGGCGTCCGCGAGCTTCTGAGCGACGACCGCCGGATCGGTGCTCCTGCTTACCGTCGGCAGGAAGACGACGAGATTGGTGCCTTCGAAGCGGAATACGTAATCGCTCTTTCGCACCTGCTGGGCGATGCGGATGCCGGTGTTCTCGAGGAGCAGATCACCGATGCCGGTGCCATGAGTCTGATTGATGCGTTTGAAGTTCTTGAGCGCGATGAACAGGAGTGCCAGCACGTTGTTTCCGCCGGAGCGGCGCGCGTTTTCGAGCTCTTTCTCGAGGATCATGTGGAGGGACCGACGCGTGAGAAGCCCGGTCAACGGATCCCGATACTCGGCATCGGCGTGGCGGCGGTGATGCTCTTGCGATCCGGCGATGTCCCGTGCAAACACCAGCGCGTGGGTGACCGTGCCGTCGGCGTTTTGGAACGGAGTCATGTGTATGTCGACGAGCGCCTCGTCATTGCCGTCGCGAGAGGTCCGCGCGTAGCGCAGCTCCTCTCCGGAGAAGCATCGGTCGAGGTTCGATTGGAAATCGGAACCGAGGACATTACGGCCCAGGACCTCGGCCACGGGCCGGTCTATGAGCTCGAGCCTGTCGGTTCCGGTGAGCATCCCGACCCTGTCGTTGGCCACCTCTACGGTGTAATCGGGACGAACGAGAAGAATGCAATCTCGGGACAGGTTGATGATGCGCTCGAATGTATCACCCATGCTCGGTGACCACGGTGTAGCATGAGTCGCTCGGGGGATCAAGTGGCTTCTCACGCGCGCCTGTCGGCTCGGGATCGGCGCCGGAGAATCGGGGCTCGGGCTATCTGAGCTCGAAATCGGCATCCTTGACATCTGAGCTCACCTCGAATGCCAGATGGTCGAATCGTGGCGGCCCGACGATGCGCCCCGAGGCCTTGTACACACCCCACGGCTCCTTCGGGCCGAACGCGCCCATGTCGAGCTCCTGGTTGCCGTTGCTGTCGAGGAAGGCGCGGACGGCATATGTACCGTTGGGTACGCCTTCGATGCGAAACCTCACCCGGCTGCCGGACTCGACGCGATAGGAGCGTCCCTCCACGAAGCCCTCGGTGAAATCCGGGACCGCCGCCCACCCTTGCTCGTCGAAGATGGCGACAAAGAGCTCACCGTCTTCCTCTATACCGCTGATCGTGCCGGCAACGACGTGCTCCGCGCCGGCGGCCGCGGATACCGTGACCACCAGCAGGAGCCCGAGCAGTGCTATGTGACGTCTCATCAAGTACCTTCCTCAGTACAGTTCACATCTCGTACCATGATACCCGCCCAGCTCCCGCGTTTCAACGTGATGCGGTGGTCGCGCGGTTTCTGCAACAATCGGAAGACAAACCCCCCTGCGGAGTGGTAGGATTACAGCGGAGTCCCGACATGTCTTCAACCATCTCCCGCAAAACGTTGCGACTTACATTGCTCCTGCTGCTTGTCTTTGCCGGCCGGGGCGAAGCGGCGGATCTGGCTCAGATTCGCGATCGGGGTGTCCTCGAGGTGGCGGCACGGCCGATCTCGACGCTCATCTACTCTCCCGGAAACAGCGAGTTTCCCGGCTTCTGCTACGAGCTGGCGAGAGCATTCGCCCGGTCTCTGGACGTTGAGATAGCGGTACAGCCGGTGGATTCTTTCAGCGCGTACTGGGAGCGTGGTGAGGACCGGGCGCACCTTTCCCTCTTCGAGGATGTCGACATGTATGCCGAAATCCTCACGGTCAACGAGGAGCGGAAGGACCTCCTGTTCTTGACACCCTACATCGAGAGCACCGAGATCCTGGTCGGCAGGGCCGAGAGCGAGGCAACCGATCTGCGCGACCTGGCGGGAAAGCGCGTAGCCGTGGTCGAGGGAATGTCCTTCCAGCCCGTGCTCGAAGAAGCCCTCTCAGAGCAGGGGGTCGGCTTTAGGCGGGTGCCCGCTGCCCTGGAGGACGGAATGATCGTCGCCCGGGAGACCGGCGACAACTCTGTTGCACACACCGACGCCGAGGCGAGCGTGGAGCTTCTGCTGCTTCCGCCGGGAATGCGGACGACCCTCATGTTCTTTCCCGAACAGCTCGCCCTGGGCGCGATAGATTTCTTCGTCCTCGATTCGTTCTCGCTGTTCCATCAGCTCAACGTCAGCCACACGTTGCGGGGCATGGTGCGGCCGCTCTTTCCGTTGAGCGAAAGCGTCGGAGAGCTCGCGTTCGGTAGCTCCTTCGACGCAACGGAGCTCAACAGCGCCCTCGACCGTTGGATGGTTGCGTTCCGCTCAACCGCCGAATACGACTCCCTCGTGGAGCGCTACATCGGTATGTCCTACGAGCGCTACATTGACTTTATCGAGGATTTCCCCGAGTGAAGTTCTCCACGAGGCTCTTTCTCGTCATTTTTCTCGTCAATAGCGTGACCGCGATCCTTTCGACCTCCCTCTTTCTCAGGACATTCCGGGAGGGCGAGTACGCCGACCTCGAGCGGGATATGCAGCTGGTTAGCACCGTCGCCGTCGCCCGATACGTCGGCTATCTCGATCGCGCCGAGGCCATAGTGGAAATGGTCGCAGCGGACAGAGGGGTGCGCAATTTCTTTGTGGGCCATGAAATACTCCGGGAGTACAACCGTCGCGACGCGAGGAGATATCTGGGACAGCTTGTCGAAAGCAACCCCTCGATCAGCGACATCGTCCTCTCCTGCGGGGATGAGCGGATATCCATGATGGGTTGCAACACGAGCGAGCGAAGCCGCGAAGGGAGCTTCGTCCTCTCCTGCGACCGGGAGCGAGCGTATGCCACGCTCTCATCTCCGGAAGGGGCGTCGGTCCGGGTGGCCGTCCTGGTGGATCTCGAGCGCTTTGCCGACACCCATGTCGCGCCGCTTCTGGAGGAGGGGTCGCAGCGCCTCGCCCTCATCGGCCCGGAGGGCACGCCTCTTGCAGTGACGGGACGATCGCTCAGCGAAGCGCGGGAGTGGGTGCAACGGCACGAGCTGACCGCGGCACGCGCCTCGACGGAGATCCTGAATCGGCACCACGACAACTACACATTCCACCAGCGGCACGGGGACTTGAGCTTTGTACTGGTCTCTCCCGTGTCGGCGTTCACCAAACGCCTTGTCGAGACGACACGATGGGCGCTTTTCACGGTCCTGCTGCTCATCCTCATCCCCGGTTTGCCCGCGGTGCTCCTCGCCCGCTCGCTCGGGAAGCGCCTGAGAGACCTTGCCCGGGCAAGCCACCTCCTTGATGGTCGCACGGAGGTGGACATCGACACCTCCGGAGGGGACGAGGTCGGGGAGCTCTCTCGCGCTCTGCTGGAGCTCAACGCACGGGTCAACCGTTCCACCGAGGAGCTCGAGGAGACGGTGCGGCGACGAACCGAAGTGATAGAGCGTCAGAAACGCGAGCTGGCAGAGATGGCATCCCACGATCCGCTGACCGCCCTCTACAACAGGCGTGCCTTCGAGGAACAGGCGCAACAACTCTTTGCCCTGGCCCGGCGGGAGGAACGCCGGCTTGGCGTTGCGATGGTCGACGTCGATCATTTCAAGTCGGTGAACGACCGCTACGGGCATCTGGTGGGGGATGATACGCTGCGGGCTCTTGCGGCGGTCCTCACCGACAGCTTTCGGCGAGAGACGGACCTCATCGGGCGTTACGGCGGCGAGGAGTTCGCCATTGTGACAACCGCGCCCTCCGTGGATCGCGAGTTTACCGCACGCCTGGAGTCGTTTCGTGAGACACTGGCTGCAACGCCCATGCACACGGAGAGCGCCACGGTGCACGTGACGGTGAGTTGCGGCGCGATACTCACCATCCCCCGCCCCGACGACGCCCTCGAGGGAATCCTCAACAGGGCTGATCAGGCGCTCTACCACGCCAAGGCGCAGGGTCGCAACCGCGTTGTCCTCACCGACGAGCATCTGCATGTCCACGGCTGAGAACCGGTTCCGGATGCACACGTCGAACCCGACCATGTGTTAGAGTACGGTATGCGCACAGCCGGGTTGCTCTCGATCTCGGTTCTCCACATCGTTGCCTACCTCTCGTTCATCATGCTCGGGCTCCCCGACGGCATGCTGGGCGTGGCGTGGCCTTCGATGAGCGCGGAGTTCGCCCGACCTCTCGGCGCGCTCGGAGTGCTGCTCTTCGGCTTTACCGTAGGCTATCTCGC
>CAZWNS010000081.1:0-11315 GCA_964635245.1 uncultured Spirochaetaceae bacterium
AGGGGACCGGCCCCGAGATTTGGGAAGCCCTCAGGGGTAAGATAGACGGCTTCGTCCCGCCGAAATGGGACGCATCGTTGGCCGACCACATCCTGTCGGTACAGGACGAAGAGACACTCAAGACGAAAGACGATCTGGCGCGCATAGAGGGCGTGTTCGTCGGTTTTACCGCCGCGGCAAATGTAGTTGCCTCGATCAAGCTCTACGACATGGGCTTCCTGAGAAAGGGAGCGAAGGTGGTCACCATCCTCTGCGATACGGGATACAAGTATCTCGAATGACGGTACCACAACCAATGGGCTGTGCCTCTACAATGCACGATGAGTATCTATGGACGCTGCGGCCCGCCGCCTACAAAATCGGAAACCCGAACCCGACGGTGAGCCGCGCGCTCTGCTCCTTCACGTTCAGATCCTCGCTCGAGGCGTCCCACGGCGTGAAGTCGAGGTAGTAGCGCAGGTCTGCCGAGAGGATTCCGACACCGACGTTGAGCTCGGCTCCGGCGCCGAGAACGGAGCCGATGGCGGCGGATTTCAGATCGTCGTCGGAGATATCGCTCGTGTCGCCGTCGACCTCCTGCTCGAAGTCGGATACCTTGAACCGGAAGTTCGGCCCGAGAAATCCGACGACGCTTGCCGGGCCGACGCCGAAGCGCAGCTTGCCGAGGATGGGCGTCTCGAGGGTGGTTGACCGAAAGCTCCGGTCGGCATCCCCGCTGAAGGAGTACCCGCCGCCGGTCAGCCAGATCTCCGGCTGGATCGCGAGCGTATCGACGAGCGCAAAGCTACCGTACAAGCCCCCGGTGTAGCCGAGGCTCAGGTCCCGCGAGGCGTCGGCCTCGTCGAGAAGATCGCCATAGTCACTGCCCCAGGCGTCGAAGTGCCCGAGACCCGCACGAACACCGAGGGTGAGCTCCAGGCCGAACGCAAAGGCCGGCACGAGCATCACCACGAGCACGAGAACCATCGTCTTTCGCATCATCGCTTCTGCCCTCCCTCTTCACTCCTCGTCTTACACTATTCATACCGCGCGATGAGCTCCGCGGCAATCCGGCCCGTGGAGCGCGGCGCGCCCGCTACGGTCCCCGCGGCCGCTCCCCCCCGGGCACCGCCGCCGCTCATGTCTCGTGACCGGCGATCACGTCACGGTAGAAGTAGAAGCTGTCCTTCGGCACCCGCCGCAGGTTCACATAGTCGCAGTACACGACACCGAAACGTTTGGTGTAGCCGTAGGCCCATTCGAAGTTGTCGATCAGCGACCACAGGAAGTACCCGCGCAAGGGCACGCCCGCCTCGATCGCATCGCGGCAGGCCTCGAGGTGCTCACGCAGATAGGAGATGCGGCGCGGATCGCGGCAGCGCTCTCCGTCGGCCGACAGCACGTCCGGCATTGCCGTGCCGTTTTCGGTGACATACAGGGGAAGATCACCCGTTCGCTCACGGACCCACAGCAGATGCCGGTACAGCCCGCGCGGGGTGACCGGCCAGCCCATCTCGGTGGTCTCCTGATACTGCGGCTCGAACCGAAAGCCTTCGGGGTGCTCCTCGTCGGCGGCCACCACGTCTTCCCAGTAGAAGTTCACCCCGAGGAAATCGATCGGGGCGGCGATGATCTCCATATCCCCCGAGTGCACCGGCATCTCTATCTCCGGGTACGCGTCGAGATGGCGCTGCGGATAACCGTGCCCGAGGATCGGGTCGAGGAATATCCGGGAGTGGCCGTCCGCGGCCCGGTCCGCGGCATCGATATCCTCCTGTCGCATCGTCGCCGGGCGCGGGGATATCATGTTGAGGGTGATGCCCACCTGCCCCGCGAGACCGGTATCGCGATAGGCCTGCACCCCGAGCCCGTGGGCCAGATTGAGATGATGCACGGCCCGGTAGGCCGCGGGGCGATCCTGCAGGCCCGGGGCGTGCACGCCCGCGAGGTAGCCGAGAATCGACGAGCAGTAGGGCTCGTTCAGCGTGATCCACATGTGAACCCGGTCGCCGAGGACCCGATAGCACTCTGCCGCATACTCCGCGTAGCGGTAGGCGGTGTCGCGGTTCGTCCAGCCGCCGCCATCCTGCAGCGGCTGGGGAAGATCCCAGTGATACACGGTGACAACCGGCTCGATCCCGCCCGCCTCGAGCTCGTCGATGAGGCGCTTGTAGTAGTCAAAGCCCGCCTCGTTTCGTCGCCCGTACCCGTTGGGAAAGATACGCGGCCAGGCGAGGGAGAAGCGGTAGGCGCCCGCCCCGAGCCGTCGCATGAGCGCAACATCCTCCGGGTAGCGATGATACTGATCGCATGCACGGTCGCCGGTGTGACCGTGGATGATGTTTCCCGGCGCATGGGAAAAGGTATCCCAGATGCTCACTCCCCGGCCGTCTTCATCGACGGCACCTTCGACCTGATAACTCGCCGTTGCGGTGCCCCAGAGAAAACCCTCGGGGAATGCAAGATCGGACACGGTGTTTCTCCTTTTCGCATCAGCGTACTGTATCAAACGCGGTGCGGCAACGCGCGGTGCGGCAAGATCCCGCGCCGCCGGCGACGCGGCCGGCGACGCGGCCCGCGACGTCCGGCGGCGGCACGCCATGCCTACCGCGGCGCCCCTTCCGCTGCTCACGGCGCCGCCGCACCGGCTCCCGTGTTCGCCGCCGCGCGGCGTCGAATCTCCTCGACAAGCTCACGGTGCGCGGCAGCGGCGAGGACATCCCCCGGATCGAGCTCCTGCAGGTTCGCGAAGCGGCGGGTGAACGCCTCCTCCTCCGGCACGAGAATCCCCCGGTCGAGCTTCACCCGCAGGATCCGCCTCACCGAGGCGTCTATGCGGCTCTCCGCAACACGCCCGTCACGAACCGCCTCGAGCACCTCATCGCGGGCGCGCTCGGGACGGGCGGGGGTGAGAACGATGTCGCCCCCCGCCGAGACCACTGCCACCGCCGCGCTTCGGTCGCCGAGTGCGGCGGAAAGCCCGCCCATTGTCACCGAGTCGGAGATGAGAAGGCCCTCGAAACCCAGCTCGCCGCGAGCCGCGCCTTCGAGCACGTCTTCGGATACGCTCGCCGGGGTGTCGTCACCGGTGAGAGCCGGCACCGCCACGTGTGCCACCATGATAGCATCGGCTCCCGCCTCCACCGCGGCCCGGAACGGCTGCCAGTCCACCCGTGAGAGCAGCTCGGCGGGGGCGTCAACCATGGCGGTGCCGTAGTGGCTGTCGTCCACCGCGCCGCCGTGTCCGGGGAAGTGCTTGACCGTAGCGCTCACCCCCATGGTCTGCAGCCCCCGGAGAAAGGCGGTCGCCAGGCGTGAGACAACCTGCGGGTCGCCCGAATAGGTGCGGCTGTCAAGGAAGGCGTTGCCCCCCGGGTCCGCAACATCGACCACGGGCGCAAAGTTGAGATTGAAGCCGAGTGATCGAAGCTCCGCTCCGAGCGCACGGCCCGCACGGTAGGACAGAAGCGGGTCGCCGGCGGCGCCGATGGTCGCCGCGGGCGGGAGATGCGTCGCGACACCCGGGCCGAGATGGCGCAGCCGGCTCACGAGTCCGCCCTCTTCATCAATGCCCACGAAGAGCGGAATGCGGGCGGTGGCCTGAACGTCGGAGATGAGCGCGGCAACCTGCTCAACGCCCTCCACGTTCCCCCCGTACAGCACGACACCGCCGGGTTGCAGCTCGCGGAGGCGCCGCTCGGTGGAGGGATCCAGCTCCGTCAGCGGGCCGCCGGTCTCGGAGGACACGAGCGCCACAACCAGAAGCTGCGCCACTTTCTCCTCGAGGCTCATCTCGGACACCAGCGATGCGACGTGGGCGTCCCGGGCGGCCGGATAGCGGGCCGGAGCGGGGACGACGTACGGGCGGGACGGGGGGCCGGGATCACCCGAAGGCTCACCGGGGGGCGGGGATTCGGCTACCGCCGACGCACCACAGCCCGCCGTGACGGCGGCTGAGAACAGGATGAGGAGGGTGACTGTCGCGGCGCGGAGTCCCGCACCATAGTGATTTGTGAAAGTCTTTGTGCAGAAATTCATACAGCTACGTCTCCACAGAACCACCGACGCGCGCCCCATGCGCTAACTTAATGCCTCATTTGAAATTAATCGCTTGAAATTTGGAGGAAAAGTTGGTATTTGTTTTGCAAGAGTATCAGGGACAGGTAAGAACACACCGACCATGAGATCAACATACCGGGGTACGTGCTGAGATGCAACAACCGCTCGTTCAGATGCAGCCTGCAACAGGCACCGCACTGCTTACATCATACACCGACGGCTTTCGAAGCGAGCTCGTGAGAAAATCCCTCCACGCGCTCATAGCATTCGTGCCCTCTCTCGCGCTGCTGTTCGGTCCCACGACTACGCTGGTGCTGCTCGCTGCCGGCACCCTCTTCTACACGAGCGCCGAGGCGATGCGCACGAGCGGCCGGGAGGTTCTGCTGGTTTCGCGGATTACCGTCCTCGCCTCGCGGTCACACGGCGGCAAAGGATTCGAGCTCGGACCGGTCACGCTCGGTCTCGGGGCGATGCTCGCGCTGTTCCTCTACCCGGCGCCCGCGGCAGCCATCGCCATATACGCGCTTGCGTTCGGCGACGGATTCGCCGGGTTGGGAGGCAAGCTCCTCGGGATGAACCCGATTCCTGAGCTCGGCGGGAAAACCCTCGAGGGCAGCACGATCTGTTACGTCTCCGTATTCCTCGCGACGTTCGCCGTCACTCGGGATCCGGGGAGCTCGGTGATTGTCGCCGCCGCGGCGACCGCCATCGAGGCAATGCCGCTTCGCGACCTCGACAACATCATCCTGCCCGTCGGAACGGGCCTCATCGCGACCGGATTGCCGCCACTCTGAGGCCGCCGGCCCCGCCGGCGTTCATCATCGCCACAGATACAGTCTGCGTATTCTCCAGGTAAACACGATTATGCCCACAATGAGCGCTCCGACCGCGGAGAGATAGACCGCCGGCGACGCGACGTAGAGCGCGAGCTCGCGGCCCGCGATGACGAGGAGAAGAGCCCCGAGCAGCACGACATAGGCCGGCTCCTGCACCGCCGCGACGGCATAGAGCACGTTGAGGACGACCAGGATGTTGAGAAGCAGTGCCACGACCTGAATCGTCGTCTGATCTCCGACCGGATTCATCAGGTTGGGAAAGAGCCGGGTCAAGTCTACGGGCAAGCTGTAGGCAAGGGTCAGCGCTATGAGCGCGGCGAGCCCGAGCACGATCCCCGTCTTCTGGTACTCCAGACCGCTCAGATACAGACTCGAGCTCAACAGGCAGAATATGCCGAGAAAATGGCCGAAATGGACGACGCGCGTCAGCATGGCCCCGTAGACCGGCGGATACTGCTCAATGAGAATGACGAGCTGTCCCGCCTTGATCAGATCGACGGCGAGCGTGAACACGAATACCGAAAAGAAGAACATCTCCGGGGCGGTTGTCTTGCGAAACAGCCGCAGCATGGTCCACAGGCCGATGAAGGAGGCCAGGCCCTGGACGAGCAGTCCTCCGAGCAGCCAGTAGAGCTGAGCGTTGTTCGGCGTCCAGGACAGCGCAAGCCAGCTCTGTCCTCCGTCGAGCCCGCTCAGTGCGGGTGCGTTCTCGCGGGTCAGCACGAACACTGCCGCGGCAACAAACCCCAGCAGGAGCGCGAATACGAGGAGGAGCCCGATGCGCAGGAGAATATTGCGGGCGACCAGCGTCATTGCAACGAGTATAACCGGGGCGCGGAGAAAAACACTATAGTGCGGCGCGGATTGTTCGATACTCTTAGAGAAGGGAGGCATAGCTGATGCAGAGACGCGCACTCGCACTGATACCGCTGCTGCTGTTGATCTCGAGCTATCTGTGCGCCGGCGACGTCGCGAAATTCGTGAATCTCGGTTTCTCCGAGGACGCAGAGACGTTTATGTTCGCCCAGTACGGGATCGATTCAGAGTCCTCGACCCCCTTCGCCGAGCTCTACGCCGTCGATGTGGAACGCAATGTCTTCCAGGACGATGGGGTCCGCCGGGGCCGCTACGACGTCGATCTCGTCCCCGGAATGGACGGTAGCGGCGCGCTCTACACCCTCCTCGGCGAGAGCGCGGAGATTGTCGAGCGCTACGGCATAAACCACCTGCTCCCGGGGCGCATCGTATACCTGCTCGTCGACGGCGAAGAACCGAAGTCGAACATCGATTTTCGGGATTTCAACACGGGCAATCGGTACGAGATCGAGCTCATCCAGTCACGCCGCGGCGACGACGAGAACATGAGCGCGGCCTTTCACATCGAGCTGGTTGTGGAGTTCGCCGACGGAACGACACGCGAGCGCACGGTGGGGCTTCCCGACTACTACCGCGAGAACGTCGGCCGGTATCGAATCAGTCACATCTACCTCGGCCCGAACGAAGCTTCCCTGGTCTTCGTGGTGCAGAAGGAAACGCAGCTCGAGTCGGGCACGACCGTGCGCTACATGGTCGAAACAACCGGGATCGGTTCCTGAACAAGGCCCGCGGACGGACCGGCTACACGCTGCCGTCCGGAGCGGCGGCATCGTCCGGAATGACCTCAACCGCCTCCGTCATCCACGAATCGTCGTACTCTCCCCCACGCTGCTTCCCGAGAAAGAACGCGTAGTAATTGCGCTCGCCGCCGGGGGCGACGGTGTACACCTCCACGCGCGCCACGCGCTCGCGCACGTCGACAAGACCGATCTCGGCGGCCTCGGCGTTGAGCATGGGTCGGTAGAAGGGGTTGCGCATCATCATCCGGAACCGTGACAGCGGGCCGGTCATCTGCCTGTTCCCCGGTGAGGCGAATCGGAAGGCAATGGCAATGCCGGTGTCCTCCTCATCGTTGTTGCGAAAGGCCTCCATCTGGATACGGACGACCTCCTCGGCGCTCAGCTCGGGTGCCGGGCGCAGCTCGGCGAGCTCTTCGAGGGCCTGGGCCCAAGCGGACCCTCCCGCCGGCACGAGAAGTGCAGCCACCCAAACGGCCATGCGTCGTGAGACATCTCGTGGACTCCCCATCGCGGCAACCTCCTTCAACACGGGCGCTCTGCGGAAGATACTGCAGGCGGCCTGCGCCGGCAAACGGGCACATCGTCACGGCACGTCGCCAAGGTTGACAGGCCCGGAAGGGGCTGCCTACAATGGCGAACATTTCACGCAGATCCGAGGTTACATGGCAGAACGGATTACGCCGAGGCAGGAGAATTACTCAGACTGGTACGTCGATGTCGTCCTCAACGCGGAGCTTGCCGACTACAGCCCCGTGAAGGGCACGATGGTCATCCGTCCGCGCGGGTACGCCCTGTGGGAGCGCATGCAGCGCGCCCTCGACGACATGTTCAAGGAAACCGGCCACGTCAACGCCTATTTCCCGCTTCTGATCCCGGAGAGCTTCATCCACCGGGAGGCCGAGCACGTCGAGGGCTTTGCCCCGGAGCTCGCCGTCGTCACCCACGGCGGGGGCGAGGAGCTCGATGAGCCGCTGGTGATCCGGCCCACCTCGGAAACCATCATCTGGAGCATGTACAAGAAGTGGATTCAGTCCTACCGGGACCTGCCGCTTCTGATCAACCAATGGGCCAACGTGCTGCGGTGGGAGAAACGCACCCGCCTCTTTCTCAGGACCACGGAGTTTCTCTGGCAGGAGGGCCACACTGCCCATGCCACCGCCGAGGAGGCGCAGGAGGAGACGCTCAGGATTCTCGAGGTCTACCGCCGCTTCGCCGAGGAATGGATGGCCGTGCCGGTACTCACCGGGGTGAAGACCGAGCAGGAGAAGTTTGCCGGCGCGGTGAACACCTACGCCATCGAGGCCATGGTACAGGACAGGCGGGCCCTGCAGGCGGGCACCTCGCACTTTCTCGGTCAGAACTTCGCAAAGGCCTTCGACGTGACCTACCAGACGCAGTCGGGTGAGCTCGAACACGTGTGGGCGACCTCCTGGGGCGTCTCCACGCGGCTGGTCGGTGCGCTCATCATGGCACACTCCGATGATTCGGGCCTCGTCGTGCCGCCCAGGCTCGCGCCCATCGAGGCCGTCGTCATCCCGATCTTCAAGAACAAAAACAAGGATGAGGTGATTGCATACGCGCGCGGCATCCACGAGAAACTGCGTGCGGAGTTCCGGACCGAGCTCGACGCCGACGATACGGCAAGCCCCGGCTACAAGTTCTCCCAGTGGGAGCTCTACGGCGTACCCATCCGCGTCGAGTGCGGCCCCCGCGACATGGAAGACGGCAAGGCCGTCCTCGTGCGCCGCGACACCGGCGAGAAAACCCCCGTGCCCATCGACGGCATTGCCGATGCCGTGCGAGACCTCCTCGCAGATATTCAGTCCAATCTCTTTGAGCGCGCCCGCGCCTTCCGGGAGGAAAACACCCGCGAGTTCGACGGCAACTACGAGGAGTTCTGCGAGTTCCTCAACGCCACCGGCGGCTTCGCCGTCGCCCCCTGGTCCGGCACTACCGAGAGCGAGCTCAAGGTGAAAGAGGACACCAAGGCGACCATCCGGGTACTGCAATTCGGAAACGAGGAGCAGGCCGCCGGCAAGACGTGCATCGTCACCGGCGAGCCCGCGAAGCACGTTGCGGTCTTCGCGCGGGCGTACTGAGCCGCCGGTGCGGCGGCCACCGCCTCACGTGGCGGGGCGCCGGAGAGCGTGCTATAGTTAGTCTCACGAGATGAGCCGCGCGACCGCCCGCACAGCGTTGATCCTCGCCCTGCTGCTTTCGGCGGCCGGGGCCGCGAGCGCCCTCGAGATCGGCGAGCTCGATCTGCACCTCGGACAGGCCTGGATCGGAAACGGCTACACCACCGACGCAGACGGCGAGCCGGTGCAGGGAAGCGACGTGAGCCCGCTGAACGTCACCGCGGGTTTCGGCGTCGACCTCGAGTTCGCACCCCGGGTGCGCTTTGCCCCCACGCTGTTTTTCTTCTGGCAGGAATACCTCGAGACCCCCTCGGGCAAAGCCGTACCGACGCAGATCGAGACCGGCACCGCCGCGGGCGAGATCGCCGGCAGCATCGGCCTCATCCTGAGCATGCCCTACGTCTACGAATGGCAGTTGTCGGAGGACGTCGCGCTCCTCGCGGGGGCCTCACCGTCGGTGGTGGCGCGCCTCCCCGCCCGGCCGATCGAGGGCTCGGAGGTGGGCGGACTCTACGAGTACTTCTTCTCCGAGGCACGCTTCCTGCTGCCGGAGATCACCGGCTCATTTCTCTATCGATTGAACGAGAGCCTGCGCTTCGGGCTCAACCTGCGGGTATTCCTCCCCGTCCACAACCTGTGGACGCAGTACGAGGTCGATTTCTACGACGAGGCCGTCATCCTCCCGAACCTGGAGCTCCGGCTCACGCCGTAGCGGCTCGGCCGCCGCACTCAGATAAAGTCGAACTGATCCACCCGTCGCCGTATCTTCTCGGTGGAGGCGACCACCTGTGCCACGAAACCCGCCGTCGCCACGTCGAGGACGACACCGAGGCTGATGAGGATGGGTGCCGCGGGCCAGAGAATGAGGAAGACCTCTTCCATCCCGCGTCCGTAGAGGTTGGAGAGCATCGCCAGCGCGACGATTGCAGCCGATCCCGGCACCGCGCCGAGGAGGAAGCTGACGCCGAAGGTACTCGTCATCACCCACAGAACCTGCGCGAAGGTGATCTCCAGCGCCGTGTAGGAGCGCAGTATCACGATGAAGCTCGCCGCAGCAACCAGGGCACTTCCGGCCTTTCCGAAGACCGCCGCGAGGGAGAAGACGGCGCTCCCGGCGCGCCGCGGCACGCCGAGGCTCTCCTTTCCGACGCGCTCGAGCGTAGGCAGGCTGAAATACACGTCCCCGGAGAACAGGCCCGTGAGAAGCGGCGCAATCATTGCGTAGAGCCAGGGCAACGCGCCGTCACGATCTATCAAGAAGTAGATGATCACCGGATAGACCACCAGCACGATGAACCCGACACTCACCGAAACGGTCAGCACCAGTGAGCCGAATATCTGGAAATCGTTTATCGAGCGGATCTCGAATACCAGAGCCGCCGCCACCGCGATCATACCGATACCGAGAATCTCGACCACGAAGGCGCTGAGGCGGTAAAAGACGCGGGAGGCCGAATCGGCAAACTGGCTCACACCGTGGCCGGCCGACTGGTCATAGTGCAGGGCAAGCCCGATGAAGAGACCGAGCGCGAGAAGCGGCAAAAGATAATCGCCTCCCTGACTGAAGACGGCAAAGAGATTGCGGGGAAAGACCCGCTCGAGCAGCGTGTCGAGCTCGGGTATGTCGGGCATCGGGGCTTCCTGGAAGATCGGAGGGATGCGGCCGGGCGAGACCGCGAGAACCGCCCCGGTCCCGATGAGGATACTCACCGCCGTGGCGGCAAGCAGGAGCCCGATGGTTTTCGCGTAGAGGCGCAGCACACGGCGCTCCGCCATGAGCTCGGAGGTGCCGATGACCACGCCGAAGAATACCAGGGGAAACAGGAAGTAGCGGGCGATGCTTACAACGTACTCGGTGATGTCTGCAAAGAAGCGGGCGGTGTCACCGCCGCTCTCGGGAAGGTAGCTCCCGAGCAGCACCCCGATGATGCTCCCGGCGAGAAGCCGCATCCATATCTTCATGGTGCCGACAATAGCCGATCTGTCTACGAGTGGTCAACGTGAGCGCGCCCGCGAGAAGATGCCGCCCCGGGCGGAGAATCGATTCCACTTCCCCTCACCCTTGCCCTCAGCGAGAATCCCGATGATGTAGGCGGCAAACTCCGCCGGCCGGGCCTCCGTTGCGGAGAAACCGCGCAGGGTGATCGGCTCGTTTCGGTAGTAGGTGAAAAGCCCGCCGGCAACGCCCTGGAACCCGCCGGCGGTACAGGCATCGAGGGGGGAGGTCACCTCGCCGTCGGGCTGGTAGAGCACAAGGCCGATCGATCCTCCGCCCCGCTTCTGGAAGTGCGTGATGAGCTCCCGCAGCATGAACAGCGGTCCCTTCACCGATCCGTCAACCGCCTGCTCGAGGACCGCGGACTGAAGCTCGTGCAGCGCCTCCCGTGCCGCTTCCGGGCTGTGGATGACAAGGGCCTCATCGAAGCCGGCCGTCACGCCGGCCGCCTGCAGCACGACGGTCCGCGCCGAAAGAGGCGAGCGCCGCCGCCAGCGTACCCAGCGCAGCTGACCCTCGTAATCGGAGCGGTCGTCGGCCTGATCGTCGAGTGTCGCGATGACCTCATAGCCGGCCGCACGTGCTTCCCGCACGAGCTCATCGGTGAGCTTCGAATTCCTGCCGGCGATGAGAAGCCTCTTGCCCATGGGTCGCCATAGTAGCACCGCCGGTGGTGCGGGTCAACGCAGAA
>CAZWNS010000082.1:0-11057 GCA_964635245.1 uncultured Spirochaetaceae bacterium
TCTCCTTACGCCCGTTTTCGTTCTGCTGATTGTACCCACACGCTGCTATATACCTTACAATCTTTACGTTGTGGCGCGCGCCGTCTATACTTTACACCCAGGACTCAAAACTCAGGAAACCGAATGACGCGCATCATAGGAATCACGGGCGGCTCCGGGGCGGGCAAGACGACTATCGTCAATAGTGTTGCACAGGCCGTGCCGGACTTCGAGTTTATTCCGCAGGATAACTACTACAAGTCGGCCGAGCACGTGAGCAACCGCAATATCACTGAGTTCAACTTCGATCATCCATCGGCTTTCGACAGCGAGCTGCTGTACGCGCATCTGCGGGCGTTGAAGAACGGAAAGCCCGTCGACATGCCCACCTACGATTTCGTGCGCCATCGACGCTCGGAGGAGACCGTGCGGGTAGAGCCGGCAAAGCTCATTGTGTTCGAAGGCATTATGGTGTTCTTCGAGAAGCGAGTCCGCGATCTGATCGACCTGAAGATCTATGTTGATACGCCCGACGACATCCGCTTCATCCGCCGTCTCGAGCGGGACATGAAGGAGCGCGGGCGGACCATGGACTCGGTGATGAAGCAGTACCTCGAGTTTGTGCGCCCGGGCTATTTCGAGTTCACCGAGCCGACGAAGGCCTACGCCGATCTCATCGTGCCCGAGGGCGGGCAAAACGAAAAGGCGCTCGAGGTATTGTCCTCGTTCATGCGCTACATCATGGATTGATGGAACACGAGGTCGAGTTCGGCCGCGTCGCGGGGGGATCTGACCGCGAGTATCGCTCCGTCGGAGAGCGCTACCTCGAGAGTTTCAGTCGGGCGCTGCGACGCGAGTCCTGGACGCGGACGGCCGCCCAGCTGGCGTGGACCGCCGGTCCGGTCACCTACCTTGCCTTGACGCTGGGCTATCGCATCGGCTTCGGCACCCCGCCGCCGGGCAATCTCTTCGTCTACATTGCGATCTATACTCTCACGGCGGGCCTCTTTGCGGTGCTCACGCGCCTCGCCTATCGTATCTTCAGGGCGCAGCCGGCCGAGGAGGCGGCCGAGCGCCTGCGGCACGTGATGGGCATCATCCCCGACCTCATCACGAGCACGCGCAACGTGACACTCGAGGGGTATGACGGCCACGATCGTGTGGTGGTAGCCGCCAAGTACATCCTCGAGAATCCCGAGGCCACCGTCACCGCCCTCGAAGAGGCGACCCGCGACCTCACCGGCAGCGCGCACCTGGCCGAGCGGCTCAAAGCGGTCGAGATTTACCGCCGTACGGGACTGTGGCGCCGGGCGCTCGATATAGGCCGGGAGAGTGCACCTGAGTTGCAGGAGCATCTCAAGGATGTAAAGGAATCCTCCCCGCAGCTGGCGCGCGTTCTCAGGCGGCGTTTCATGGGGATCGGACCGAGCAAGCGGGAAGGACGCCCGCGGACCGAGGGCTTCATCGAGCGCACTCTTGCCGCCGGGGAGGAAGACAACGCCGAGCTCATGACGCTCGCCGATGTGGAGGAGGTGCTCACCCTGGCATTCGAGCTTCTCGCCGAGCGCCGTTTCACCATTCTCTCCTTCGACTACCACGGCATACCGCATTTCGGCGCGGCCTTCGGCCGGGTGGAGCGCCTGCGCCGGGAGTATCGGGACCTCGTCCACATGCGCAACAATCGCCTCCGGGCGCTCGCCGAGTATCTGAATCACTCCCCCGATATCCGGCGCGTGGCGGCTGCCTTTCCCGTCATCGATAACGTGGAAAGCATTTCGGAGAACGTGCACGCCGCCATGGATGCGTATTTCACCGCCCTCGGAAAACAGATGCGGTCGCTGAATCCGTTCAAACGGGAGAAATCTAGCGAGGTGGCCCGGCGCGAAAAGCCCTTTGCGCAGAGCCTGCTCAAGCTCCACGCGGCGCTTCATCACGCCAACGTGGATCTGCGGCGCAAACACTCCGAGCTCAAACGCGCCATCGCCGACTACCAGCGGATTCGCAGCTCCATGCAGGAATCCCGCCTTCGTCTCCTCCCTCCCGGCGAGCCGGGACATGGCATCCGTCTGCGGCGCCGAACGGTCTCGGTGGAGGGCGAGGCGCGAAAGACGCTCTCACGTGAGCTGCATCAGCATCTGCAGGACGTATCGGTGAGCCCGCGGTTCTTCCGGGCCGTCGTCGACGCCGAGGGGACCGAACGGCGCTACATGAGCCCCGATGGATACAAGAGCCTTGCCGTCAGTGTGATGCTCGCCCTCGACCGGGCGGTGCAGCTGAGCCGCCCACAGGTACAGTACGCCATCGAGGCCGCCAACGCACCGAACCTCGGCATCGTGGACCGCACCCTCAGCCGGGAGGCAAAGCTCGGCTCGGCGCTCTCGCTCGTTCAGGAGATAGAGCCGGACCTCAAAACCGCGGCCGAGCGCGTCATACAGGCGCTGGTTTCCTACCACGGGGTGTGGCCCTCGAACGAGCTCATGCTCTACCTCGAGCGCGAGTTCGGCGTGCCTCGCCATCTCTCGGAGTTCATGAGCCCGAGTGACGAGGATCGGCTGGTCAGCCTCAGGCACGAGCTCGGCCGACAGCTCCTCGACATCCCGCCGCTCTCCAGGAAGTACAACGCCGTCGTCGACCGCTTGTAAGCTGTCGGAACGCTCAAAGCGGCAGCGAGCTCAGTAGCACGCCGGTGAACACCCCGAGATAGTTTCCCACCGCATAGCCGAGGATCCCCGCGGTGATGCCCGCCGCGATGACGGCACGATTGCCGATGGAGACCGCCACCATGCCCACGAACGGCGGCGAGCAGATCGCGGCGGTGGAGGTGACGATCATCGTGTCAACGTCGATGCGAAAGAGCCGGGCAAGGGCGAGGTGAAGCGCAAGCGAGAGGACGACGGTGAACGCGACAAAGAGGAGGATTCCAGGCGATGAGCTGAGGATTCGGCCGGCGTCCGCCATCGACCCGATCACCGCGCAGAATACGAGAACGATGTACTCACCGAGGGAGAAGCTCGTGTGCAGCGCACGAACCGCCGGGATAAAGCCTGCAGCGATCGCAAAGGTGGTCAGAAGCAGGATGACCGCGCCCGTGGTCCACTCGGGGGGCAGGAGCTCGGCGATCCCGACGCTTGCCCCCACGAGCACAGCTGCAAGGACGAATGCGCGCAGCGTCACCGGAAGCCCCTCGCGGGAGAAGGCGGATCCGACACCGCTGCTTCCGGGTACCGGTTGCGGCTCGAGGCCGTCCGCCACGAAGGGACGGAGGACGCGCGAGAAGAGCGGCTTCGCCGCGGTGATTATGAAGAGGATATACAGCGCGCTGACCACCAGGTCCGCGGTATGAACCGTGATGTATACCGAGGAATCCACCTGAAGGGCCGTACGGATGGCGGCCAGGTTGGGGGTGCCGCCGGTGTAGACGCCCACGAGCAGGCCCGCGAGATCGGGAGTTCGGGGCACGATGTCGCGGAACAGGAGGTGACCGAGGGCGACCACCACGGTTACCGAGAGGCCGGCAAGCACCATCGAGATCCCGGCCTTCCTGCCCATCAACCGCCAGTTTCGCAGGTCGGCGGAGAACAGCATAAGCGGGATGGAGAGGGCGACCGTCACCTCGGCGAGGAGCTCCTGGGCCGGCATGACCGTCTCGGGCAGCAACCCGGAATTGCCGATGAGGATGCCGAGCAGATAGCACCAGATGACCGGGCTGACCCTCGCGATGATCTCCATGCGCCGCGCGGTGAAAAGCACCGATGCGGGCAGAACCATGAACCCTATCGCAGCGACGGACTGTGCGAACTGCTCCATGAATCGCTGAGTATACCCGGATTCCGGCGCAAGGGCAAATTTGTTGACAGCGGCACCTCGACTCGCTAAGGTGGGTCAACCGGCCGAGCGGCTGAAAGCGAGGGGCTATGGCTCGAACCCGAGACGGGACCACGGGATATCGCGAGAAGATCATTCAGGGCGCCTCCAAGCTCATCATAGAGAAGGGAGTCGCGTCGACGAGCCTCGCCGACATCGCGCAGGAAGTCGGGATCAGCAAGGGCACGCTCTACTACTACTACCCCTCCAAAGGCGAGCTCATCTTCGACATCTCCGAGCGCCACATGGAGTACATCACCGACAAGATCTTCTCCTGGATAGAGGAAAGCGGTCAGGGGGTGTCCGCCGAAGAGGTGCTGTGGCTCGTGTTCAAGACGATCACGACCTCCGAGACGCGCGGCCATATCCACGTGTACCTCATACAGGAGGCGCTCACCGGAAACTCATCGCTTCGCGAACGGTTTACGCAGGAATACGGGCGCTGGGCGTCACTCATCGAGCAGGGACTGCACCGGATTCTTCCGGGCCGCAGCGATCACGGCATCGCCGCGCGGGTCATGCTTTCTTCGATCGACGGCCTTCTTCTTCAACACCTGCTCGGCGTGCAGAACGTGCCGCTCGAGCAGATCACCCGCTCCCTTGCGAAACTGGCACGGGATTACAGTACCTAGGGTACGGCATGCAGGAGGATCAGATGTCACGTCCATGGGATTTTCTCGACGACTACCGAAACGGCGCATCGAGTGTGGTTGATATCAAGGGGGAATGGCCGACGTTGCCGGAGCTCTTCGATATCACCGTCGACCGCTTTTCGAATCGGCGTGCGTTCACGGCGTTCGAGCCGGAAGAGATGACGCTGACGTACGCCGAGGTGCACCGCCGGGTGCGAGCGGCAGCGGCATATCTGCAGCGGCTCGGTGTGAAACCGGGCGACCGCGTCGCCGTGACGGGGAAGAACTCACCCGAATGGGCGTCCGCCTACATCGCGGTTCTCTATGCCGGCGGCGTGGTGGTGCCGATCGACTACCAGCTGCACAGCAGGGACATCTCAGGTCTGATGGGGCGGGCCGGGGTGAAGGCGATCTTCGTCGATACCGAGAAGTACGAGGATTTCGATGCTCCCTCGAAGGGCGCGAAGATCTCTCTGGCCCCGGATCGGGGGAACTACATCTTCGATGTTCCCCAGGATCAGTTGGCCGACCGGGCGACACGGGACGCGCAAGACCTTGCGGCAATTCTTTTTACCTCCGGCACGACCGGCTCGGCGAAGGGCGTGATGCTCACCCACGAGAACATCACGAGCGACGCGCTCCTCGCGCAGGGAAACCTCTACATTCGACACGACGACGTCTTTTACGCGCTGCTGCCGCTGCATCACTCCTATACGATGCTGGCTGTCTTCATCGAGTCCATCTCGGTCGGCGCGGAGATCGTCTTCGCCAAGCGCATGGTGGTAAAACAGATCCTCGCGGACCTCAAGCGCGGACGGGTGACCATGCTTCTCGGTATCCCCATGCTCTTCAACAAGCTGCTCAAGGGCATCCTCCGCGGTATCAGGGAGAAGGGTCCGGTCGTCTACGGCATCATGCGCACCCTGATGGCGATAAGCGGCGCGATCAAGCACCTGACCGGGAAGAACGTGGGCAAGAAGCTCTTCGGTTCGGTGCTCGAGAAGGCATCGCTCGACACCATTCGCATCTGCATAAGCGGCGGGGGTCCGCTCGCACCCTCTACCTTTCGCAAGTTCAACCAGCTCGGCATCGACTTCGTGCAGGGCTACGGGCTGACCGAGACCTCGCCCATCATCACCCTCAATCCGGTCGAGCACTACAAGGAAGAGTCGGTCGGCAAGGTAATCCCGCAGACCGACATGAAGATCTACGAGCCCGACGAGCGCGGCGTCGGGGAGATCGTGGTGAAGGGCCCCATGGTCATGAAGGGCTACTACGACGACGAGGAAGCCACCGCGGAGGTCTTCACCGAGGACGGGTACTTTCGCACCGGCGACATGGGGCGGCTCGACGGCGAGAACTATCTCTACCTTACCGGCCGCAAAAAGTCGCTGATTGTCACCGCGGGCGGAAAGAACGTGTACCCCGAGGAGATCGAGGATCACTTCCAGCTCTACGATGAGATCGAGCAGATCATGGTAAAAGGGTTCATTTCCAACGAGGAGCTCAGGGAAGAGGATGTCGAGGCCTATATCTACCCCGACCTCGAGTACTTCGCCTCCCTGAGCGGGGCCGGAGACGACGGTGGGACGGCGGAGGTCACCGACTGGGACGCGGTCGAGGCGCGGCTTCAGGAAATCATCGACGAGGTCAACAAGGATCTCATGCCCTACCAGCGCATAAAGCGTATCACCGTACTGCGTCAGCCCATGGAGATGACCACGACCAAGAAGATAAAGCGCCACATGGTCTCATGAACACCGTGCTCTTCGACCCCGAAGAGCTCGGCGCGCCGCGCGGGGCCCGGCTGTCCGCCGACGACCGGCGGGCGCGGCACATCCTCGACGTCCTCGGCCTCGGTCCGGGCGACTCCTTCCGGGCCGGGGTGGTTGACGGGCCGGCCGGCAGCGGGCGGGTCGTTGCGGTCGATGCCGACGGCGGCGTGACGGTCGGCTTCGAGTCCGGGCCTGCCGGCGAGCTCGGGGAGATGCGGCCGCTGCACCCGGTTCGACTGCTCCTTGGCCATCCCCGGCCCATCGTGCTTCGCCGCATGCTGCGTGACCTTTCCACCCTCGGTGTCGAGCGGATCGTGGTGGTGCGCACCGCGCTCGGCGAGAAGAGTTATCTCGAGAGCAGGCTCTGGCAGGGTGATATCGTGCGGCGGCTTCTTATCGAGGGAGCCGAGCAGGCAGGCTCGACGATGCTCCCGCGTGTGGAAAAGTCCCGGCGCCTCACCGACGCGATAGCACGGGTGGTCGAGGGGCGGGAGACGGCGCCGCGGGTGGTGTTCGACAACGCGGGGTCGGCGAGCGGGCGCGCCGGAGTCGGCGGTCGCACCCGGCCCGACGGGGACGCGGCGGCCCGCGTCATAGCGGTGGGCTCGGAGCGCGGCTGGACGGATGAGGAGCGCAACCTCCTCGGCGATCACGGTTTCGAGACGCTTCGGCTCGGATCGCGCATACTGCGAACGGAGACCGCCGCGCATGTAGCGGTAGCCGTTACACTTCGCGATCTGGGGCGGATCTGAGTGCGGGGCAGCCGGTCGAGCGCAGTCAATCGCGGGGCTGCGTGCCGCCGGGCGGCTCGACGATGCGCCTGATCGGTACCACCACCTGTGCAACAAGGCTCCCCGCAAGCACGAACAGGATCCCCGGCCAGACCGCATCAAGGGCGAAGAGAACCGCGAGGCCCACGAGCCAGATGCAGGTCTGCAGTCCCTCGGCGACACGATTGCGACCGGCCGCCCCCGGCAGAGTCGCGACGCCCACGACGGCGAGGATCCACGGCCAGAACCCGACGCCGGCGGCAAAGACGACACCGATGCCGAGCAGCATGAGCGCGACGGATACGTTCAGCAGCAGTCGCCTGGTGACCATGGCCGTCAGGTTAGCGAAATCCGACCAGGCTGCCAACCGCACGGCCCACACGCGGCAAAAAACTCAAAATACTCCGTAAACATCTTTACCCGCGCCGCACATTCGGGTATGTTCGTGCGAAGGGAGCGTACACCTGTGAGCGGCATTCTCGTAGTTGACGATGACGTAACAAGCATTGCGATCATAGAAGATACATTGCGATCGAACGGCTACGCCGTTTACCCTTATGAGTCGGCCCTCGACGCCGCCGAGCACTTCGAGGCGGGGGCCTATGATCTCATCCTCTCGGATTTCTTCATGCCGGGCATGAACGGCGACGAGTTTCTCCGGATCGTCCGCGCAAAGGATAGCGATACGCCGTTCGTCTTCCTCACGGCGAACACCGATATTCAGCTCGCCATCGATCTGGTCAAGAGCGGTGCCGACGACCACATCACCAAGCCCATCGTCCCGGAAGCGCTGATCTTTCGCATAGAGAAGAACCTTCGGGACAAACGCAACGAGCGCACCGTCCACCAGGCTGAGCTCGAGCGCGAGATCCTGGAGATGGAGCGGCAGAAGCTGGTGAACTGGCGGCTGCTCTATGCATCCAAGGACATCAATCAGACCGAGCAGATGATCAACCTGCTCTCGCGCACCATCAACCAGGCCGGCGGTTTTCTGTGGGTGGATCTGCTCGAGCAGCAGGTGGCCGCCGGGGAGGGTGAAACCGTGGAGCTCAGCAGGGAGCTCGTCGAGATGATCCTCGAGGCCGGGCGTGGTCAGAAGCAGGTTTTCGACTACATCAGCTTTATCAGCGGGCTCGACACCCTGGCGCTCGATCGGCGGCACATGCCGGTGAGCGAGCTCGTGCGACTGCTCGATGCCCACATGAGAGAGCTGCTTGCCGGGCTCGTGAAGTCCCATCGGCGGACCTACTATTCGATGGTTGATATCGAGGGCCTCGACGGCCTGGTCGAGATTGATATGGCCTACATGCGCCGGATAGCCGCCGAGCTGGTGTACAACGCGGTCAAATACTCGCCGGAAGGCTCGCGTATCCTCTTGATCTTCGAGCCGTGCCGCGAGGCTCACGACCGCTGCCTCGACATCTGCGTCAGAAACGTGCCGAAACCTGCACAGGCGCGTGACGGGGACGGAAACCACATCGTCGGTATCCCCTACGACTACACCGAGCTCGTGTTCGACCTGTTCTATACCATCGAGGCCTTCCCAACGAGTATCGAGGGCGAAGAATGGAGCGACGGGACCGGGCTCTACGTCGTGCGGAAACTGCTTCGCCGGCAGGGCGGCTGGGTCAAGGCCGAGAACGGTGTGGACTACACCGGCGATACGCCGGAGACCTTCACGAAGGTCTCCATAACTCTTCCCGTGAAGGAGGCATCCTGAAATGCCCAAGAAGGTACTATTCGTTGATGATTCGGTGTCGATGCGCCAGATGACCTCGCTCATCCTCAGTGGAGCCGGGTACGAGGTCGTGCAGGCGGCACACGGCACCGAGGCTCTGGAGAAGCTCAGCCCCGATGTCGATCTGGTGATTACCGATTTCAACATGCCGGGCATGAACGGCGTCGAGTTTATCCGTGCCGTCCGCGGGGGCGAGGTGGCACGGTCGGTTCCCATTCTCATGCTGACCACCGAGTCCGAAGAGGCGAAGAAGCAGGAAGGTCGCGAGGCGGGTGCCACCGCCTGGATGACGAAACCGTTCGACAGGGAAGGCCTCCTCGCCACCGTCAAGAAGATCACCGACAGCGTGGACTTCTGAAAGGTTACAGGCTCGCATGACGACACCCCGTGTGGATACCGAGGTCACACCGCCGACGGTATCGATTGCCGATGAGCTGTCCTTTCAGACAGCGGCAGATATTCGTGTCTCCCTCCTGGATGCCTTCGAGCGGGTCTCCGCGAGTATGCGCATCGACGTGTCCGGAGTCGGTGCTTTCGATCTTGCCGGAGTCCAGTTGCTCTATGCAGCGGCACGCACCGCCGAGGAACGGGGAATCGCGCTTACCGTGGAATACGGCGAGAATGCGGAGCGCTTCGAGAAATTCTACCGCTTTGCCGGGCTCACGCCGCTCGGCGGGGGACCCCGGAGCTGACATGAAGGTTCACGACGACCCGCTCGAGACGTTTCGTGAAGAGGCGCGTGAGCTGCTCGCAGAGCTCGAGCGGGCACTGATGCAGCTCGAGGACGACCCCGCCGACGCGGAGTCGGTCGACAGCGCCTTCCGCAGCCTTCACACCATCAAGGGCTCGGGCAACATGTTTGAGCTCGATCAGCTCGTGTCCTTCGCGCACACCGTCGAGACCGTCTTCGCCGAGGTGCGTGATGAGCGCGCGCCGGTGTCCGCCGACCTCGTGGAGCTCGGGTTGCAGGCCAAGGACCACCTCGGGGCGCTGCTGGCAACCGAGGGCGCGGTTTCCGCGGAGGTGCTCGAGGACGGCGCGGAGCTCGAGCGGCGGCTTCTTGCCGTGAGCGGGCGCGCGGCCCGGGCTGCCGGAGAGGGCGGGCGCGCCGCCCGGGCCGCCGGAGAGGGGGACGGAGGCGTCTCCGGGTCCGAGCAGCCGGCAACCGCCGCCGAAGCCGAAGCCGACCCCGCCGCCGGCGACGCCGACCCCGGCGCCGCCGACCCCGGCGCCGCCGAGGAGCGCACCTACCGTGTGACATTCGTGCCCGGCGAGGATCTCTTTCGCAGCGGTACCAACCCGCTTTTGTTGCTCAAGGAGCTCGGCGAGCTGGGCTCGGCGCTCGTGATGGGTTTCACCGATCGCGTGCCGGGCCTCGATGCCATGGATCCCGAGGCCTGCTACACCTCCTGGGACATCGTGCTCACGAGCAGTGCCGGCGAGAACGCCGTCCGCGATGTGTTCATTTTCGTGGAGGGGACCTCCGAGGTCGGCGTACAGCTCATCGACGAGGGTAGCGTTCTCGACACCGACATCTCCTACAAGCGGCTCGGCGAGATTCTCGTCGAGCGCGGCGACATTGCCGCGGAGGATCTCGAGCAGGCGATCGGCTCACGCGACTATCTCGGGAAGACGCTCGTGGAGCGCGGCTACATCACGCCCGAGCGCGTCGCCTCGGCGCTGCAGGAGCAGCAGTACGTCCGCCGCATGCGCGAGCAGCGCCGGATTTCCGAAATCACCTCCTCCATCAAGGTCGGCACCGGTAAGCTCGATGCGCTGGTGAATCTCGTCGGCGAGTTTGTCTCGATGCACGCCAACCTTACCCACCGTGCCGAAGCGCGCGAGGACCGGGAGTTCATCGCGTTGGCGGAGCAGATGGAGGCCCTCGTACGGGACCTGCGGGATCTGTCCATCGACATGCACATGGTCCCGGTGGACACGCTGTTCAGCGGGTTTCGACGTCTGGTGAGGGATCTCGCGCAGGACCTCGGCAAGGAGGTCGCGCTGCTGATTGAGGGGTCGGACACCGAGCTCGACAAGAACGTCATAGACTCGCTCAAAGATCCGCTGCTGCACATCATCCGAAACAGCATCGACCACGGGCTCGAGACACCCGACGAGCGCCGTGCCGCGGGAAAGAGCGCGCAGGGGACGCTGCGCCTCTCGGCATACTACGCGGGTACCAACGTGGTGATCGAGGTCGTCGACGACGGTGGGGGTATCGACGCGCAAAAGGTGAGGGCAAAAGCGGTCGAGCGCGGCATCATCGCCGCCGACGCCGATCTCAGCGAGGAGCACA
>CAZWNS010000083.1:0-8781 GCA_964635245.1 uncultured Spirochaetaceae bacterium
CCCAGCGCCCCCCGGCGTGGTGGTGAATATAGCCCCGGGCGCCGCGGGGTGTCAAGTGGCGTGGCGCCGATTTTGTTGACAGGGCCCGGGCCCGCTCGTAGAGTTGAACGGTGAAGGCACGCACACGACTGATCGTCAGCGTCGTCGCGACGGTCATCGCCTCCGCGGCAGCCCACGCCGCGCTCTTCCTCGTCATCGCGGATATCTACGGCGTATCGGCCCGTTTCGTGCGCCTGTTCCTTCTCGTAATGAGCACGTCAAACCTCGCACTCCTCGCCTTCCTTCTGATCATGAGAGGTGACTTCCAGGTCCTTCCGGAGAAGAGGCAGCTGGATCGGATAAACCTGGCAAACGTACTGTCGGTCACGCGCATCAGCTCCACACCGATGGTGCTCTTTCTGCTGATTCTCTCGCGGGACCATCAGCTGGCCGCGTTTACCATCGTCTTTACGAGCCTCATCTTCCTCACCGACCTCCTCGACGGTCATATCTCCCGACGACGCCGGCAGCGAACGCGCATCGGAGTCTATCTCGACGCGGTCAGCGACTACGCCGTTCTCATCGCCGTCTCGGTCGCCTTCGACTACTACGGTCTCGTCTCGCGCTGGTTTTTCGTGGCCGTTATGTTTCGGCTTCTGTTCATGTTCGTGGGCATGGCCGCGCTGCTACTCTACCGCGGACGCGTCGATGCCGGCTCGACGCTGTGGGGGAAGATACTCGTGTCCTCGACCATGGTGCTCTACGCGACGTCCCTGCTCGAGCTCTTCGACGTAACCGGCCACGTCGCCCGCCGCGTAACGGGAATACTCGAGTATGTCGTTGCGGGCGTGGTTGTGATCTCGACACTGGAGAAGGCGATCATCCTCGTGCACGCGTTTCGAACCGCCCGTGAGGAACGCCGAAACGCACCACTCGACCCCCGCAGGTGAGCCGTGCGAAGCCGTGCTATGACGCCGATGCGCTGCGAATGCGTGCTCGCAGCCTGCGATGCTCGCCCCGCCGGAAGTAGCTGTAGAGCACCCGGTAGCCGTCCCGCAGGCGCTGGTCGATGATCTCGCGGAGCTTCTCGTCGAGCTCAGCCCGGGTGGAGAACGTGTACACCTTCTCCCGGCCGGCGCTCAGCTCCGTCCCCCATGTCACGGTCAGGCTGTGGGGGGCAAAGAGGTTCCCCTGCCGGTCGTGAACGGCGTAGTAATGGGGGTCGGCGTCGACGTCGGTTCGGTAGAAGGTCACGAGCATATGCTACACCTATCGTCACGATGAGCGCTCGGGTGTAGCCCCGTCAAGTAGTAAGGGCGACCGCGGGACCGACAGCGGGACCGGCCGCCCGCACCGACCGCGCGCACCGGCCGCGGGGTCAGTCCTCCCGCAGACGCACCTCTGCGGGCGCCTCCACGACCAGCGTGAACCTCGAAAGCGGCTCGACGGCCACGGGGAGAGAGGAAACCCGAGTCACCCCGATGCCGGGGATAGACGCCATCCGCCGGCGCACGAACCGGCACAGCCCGTCGGCACAGGGGTCGGCGAGGCCGGCCTCTTCGACCGCGCCGTCGGCGTAGCCGGTGAGTGTCACCGCCCGCGCACCAAGCTCTCTTCCGAGGAGAAACCAGTAGGGGTGGTAGTCCACGAGCTCCACGGTTGCACCCAGGGCCTCCCCGGGAACCTGCATGATGGTCTCCCTCATCGGCTCGCCATGGTAGGGGCCGATCTCCAGCCTCATCACGCCGCCGGAGGCCGACAACACGGTAATGTCGACGAGCTCGGTGCGCTCCCCGACCGGCGGCCAGGGTTCGGCGAGGTACACGGCGAAGACGCCGAAGGCGGACAGGAGAAACAGGAGAGGGATGCCTACCGCGCGGACAAAGATCACCGCCGGAACGAGCAACCCCGTCGCAACACCAAGAAACACCAGCGCCTCGGCGGAGAGGAGCAGGTGATGGGTGTGCACGATAAGCGTCGTCGTCCCGAGGGCCAGCGCGACCGCGGCGCAGACAAAGAACAGGGTCATGCGGCGATCACGCGTGCGCTGCGGCGCGGTGCGCTGCAGAAACAGCAGTATCAGATTCCGCAGGGCGAGGGCGAGCATCACCGCAACGGCAAGGAGCCAGGCATAGGGCGATGCAAGAACCCTGTCAACGTACGTCATAGATGCCGGCGTACTTTTCGCGCAGATAGCTCACGAAGTGGCCCGCGTCGAGGCTCGCGCCCGTCACCTCTTCGCAGAGCTCCGCCGGCGTCATCGTGCTTCCCGGCGCATGCACGTTACTCCGCAGCCAGCTGAGAACCGGCGAGAGGTCCCCGGCCGCCAGTCGCTCATCCAGCTCAGGCACCGATCGGCGGAGCGAGGCGTAGAACTGCGCCGCGTAGAGATTGCCCAGGGCGTAGGTCGGGAAGTAGCCGATGGCACCGAGCGACCAGTGGATATCCTGCAGAACTCCGTCGGCGTCGCTCCTGGGAACGATCCCGAGTAGCGTTTTCGACTCCTCTCGCCAGGCATCGGGAAGGTCCTCCACCTCAAGCTCGCGGGTGACCAGCTGCTTCTCCAGGTTGAAGCGCAGGATGATGTGGAGGCTGTAGGTGACCTCGTCGGCTTCAACGCGAATGAAGGTCGGCTCCACGCGGTTTACCGCACGATAGTAGTCGTCGAGACCGACATCGGCAAGCTCGTCGGGGAACTGTCGCTGCAGATGCGGGTAAAAGTATCGCCAGAACGGAAGGCTGCGCCCGATGAAGTTCTCCCACAGTCGTGATTGAGACTCGTGGATGCCCATCGAGGCACCTTCGCCGAGGATGGTGTCCTTTATGGATTTGGGGAACCCGAGCTCGTAGAGGGCGTGACCGCCCTCGTGGATGGTTCCGAAGATGCTCGAGGTCAGGAACTCTTCGTTGTACCGGGTGGTCACGCGCACATCGTCACGACCGAGCTTGTCCGTGAAGGGGTGCGCCGAGACGTCGAGCCGGCCGCGGGAGAACTCATAGCCCATGTGCTCGAGGACGAACCGGCCGAAGGCCTCCTGCCCGGCCCGGTGAAACCGGCGGCCCTCGAGCACATTTCGGTGCTGCTTCGCCGAGGCGATCTGCCTGACCAGGGGCACGAGAGACTCGCGAAGATCGTCGAAAACCCCGGTGACAAAGCTCGTGGTGGCCCACGGCTCGAACTCGTCGAGGAGCGCGTCGTAGGGATGCTCCTCGTAGCCGAGCAGCTCCGCCGACTCAATGCGCAGCTCCACGAGTCGCTTCAGATGCGGCGCAAAGACCCCGAAATCGTTGTGTGCCCGCGCGCTCTGCCAGATCGACTGGGCGCGGCTCGCGGTCATGGCGATATCGGTGACGAGCTTCGACGGCAGTTTCGTGTGGCGGCGGAACTGCCGATGCAGCTGCCGAAGGAAGGCCCGATCGAGGGAGGCGAGCGTGTTCTCACCGCCGGGATTCCCATCACGTGCGCCACAGTCGGACAGAAGCTCCCCGATCTCGTCGGAGGTCTTCCGCTCGTGAATGATGCCTTCGAGGGCGGCAATCTGCTCCGCACGCTCCTCCACGGCGGCCTCGGGCATCTGAGTCTCCTGGTCCCAGTTGAGCACGGACTGAGCATGCACGAGCACGCGAATCTCCCGGTCGAGCTCTTTGAGACGTTCTACGGCCGATTGGGGCTCCATTCTCCGTCGGTCTCCTTGCGCTTCTCAGTAAGCATATACACTCCCGCCGAGGAACTCCCGCAGGAGCGAATCGCCGGGCAGCAGGTCTTCTCCGTCCACGTCGGGCAGCATGGAGAACAGCTCCAGCACCCGCGTTCCGCGGTCCAGCGCATCGCTCTTCTCCGGATCGCCCTCGAGCTCCTCCACGAGCCCGGGCAGCACGGTTCCGAGCCGCCGCTTCATCAGGGGAAGCTCGGAGGGCATGAAGCTATTGACGATCGCGTCCGCGCTCTGAAGGCGCGCAATGATGTAGCGAAGCTCCGATCGACGGACGAGGTACCAGTGCCGCAGGGTCTGCCGCGGCCCGTAGTTTCGAAATTGCATGTCCCGCACCATACGACGCAGCATCCGCACGTCCGCCCAGCGGATGAACCGTCCGTGGTCGTCTTTGACCTGGGCCAACGTCTCGATATAGAGCTTGAACTTCTGCTCCGCCGGTACCGACTCGGTCATCGGCTCGAAGAAGCCGTGGAGGCTGTCGATGAGGATGATGTCGTCGGGACCGAGGCTCACCGTCTCCGCCACGCCCGTGCGCGTGCCGGTCTTGAAATCGTAGAAGGGGATGTCGACGCTCTTTCCGCTCAGCAGGTCGCTGAGATGCTCGTTGAGCAGATCCATGTCGAGGGCCTGGGGCGTTTCGAAGTCGTAATCGCCGGAGGGATCCTGCGGGTGGGTCTCGAGATCGAAGAAGTAGTTATCGACGTTGATCGGAACGAAGCGTTTTCCCTCGGCGGAGAGCTGCTCGGCAAGCTTGATGGTGGTCGTCGTCTTTCCCGAAGAGGAAGGCCCGGAGACGATCACCACGCGCACGTCGTCGAGACGCGAAGAAAGCGCGTGGCGGGCATGTGCGATCTCGCTGCGGTAGAACGCCTCGGAATGCTCGACGAGATCGGCGAAGCGCCCCCCCTCGACGTAGTTTCGGATGCGCTCGAGGCTGTAGCACTCGGTACCCACCGCCCATGAAAGCGTTTCCCACAGCTTCTTGTAGGGGATGTTGTCCCTGGAATAGGTCAGGCTCTCCCGGCCCCGACGCTTCAGCGCGTGCTCGTAGCGGTAGACGATGTAGGCCTTGGCGGTGCGGGCGTGCCCCTCTTCGATGAGCACCTTCTCGACCGTATCCTGTACCTCTTCCACCGTCGGATAGGAATGCACCTCCGGTCGGTGCGGATCATCGGGAGCACGTCGCGACTGGAGGAGCTCCACCACCTTGTCGGCGATGCCCTCCGCGATGCCACGATCACGGCCTCCCACGGCAACCGCCGCCTGGAGTACCGCAAACGTGATCTTTTCCTTGTTGAACGGGACGACCCTGCCGTCACGCTTGACGATCTTATCTATCATCAGCTCAAGATCAGATGACTTCCTTGTTCGCCACTTTCTCGGAAAGCATCTGCACGAACTCTCCACGCGGAATGCCGTTCTTCTTCTCCCCTGAGCGCGTGCGAAGGGAGACCTGACCGTTCTCCGCTTCCTGCTCACCGACGATGAGCATATAGGGAATCTTCTCGCTCTGGGCATCGCGGATCTTCGCGTTCATCCGGTCGTTTGAAAGCTCGGCCTCCGCACGATAGCCGGCGGACGAGAGCTCCGCGGCGACCTCCGCGGCGTACTCGTTAAACGCCGGTGCGACGGGGATAACCCGCGCCTGCAGGGGCGAAAGCCACACCGGGAAAGCACCGCCGTAGTGCTCTATGAGCACCCCGAAGAAACGCTCCATGGACCCGAGCAGGGCCCGGTGCACCATGTAGGGGCGCTTCTCCTTGCCGTCGTGGTCGACGAAGGTCATGTCGAAGCGATCCGGCAGGTTGAAGTCGAACTGTATGGTGGTCATCTGCCACTCGCGCCCGAGGGCGTCCTTGACTTTGAGGTCGATTTTGGGACCGTAGAAGGCGCCGCCGCCCTCGTCCATCTCGTAGTCGAGTCCCTCGGCGTCGATGGCTTTCTTCAGCGAGGCCGTCGCCTGCTCCCAGCGTTCCTCATCACCTACCGCCTTTTCCGGGCGGGTGGCAAGATAGGCCTTGATGTCGGAGAAGCCGAAGTCGTCCCAGACCTGAAGGCTGAAACGCAGCACGGTGAGGATCTCGTCCTCGATCTGATCGGGTGTGCAGAAAATGTGCGCGTCGTCCTGGGTGAATCCGCGCACGCGAAGCAACCCGTGGAGCACGCCTGAGCGCTCGTAGCGGTAGACCGTCCCGAGCTCCCCCCATCGCAGCGGCAGATCGCGATAGGAGCGCATCTGGGTCTTGTAGATCATGATGTGGAACGGACAGTTCATCGGCTTCGCGTAGTAGTCGGCGTTGTCCAGCTCCATCGGGGCATACATGTTTTCCTTGTAGAAGTCCAGGTGTCCCGAGGTCTCCCACAACCAGCTCTTTCCAACGTGCGGGGTGTAGAGCAGGTCGTAGCCGTTCTCCAGGTGCATCTTCCGCCAGTAGTCCTCCACGGCGAGGCGCATGCGCGCCCCCTTGGGATGCCAGTAGATGAGACCGGGGCCGGCCTCTTCGTGGGTGGAGAAGAGGTCGAGCTCCTTTCCGAGCTTGCGATGATCGCGTTTCTCTATTTCTTTGAGATGCTCGAGGTGCGCTTTGAGCTCCTTCGGACTCTCCCAGGCGGTCCCGTAGATCCGTTGCAGCATGGGACGCTTCTCGTCGCCTCGCCAGTAGGCGCCGGCTATTGAGAGGAGCTTGAAGGCCTTCGAATTGAGCTTCTTGGTGTTGTCGACGTGAGGGCCCTTGCAGAGATCGGTAAACTCGTCATGAGTGTACACCGATATCTCCGTCCCCTCGGGAAACTCCCTGATGAGCTCGAGTTTGTAGGGCTGATCGGCGAACATCTCGAGAGCTTCTTCGCGCGTGACCACGAGACGCCGGAACGCGTGATCCTCGTTCATGATCTGCTGCATGTAGCCCTCGATCTCCTCGAGATCCTCCGGCGTGAGGTTTCGCGGCAGGTCGAAGTCATAGTAGAAGCCGTTGTCGATTGCCGGCCCGATCGCGAACTTAGCGTCCGGAAACTTCCTGAGCACCGCGTCCGCCATCACGTGCGCCGTGGAGTGTCGGATCCGGTGGAGACGTTCCTCGGGTGACAACTTCGTCTGTTCGGCCTGTTTCGTATCCGACATATTCTTACTCCTTTGAGATGCTACGACGTGAATGGAGTCAGCGCTCGTGTTCTCATGATCGTAAATTCCCCCGCCGGTGTCAACTCGGAACGATTCGCAGTAATCGCGCGCCCGGCTCAGCCCTTCCGGGGGGGGCGGTCAGCCCTTCCGGGGCGCGGTGAGCACCGCGAGCGAGCGGCTGCGCAGGGTGTACGCCCGCTGATCGGCGAGCGGCACGACCGCCTCGCCCTCGCGGAAGTCCTCCGGCGGCTCCAGATAGGTGTCGATGATCCGCCGCCACGGCCCGCCGCCGGGCGCCTCGACGAGGCGGAAGGTCCGCGATCGCGTGGTGCCGTTGAACATGATGTAGAAGTCGTCGTCGTCGCTGTGGTGGCCGATTTCCTCGCCGGCGCCGTCGAGGCGGAGGGCAATCAGGTTCCCCGGCTCCGTCCAGTCGATATGGCCGCCGCGGTCGTTGAACCAGGTGATGTCGGGGATGAGATCGGTAGAGGCATCCCGGCCGGTGTAGTAATCCGAGCGCTGCAGCGCCGGGTGGGCCCTGCGGAAGCGGATCATGAGCCGGGTGAAGCGCAGGAGGTCCGCGTTGGCCTCGGTGAGCGTCCAGTCGTACCAGGAGGTCTCGTTGTCCTGGCAGTAGGCGTTGTTGTTGCCGCCCTGGCTGCGGCCGAACTCATCGCCCCCGAGAATCATGGGGGTGCCCAGTGAGAGGAACAGGGTGGCGATGAAGTTCTTCTGCTGCCGGCGCCTCACCGCCAGGATCACCGGATCATCCGACGGGCCTTCGTGACCGTAGTTGTAGCTGAAGTTCGGCTCGTGCCCGTCGCGGTTGTCCTCGCCGTTGGGACGATTGTGTTTGCGGTTGTAGCTTACCAGGTCCGCAAGGGTGAATCCATCGTGACAGGTGACGTAGTTGATGCTGTGGAAGGGCTTGCGGCCGCCCGCGGAATAGAGGTCGGAGCTCCCCGAGATGCGCGTTGCAAAGGCCGCCGACATCCCCCGCTCGCCCCTCCAGAACCGCCGCACGTCGTCGCGGTAGCGGTCGTTCCACTCGCACCATCGCCCGCCGTAGAACCAGCCGACCTGATAGGCACCCGCCGCATCCCAGGCCTCCGCGATGATCTTCGCGTGTCGCAGCACCGGGTCCTCGGCAATCGCCTCGAGAAGCGGCGGGTCAGGCAGAAGCTCACCCGTCTGTCCCCGGGCCAGCACCGACGCCAGGTCGAACCGGAAGCCGTCGACGTGCATCTCGGTGACCCAGTAGCGCAGGCTGTCGAGGATGAAGTGACGTACCACCGGATGGTTGCAGTTGAGGGTGTTCCCGACGCCGGTGAAGTTCGCGTAGTGGGCGCGGTCCTCCTCGAGGAGGTAGTACACCGCGTTGTCGATGCCGCGAAAGGAGATCGTGGGCCCGTGCTCGTTGCCCTCCCCGGTATGGTTGTAGACAACGTCGAGGATGACCTCGATGCCTGCACGGTGGAGCTCCCGCACCATCTCCTTGAACTCGTGGACCTGGGCTCCCGGGGCCGCGGCGTAGCCTCCCTTCGGCGCGAAGAACCCGATGGTGCTGTAGCCCCAGTAGTTCACCAGCGGAGCGCCGGTCTCGGGATTCCGGTTGCGGTTCTCGTGCTCGTCGAACTCGTGCACGGGCAGGAGCTCTACCGCCGTGATGCCGAGATCGCGCAGGTACGGGATCTTCTCGATGAACCCCCGATAGGTACCTCCATGCTCCACGCCGGAGCTTTCCGAACGCGTGAAGCCCCTCACGTGTGTTTCATAAATGATGGTTGACTGCAGCGAATGCCGCGGGCAGGTCACACCCTGCCAGTCGAAACTGTCGGGCGCGGCGACACACTTCGGGATGCCCGCTGCCGAGTGCCCGCTCGGTCGTGCACCCGCACCGGCGGCGCCTCCCTCGATGTCCCGCGAACCGGCGGCGCCTTCCTCGGTGTCCCGCGGACCGGCGGC
>CAZWNS010000083.1:8881-10964 GCA_964635245.1 uncultured Spirochaetaceae bacterium
TGTCCCGCGGACCGGCGGCACGCGCGGCGGGCCGCTGTTCCTGCAGCCGCCACGGCTTCTTGCCTGAAAGCGCGCGGGCATAGGGATCCAGAAGATAGAAGTCCGAATCGTAGCGATGACCGCGGCGGGGATCATGCGGGCCTGCCACCCGATACAGGTAGAGCTGCCCCGGGGCGAGACCGGGCACTTCCACATGCCACACATCGCCCGTGCGGTTCAGCTCGGGATCGAGCTCGATCTCCCGCTGCGGCGCCTCGGCCTCCGCGTCCGAGAAGAGACAGAGGGTCACCCTCTCCGCGTGCCGCGCGAAAAGGCAGAATCTCACGCCGTCCGCGATGATCGTTGCCCCGAGCGGCAGCGCCTTGCCCGGTCGGCAGGCGGCAGGCGCCTCGACGTTCGGTATCGGGCGTTCGTCGGACGGCCGGCTCATGCGTTCTCCGAGAGAAACGAAAGAACGAGCTCGGTGAAGGCCTCACGCTGTTCGACGTGCAGCCAGTGCCCGGCATTTCCAATGCGTTTCAGAACGGCATGGGGAAAGAGGTGCCGGATCGCGTCCGTGTCTTCGGGCCCGACGTAGTCCGACGTTCCGCCGGCGATGAAGAGCGTCGGCCCGTCATAGCGTCCCTCGATCTCCGGCCAGGAGGTGAGATGCTCGTAGCAGCCGGCGATCGCGTCGATGTTGAGGGCCCAGCGGTATCCTCCGTCCCCCGCCGGCTTGAGGCTCTTCAGCAGAAACGACCGCACCGCCTTGCCCGGAACGCGCTCCGCGAGGATCTCTTCGGCCTCCCTGCGTGACGACGGCGCAGCGGCCGCCACCTCCTGCATCGCCGCGATGATCTCACCGTGGCGGGGACTGTAGCTGCGCGGAGCAATGTCGGCAACCACCAGCCCGCGAATGAGCGCGGGCGAGGAAAGGGCCAGGGCCATCGCCACCTTCCCGCCCATGGAGTGGCCGAGAAGCACGGCCGGCTCCAGCCCCAGCTCCTCGAGGAGTTCACGCACCGCGGCGGCCATCGCCTCGTAGTGCATGTCGTCGGTGTGGGGCGAGGAGCCGTGGTTCGGCATATCGACCAGGATCACCCGGGCCCGCGCCGAGAAGTCTCCGGCGAGACTCCGCCAGTTGTCGCCCGAGCCGAAGAGCCCGTGCAGAATGACGAGCGGGACTCCGTGTCCGATCTGCTGATAGTGCAGCATCACGAGGCCGCCTTCGGGATGTCACCGATGCCGTCGAGGACGAAACGCGGCTGGTAGGCGTACTCGGCCAGCTCGTCGCGCGACGTGACGCCGCTCAACAGCAGTATCGTGTCGATTTCCGCCTCGATGCCGGCAACGATGTCGGTGTCCATCCGGTCGCCCACAATGAAGGTCTCCTCACGCCGGCATTCCAACCGCTTGAGCGCCTGCCGCATCATGAGGGGGTTCGGCTTCCCCACGAAGTACGGCTCATGCCCGGTGGCGAGGCGGATCGGCGCGACGAGCGCCCCGCAGGCCGGGACGATCCCGTTCTCGCCCGGGCCCGTGAGGTCCGGGTTGGTCGCGACCAGCTTCGCTCCCCCGGCGATGAGATTCACCGCCTTCTCGACCTTCTCGAAGCTGTAGGACTGACTCTCACCGAAAACCACGTAGTCGGGATTCACGTCGTTCATGGTGAACCCCACCTCGTAGAGCGCGTTGATGAGGCCCGCCTCCCCGATGACATAGGCCGTCCCACCCGGCGACTGCGAGGCGAGAAAGCCCGCCGTGGCAAGGGCGCTCGTGTAGAAGTGCTCGATCGGCACCTCCACGCCCATGCGGGCCAGCTTCTGTTGCAGCTCGCGAGGCGAGCGCTCGCTCGAGTTCGTGAGAAACAGGAAGCGCATACCCGCCGCCTTGAGCCAGTCCACGAACTCCTTGGCCCCGGCCAACAGCCGGTTCCCGTGGTAAATGACACCGTCCATGTCACAGATGAAGCCCTTCTTGTGTCTCATCCGCTCAGCCAGTTTGTCCATAACGCGCAGAGTATAGCGAAAAACCGCTTGTGCGCGAACCGGCGCACGGGGACGGAGCTCGCGCCCGGGGACCGAGCCCGGGGACGGAGCCGGCC
>CAZWNS010000084.1:0-7649 GCA_964635245.1 uncultured Spirochaetaceae bacterium
CGGAGACACCCAGCCGCCCGATTTCTCCGAGGCGAAGAGGGCGTCGAGAACACGCCGTGGTTGGTCCATTTCTGCTTCCATGGTACGCCGTGGAGGGACTACAATGAAAGCACTTATGAAGAACCTGGTCGTTCCCGAGAACTATCGCGAGTTGCTTCCCCCCAGGGAAACCGAGAAGGCCATTCTGCGGATCAAGGATGCCTTTCAGACCAACCTCGCCTTTGAGCTCGATCTCATTCGGGTGACCGCCCCCCTGTTCGTGAAGTCGGGTACCGGCATCAACGACGATCTGAATGGTGTCGAGCGACCGGTTCGCTTCCACATCGGCAATATGAACGACGAGCAGGCGGAGATCGTGCAGTCGCTTGCAAAGTGGAAGCGCCTCGCCCTGGCCGACCTCGGATTCGAGCCGGGTACCGGGCTCTACGCGGACATGAACGCGGTGCGGCCCGACGACAGGATGGACAACACGCACTCCCTCTACGTCGATCAGTGGGACTGGGAGCTCGCGCTTACAGATGCCGACCGCACCCTGGAGTATCTCAAACGCGTCGTGCGCACGATCTACGACGTGATCCGCCGCACCGAGCGTTTCATCTGCCACGAGTACGACGCCCTCGAGCCGCAGCTCCCCGACGAGATCACCTTCATTCACGCCGAAGACCTTGCCGAGCGCTACCCCCGCCTCGCGCCGCGCGAGCGTGAGGCGGAAGCCTGCCGCGAGCACGGAGCGGTGTTTCTCATCGGGATCGGAGCCGATCTTTCAGGCGGCGAGCCCCACGACGACCGCGCGCCGGACTACGACGACTGGTCCACCGAAACGGGTGGGGGACACCGCGGCCTCAACGGCGACATCGTGGTGCACAACCCGGTGCTCGACATCCCCTTCGAGCTCTCGTCGATGGGCATCCGCGTCAGCCCCGCGGTCCTTCGGCGACAGCTGAAGATGAAGGGCCTCGGCGAGCGGGAGAAGCTCTACTTCCACCGGCGCCTGCTCGACGGGGAGCTTCCCCCATCGATCGGCGGCGGCATCGGTCAATCGCGCCTGTGCATGCTCTACATGCGAAAGGCCCACATCGGAGAGATTCAGTCGAGCATCTGGCCCGAGGATATGCGGGAGCGCTGCGCGGCGGCGGGCATTCACCTGCTGTAAGGCGCGGCGGGGGCGCACCGGGCGCCGCCGCGGGGGCGCCCGGCGCCGCGGCGTCTACGCCAGACCGACGCCTCCTGTTTCGGGGCCCCATTCGATCTCGAGCTCGAGCTGGTGGCGGGTTCCTTTCGGCTTTTGCCTGGTCTCGTACTCGACTTCGAGCTGCACCCGCTCGTCCACCTCGACGGTGGTTTCCCGCTCACCGTTGGTGAGCACCACGGTACCGCTCTCCACCCGCTCTGCGAGCTGCCGCAGGAAGGAGGCAAGCTCGCTTCGGCTCAGGTTTTCCTCACTCTTGTAGAGAACATGTTTCGGTCCGCTCATTGCGTCCTCCCGCATCGGTTCCGGCTCATACCGGCGTATTCCGCCTCGATTGTACCAATGCGCGGGGGTGTCGGGCCAGTCCGATATGTCGGATCAGCCGCCGCGGCCGAAGGCGAGCATGAACAGGCCGTACGCCGCTGCGGTTGCGGCGAGGAGGATGAGCACGAACGGGAGAATCACCTGTAGCGCCGCGAGTATCATGGCACCGATGTCGATGAGGGACCAGCGTTGTTCGGCGCCGCGCGCGGACCGCGGTCGCCGCCCGCCGTCGCCGCTCTGCCCGCGGCCGGAGACCTCATACCACAGGATTTCCGGCCGCCTGAGGCCGGCGGCGTGCCCCGCGCTCTCTTTACGAAACCGGGGCATGTGGTCCCCCTGCTTCCTGTTCCGCGTCGGCGGCCGCAATACTCTTCTCCGGCGGATGCACGAGATGGCAGGCGACGTAGCGGCCGCCCTCGGTGGGAAGCAGCCGCGGTACCACCGTCTTGCAGACGTCCATGGCGTACGGGCACCTCGTGTGGAAGGGGCAGCCTGAGGGCGGATTCGAGGGGCTCGGGACGTCACCTTTGAGAATGATGCGTTTCTTTCTGTGGCTCGGGTCGCTTACCGGCACCGCGGACAGCAGGGCCTCGCTGTAGGGATGGAGGGGCTTGTCGTAGAACGCGTTCTTGGGGGCTACCTCTACGAGCTTTCCGAGATACATCACACCGACACGGTCGGCGATATGCTTCACCACGCTGAGGTCGTGACTGACGAAGAGATAGGTGAGGTCGAACTCCTCCTGCAGGTCTTCGAGCAGATTGATGATCTGACTCTGGATGCTGACGTCGAGGGCGGAGATCGGCTCGTCGGCGACGACGAAGTTCGGGTCGAGTGCGAGCGCCCGGGCGATGACCACCCGCTGTCGCTGCCCTCCAGAGAACTCGTGGGGGTAGCGATCGGAATGGTAGGGCTGCAATCCGCAGCGGCTGAGCACCTCTTCCACCCGGCGCTGAGCGTCCGCGCCGGTGGCAATGTGGTGCACACCGAGTATTTCCCGGATCGCCGCTCCGACGGTCATCCGGGGGTTGAGCGCGCTGTAGGGATCCTGGAAGACGATCTGCATGTGTTTTCGCAGGGCCCTCATCCGTTCCGCGGAGGCCGCGTACACGTCCTCTCCGCGGTAATGCACCGAGCCGCCGGTCGCGGAGAGGAGTCTGAGAATGACCTGTCCCGTCGTGCTCTTTCCGCAGCCGCTTTCCCCCACGAGCCCGAAGGTCTCGCCGGGGTAGATATCGAAGGAAACCCCGTCGACCGCCTTTACGTATCCGGTAACACGGCTGAAGACGCCGGTGCGAATCGGAAAGTGCTTCTTCAGGTTGCGCAGTGAGATCACGGGCTTGCGGTCCTCGGCGTCGAGGGGAGCGGGCTCGGTCACGGGTGGTCGAGTCATCTGGACCCCTCCTCGGTTGCTGCAGCGGCCCCCTCGGTTCCCGCGGGTCGGAGCGGACGTGCCGCCTCCGGGCTCGGGTTCTCGTGCAGCCAGCAGCGTACGGTGTGGCCGCCCTTCAGCGTGCGTTCCGGCGGCATCTCCGCGGTGCAGACCGCCATCGCATGGGGGCAGCGCGGGTGGAAGGGGCAACCGCCCGGCATGTCGAGTGGGTTCGGCACGTTTCCCGGAATGTAGACGAGCCGCTCGCGCTCGGTCTCCACCGACGGCCTGCTCCCGATGAGGCCCTGGGTGTAGGGATGCTGAGGTTCGTGAAAGAGGGTTTCCACGTCCGCCTCCTCCACGGCTTTGCCCGCGTACATCACCAGGACCCGGTCGGCCATTTCCGCAATCACGCTCAAGTCATGGGTGATGAACAGGACCGCGGTGTTGATCCGTTCCTTGAGCTCCTGGATGAGCTCGAGAATCTGCGCCTGAATGGTGACGTCGAGAGCCGTAGTCGGCTCATCGGCGATAAGCAGCTTGGGATTGCAGCTCAGCGCCATTGCGATCATCGCGCGCTGTCGCATGCCGCCGGAAAAATGGTGCGGGTACTCGTCTATGACCTCGTCGGCGCGCGGAATGCCCACGAGACGCAGCATCTCGATCGCCCGGTCGCGGAGGGCCTTGCCCTCGAGTTTCTGGTGCAGCGCGATGGACTCCATCAGCTGGTTCCCGATCGTGAAGACGGGGTTCAGGCTCGTCATCGGCTCCTGGAAAATCATCGCGATCTCGTTGCCCCGTATACGCCGCAACTCTTCGGGAGAGACGCGAAGCAGATCACGGCCCTCGAAGATGATTTCGCCTCCGTCGATCGACGCCGGCGGTGTGGGCAGGAGCTGCAGAATACTCAGCGAAGTTACCGTCTTCCCGCATCCGCTCTCGCCGACCACGCCGAGCACCTCTCCCTTGCGGATTTCGAGGGAGACATCGTCCACCGCCCGGACGTATCCGTCCTCGGTCTTGAAACTGGTGCGAAGATTCCGAATCTCGAGCAGCGATTCCATATGCGGGTCCGTTCCTTTTCCGTGCGTTACCTGGTCTTGGGGTCGAGCGCGTCCCTGAGGCCGTCGCCGACGAGGTTGAAGCCCAGCACCATCAGCAGAATCGCCAGTCCGGGGTATGTCGTCAGATGATGCGCGGTGCGGATGTACTCCCGGCCGTTGGAGAGAATTGCGCCCCATTCCGGCGTCGGAGCCTGGGCGCCGAGTCCGAGAAAGCCGAGGCCGGCCGCCCACAGGATCGAGGTCGCGATCTGGAAAGTGCTCTGCACGATGACCGGCGCGAGGCTGTTGGGCAGGATGTGCCGGAAGATAATGCTGAAGTCCCCGATACCGGCCGCCCGGGCCGCGGCAACGTAGCTCTGCTCCTTCGCCGCGAGTACCGACCCCCGCACCAGGCGGGCGTAGATGGGCACACTCGCAATGCCTGTGGCGATCATCACGTTGGTCACGCCGACCCCGAGAACGGTCACAACGACGATGGCGAGCAGAATGCCGGGAAAGGCGATCATGATATCGATGAAGCGCTGGGTGATGATGTCGAGACGTCCGCCGTAGTACCCGCTTATCGCGCCGATGGGTACGCCGATGATGATCCCTATGGCGACCGAGATGATACCGATGTTGAGCGAAATGCGCCCACCGTAGAGCATGCGGCTGAAGAGGTCGCGGCCGAGCTCGTCGGTTCCCAGCCAGTGCTCGGCGCCGGCGGGTTGGAGTCGGTTGACGACGGAGGTGTCGGTGGGGCTATGGGTCGCTATCACCGGGGCAAGAAGAGCGGCCGCGACGAAGGTGCCGATGATGACGAGCCCGATGACCGCGCCTCTGTTTCGAATAAGATGACGGGTGACCGCACGAACCTCGCTCTGGCGCTTTTGAAGCGGGTGTTGCGCAGAGGAGCCTGTGGCCGCCTCCGGCTGCACCGGCGATCCCCGCTGAGGTATCTGTGCCTCACTCATATCCTTCCCCCGTTATGCCTCGTCCTGACCCTGGTAGTGGATACGCGGATCCAGGAAGGCGTAGATGATGTCCACGACGAGATTGATGATTACGAAGAGAAACGCCAGCAGCATGACCGTGCCCTGCACGACGGGATAATCCCGCCTGAGGATGGAGTCGACGAGCAGCCGCCCGACGCCCGGCCAGGCAAACACGGTCTCGGTGAGTACCGCTCCCCCGAGCAGAATGCCGAACTGAAGGCCGAGGACGGTGACCACCGGAATGAGCGCATTCTTCAAGGCATGCTTATAGATGACGACGCGCTCGGCCAGGCCCTTCGCGCGCGCGGTGGTGATGAAATCCTGCCGCAGGACGTCGAGCATGCTCGAGCGGGTGATGCGCGCCATGAGCGCTGCGCTGGCGAGGCCGAGTGTGATGCTCGGAAGAATGATGTGGCGTATCGAGCCTATTCCCGTGGGTGGTAACAGGCGCAACTGCACCGAAAACAGGAGCTGCAGCATGAGCGCGAGCCAGAAAACCGGCGCCGCCACGCCGATCAGGGCGGCGAACATGCTCGCGTTGTCGAACAGCGAATTCCGGCGCGTTGCGGACACAATTCCCGCCGACACTCCGAGAATGGTCGCGATGAACAGCGACACGCTCGCGAGGAGGAGTGTTCGCGGGAAACGTTCCCCTATTTCGGTGGTGACCGGTCTGCTGCTGAACGTGGATCTTCCGAGGTCGCCCCGGGCGGCTTTCGAAACGAAGTGCCAGTACTGCACGTGCACGGGCTCATCGAGGCCGTAGCGTTCGCGCACCTGTTCGATATACCGCGGGGTCGCCTGCACGCCGGCCATTGCACGGGCCGGGTCGCCGGGCAGGAGCCGAATAATGGAAAACACGATGAGGGACACGCCGATGACAACGGGAACGGTGAGCAGAAGTCGTCGCAGGATGTACTGATACATGCGTGGGGCCTTTGTCGTCAATGAGCCTGCCGCCCCCGCAGGGGCGGCAGGTCGGACCGTGTGTTACTCGCTGAACGAGGCGTCCCAGGCGCTCAGGTTCTCGAGCGGGTGATGGATCAGACCTTCCACGTAGGTGCGGTTGGCGTTGATCTGGCCCTCATTGTAGAGAAAGATCCAGGGTGCATCGTCCCAGATAAGCTCGATGGCCTCGGCGTAGAGATCCTCGCGGGCAGACTGCTCTGTGGTGACGCGCGCCTCGTCGAGCAGAGCGTCCACTTCCTCGTTCTTGTAGAAGCCGCGGTTGTTGCCGTTCGGGTTCCACTGTCTGCTGTGAAGCAGCGCGTAGAGACCATAGTCGGCGTCCAGGGTCACCGTGCCCCAGCCGAGCATGAACGCGTCGTACTCGGCCTCCTCGGGAGGCTGGCTCGTGAAGTCGAGGTAGCTCGACCACTCCTGGGTCTCGAGGGTCACATCTATGCCGACCTCCGAGAGCTGGTCCTGGATGACCTCCGCCACTGTCGCATCGAGAGAATAGCGACCGGTAGGATGGTGAATCGTCATTTCGAACCCGTCGGGATAGCCCGCGTCGGCAAGCAGCCCACGGGCCCGGTCAGGATCGTATTCATAGGGGCCGACCGACGTATGGCCGAACACCGCCGGTACTATCGGCGCGTCGGCGACGTCGAATCCCTCGAAGAGACCGTCCACGATCTCCTGCTTGTTCACCGCGTGATTCAGAGCGCGTCGCACGCGCGCATCATCGAAGGGCTCCCGCTGATTGTTGAAACCGATGTAGATCGTGCGTACGCTCGACTCCCGGACGACCTCGATGTCGCGGTCGTTCTCCAGGCGATCGACTTCCTGCGGGGGTACGCGCATCATCGCGTCCACCTCGCCGGTCTCCAGCGCGACGATCTGCGCCGAGGACTCGGGTATGAACTCGAAGCGGACATTCCGGATATCCGGGATGTCGCCGTAGAAGGTCCCGTTCACCTCAAGCGAGATGCTCTCTCCGCGACTCCAGTCGACCATCTTGTAGGGACCGGTGCCGATCGGAATCTCGATGGTGTCGTCCGGTTCAAGGTCTTCGAGCTGGGCCGGACTCACGATGCCGATGAAGCTGTGCGAAAGGTGCGAGAGAATCGGCGCGAAGGGCTGGGACAGGGTGAGCTGCAGCTCGTATTCGCCCACCGCCTCGATCTCCTCGACCGAGCCGAGCAGGAAGGCATAGGCCGCGCCGACGTCCGGGTCTACGAATCGGCGCAGGTTAGTCGCCACCGCCTCCGCGTTCAGCGGCTCACCGTCGTGGAACTCCACACCCTGGCGGATGTCGAAGGTCCACACGGTGCCTTCGTCGTTCGAATCCCACCCCGTTGCAAGCATCGGGGTCAGTGACCCGTCCTCTTCCATGTAGATCAGGCGCTCGACCACGTGCTCTCCCACCGTGGCCGCGGGCGCCGACGTCATCTTCACCGGGTCGAGGGACTCGGGCTCAGCACCGATGGCGATGGTGAGCGTATCTCGTTCGACCTGTTCCTCTGCCTCCTGTTCGCCGCCTGCGAATGCAGTACCAACACCGAACAGAATCAGCACCAGAACCGTGAGTACAGAGACCTGCAGTGTACGTCGTCTCATGAACTCCCTCCTTTTGATAGATAAACTGCGATGCAGTATATGAATGCACACATCAACGGTCAAGCACTCAGCCGTCGGCAAATCGAGGAGGAGAAAAGGGTTGGCAAAACCGCCCATGGCCGTAATAGTAGCGGCATGTCCTCAGACCCTCGCCTGAACAAACG
>CAZWNS010000084.1:7749-10805 GCA_964635245.1 uncultured Spirochaetaceae bacterium
CCGCCCATGGCCGTAATAGTAGCGGCATGTCCTCAGACCCTCGCCTGAACAAACGCTGGGATCTTGTGGTGATCGGGATCGTTGTTAACGCCTGCCTCGGGACCGTATACTCGTGGTCCGTGTTTCGCGAACCGCTGGAGGCGGCGCTCGGCATGAGCGCGGGGCAGAGCGGCCTGCCGTATTCGGTCTTTCTCGGCGCCTTTGCCTTTTGCATGCCCCTTGCCGGTGCGCTGATCGCGCACATCGGGCCGCGCGTGACGCTGCTCGCCGGAGGCGTCCTGGTGGGCGCCGGGTGGATGAGCGCAGGCTTTATCGACGGATTTCTCCCCCTCGTGGTCACGTACGGCATTATCGGAGGCGCGGGTGTGGGGTTTGCCTACGGCGTCCCGCTCTCGGTTGTCGGAAGCTGGTTCCCCGGCAAGCGCGGGCTCGCCATGGGGCTGACGCTTGGCGGCTTCGGCGTCTCGCCGTTCGTAACCGCTCCGCTCGCCGAGTTCCTCATCAACCGAATCGGCGTGCAGAGCGCGATGATCGTCCTCGGCGCCGGCTTTGTCGTAGTCATCGCCGGGCTGACCGTCTTCTTCCGGCGCGGCCCCGAGGCGGCAGGCCGTCACGATCTCGAGGACGCCGAAGCGGAGGCGGCCCACGGGATCCACCTGCGGTCGCGCGAGCACGCTCCGCGCGAGATGCTTACCTCGAGGAGCTTCTACGGTCTGTGGATCTGCTATGCCATCGGCACCCTCGCCGGGTTGACCGCGATCGGCATGACCGCGCCCTTCGGCCGACAGATTGCCGGGCTGTCCGGCTCGGGTGCGGCGGCGGCGGTCTCTGCATTCGGGATACTCAATGGAATCGGGCGGCCGATCTTCGGCGGCATCCATGACGCGCTCGGATCGCGGGCGACGGTGATCCTGTCCTATGTGCTTATCTCGGTCGGCGCGGGAGTATCGCTTCTCGCCGGTCCCGATTCCCCCCTGCCGTTCTTTATCGGATTCGGGATGTTCTGGCTCATGCTCGGCGGCTGGCTCGCCATCGCGCCTGCCGCCACAACGCGGCTCTTCGGGCCGTACCACTACGCCAGGAACTACGGCATCATGTACACCGCATACGGCGTGGGAGCACTTCTCGGGGGCGGCGCCTTCGGCGTGCTTTTCAATAGGTTCGGTTCCTACAGTCCGATGTTCGTCTTTATCATCGGCCTGTCGGCGGTGGGGGTGGCGGCGGCGCTCACCATGCTTCGGCCGGCTATTGGGCCCAGTAGGACTTGAACCTACGACCCACGGATTATGAGTCCGCTGCTCTAACCAACTGAGCTATGGGCCCGGCATGTCTGCTATTCTGCAGGCTGATGATACGGCTGAAGAGCGGTACGGTCAAGCTGCACCCCGGCCGCGCAGGCTCCCGCGGAGGGTCCCGACCGCCGACCCTTGCCGTCGGCGGGGCGTGACGGTACCTTCAGTGTACCCATGGCGTTACCGACCGCCCAATCCGGCATGCTCGACTGTGGCCTTCCCTTTGCGAAGATCGGCGACGGAGGTGCCCCTCTCGTGGTGCTCGACAGCTTCCGCGTTGAGCACCGCACCGCCGACGGGCTGGTGCTGCAGGGGATGATGAGCGCCTACGAGCCCTACACCGAGGCCGGTCGCACGGTATATCTGCTCGAGCGACCGATCGAAATGCCCATCGACTACACGTTCGACGATATGCGCGATGACTACATCGCCGGTCTCGCCGAGGTCGCGGCCGGCACCGGCGGCGGGCTCGACGTCATCGGCGTCGGCGCCGGCGGCATGTTCGCGCTTGCAGTCGCCGCGGAACTCGGACGACGGGGGCGGGAGGGGAGGCCGTCTCCCCTGCTGCGACGGCAGGTAATCGTGGCGGCCGCGCCGCGGATGAGCGAACGTGCACGCGTGGCCGCTGCCCGCTGGCAATCCGCGGCCGAAAAGCTGAGGTGGCGCGCCGTGCATCGGGAGATCGTCGCCATGAGCTACACCGGTAGTGCTGCGCTGTTCTACGGCGCTCTTGCATGGGCGTTTCCCGGGCTGCAGGGAACGAGCGACTATCCGTGGGACTTCGCGATTACGGTGAGGGAAGTCGCGAACGCGGACCTTTCCGAGCGGCTCACCGATGTGCAGGTGCCGACGCTGTTCCTCGCGGGGGCGGCGGATCGGCTGTTTTCCTCCGACGAGATCGCAGATGCCGCGGCGCGGGTGCCCGGCGGCGAGTCGCGTATCCTGCCGCGCGCGGGTCACGCCATCGTCAAATCCCGTCGCAGGATGGTCGAACGAGCGATTCTGCGGTTCTTATCGGATTCGTCTATGTCGGATCAGTCTATGCCTCGTCCGGTTCCGCGCAGAACCCGCCGATCTCGGGCTGCCAGCGAAACTTCACCTCGGCACAGCTCTGGTAATACTCGATAAAGCCGATCAGGCGCTCATAGAGCGTGTCGGAAAGATGGTGCTCGAGGCTGCAGGCGTCGGTGTCCGCCGTCTGCGGATCGATGCCGAGTATGTCGACAAAGAAGTTCAGCAGCACCGCATAGCGACGGTCGAGATCCTCCGCGATTTCGACTCCCGCGTCGGTGAGCGTGACGACGTCGTAGGGCGCGTAGTTTACGAACCCGCGCGCCGACAGCGCCTGCAACGCGGAGGTAACCGATGCCTTGCGCACATCGAGCGCCCCTGCGATATCGGTGACACGCGCGGCCCCCTTGCGCACCTGGATGTCATGCACCGTTTTGAGATACATCTGCATCGTCTCGGAGAGCTCGAATAATCCGGCCGTTTTCGCCATGCCCGATAGTATAACCCTGCGGCGGCGTGGTGTCAAAATGTCCGTCGATTGTAAGGAATCCCTTGACAGAGTTCATAACCGCATTTAAAGTTAGCCCACACTAACAACATCGCGTCGGCCGTCGTTGCGACAGCCGGGCGAGGAGGATTTCATGACGCAGGTCCGATTGCGAGAACTGCCGGTCGGGAGCATGGCTCGCATAACCGGCATTCGAGATACCCACCGATCGTATCGATCGAAGCTCCTCTCGATGGGGCTGACTC
>CAZWNS010000085.1:0-2735 GCA_964635245.1 uncultured Spirochaetaceae bacterium
TGAGCCGCTTCATGAAACTGAGCGCCTCGACCGCCTCGTCGGAGTCGAAGGCATAGTCACCCGCCCCGTCGCGGTATGAGCCGCCGAATCCGTGGAGAAAGTCGGAGAACACCATCACCAGGCCCTCCTCCTTTGCGCCCGGCCAGGTGAAGGCGGTGAGGTCGGACCGGTCGGCTGTGATGGTGTCGGCGATGCGCAGCATATCATCGTAGGTCTCGGGAGCCTCGAAGCCGTACTCCTCGAGGAGGTCGGTGCGGTAGTAGAGACCGCTGATGCTTCCCCAGAACGGCACGCCGAGGATATCTCCCTCGTAGGAAAAGGTATCGAGGCCGCTCTCGTTGAAGTTCTCGCGAAGCCCGGGCACGCGGTCGTTCAGCGGGACGGCCCACCCGGCCCGACCGAACTCCGGCACCCACGGCGTGTCGATGCCGTAGATGTCGACCGTGCTTTCCTCGGCGTTCATCCACACCGCGATCGCATCCCGCATCCCGGAGGTGGTATCGGGCATGATGTTGAGCTCGACGGTGATGTCGGGATACCGCGCGGCTACCTCTTCACGGATGACTTCGATCGGCGCAGGTCCGCTTCCGAAGGACGATTCGAGGAACCGGTTGTAGCCGATCGTAACGGTTACCGGGCCGTCCTCGGCCGAGGATTCTTCGGCGGAGCCGCCGGCGAATGCCGCAATCGACAGACCGGACAAGATCAGAAGAAACAGGATGATGCGTTTCACAGTTCTCTTCCTCCTTTTTGTTCCCGCGGAAAGTACTGCCGACGCTATCGCGCGGCAACTGGTTGCCGTCGTTTCGCGTCGGCGCCGTCGTTTTCGGCGCTGCGGGTCGTGCTCCGTACGAACGTAGTATCGATATGTTCTTTAAGGGCGAGTACCCATCGCCCGAAGAGGCTCGCCCCGTGAAAACACGCCGCCGCCCGGCCGTTTCCCATGTTGAGCGCGAGGAAGACGCTTCGCCGCGGGGCGTAGCGGGCCGGCCTCTTGATTTCGCCCCGCAGGACGAGCTCGACGAGGTTCCGGCGGAGCGCCTTCCCGCCGCGAAGGGCATGGGCGCCGATGCGCGCCAGGGGCCGGCCTTCGAGCCGGCTCGAATCCCCCGCGGCGAATACCGGCGGGTCTGCCGGGACGCGCATTGCCGGGTCGATGAGCAGCGCCCCATCCTCGGAGGCGGGAAGACCGGAGGCCGCGAGTACGGGGGGCGGCGTCACGCCGGGTGCAAGGATAATCACATCGGCCGCTTCCTCATGGCCGTCTTCGAGCACCACCCGCCCCGGTGAGACGTGGTAGGCCCGGTGGCCGCGGCACATCAGAACGCCCTCGCGCTGCAGGGCTCCGAGGGCGCGCCGCCGACAGCCGTCCGAAAATCGGGCGAGGGGTTCTCCTCCGCACACGAGCGCCACCTCGAGCGTGCCGGGGGTGCTGGTTCCGCCGGGGGTGCTGGGGCCGCCGGGGGTGCTGGGGCCGCCGGGGGTGCTGGGGCCGCCGGGGCCGCCGGCGCGTGCGGTTTCCCTGCCGAGTCCGGCCAGGTTCCCTGCGATTTCCACGGCCGCCGGCCCGCCTCCAACCACCACGGCCCGTGCATCGCGCGTGGCAAGGAGCTCTCTCACCCGATCGCGGGCCGCCTCGAGGTTTGCGAACGGCTTCACCGGGAATACGCCGTCCTCCGGGCCTCCCTCGACCTCCGGAAGCCGGACCGTGGCGGTAACGCTCCCCATCGCGACGGAAAGCACTTCCCACGAGAGCTTCCGCCCGGATGCGAGAGTCACCGTCCGCGAGGACGCCTCGATCCCGGTGACTTCATCCTCCACGAACGTCGCACCGGCCCGCTCGGCGATATCCCGTACCGGCAGAGAAACATCCTCACGGTCGTAGCGCCCGCCGAGCAAGCCCGGAATCATGCCCGAGTACAGGGCAATCGGTTCGGGAGAAACCACCGTGACTTCCACACCGGCTCCGGTGAGCTCACCGAGATGTTTCAGAAGATCGAGATGGCCGTGCCCCGCACCGAGGAGGAGCACGCTGCGATAGGCGGGTTGTGCCATGACGGTAAGCTACTGACACGCCGGCGCGAAGGCAACGCGCAGTCGACGGACGACCGGGGACGAGGGGGGACGGGGGACGGAGGTCGGAGGACGGCGGGCGTGAGGGGCGGCGCCTGCGAACGCCGGGCGGCGCCTGCGAGCGCCGGGCGGCGCCTGCGAACGCCGGGCGGCGCCTGCGAACGCTACGCTCCCCGGCCCGCGCGCTCGTTCCACAGTTCGCGGATTTGCTCCATGCGCGAGCGGTTTACTCCCGCGTCGGAGTGGCCGAGTCGGGATGCCGAGCGAAAATGAACAACGCCGGCTTCCTCGTCAACGAGGAACTCGACATCGTCGGCGAAGCGGAAGATGCGTGAGCGGAACTCAGCGGCAAGGTAGTCACTTCGGCGCTCGGTCACCTGCGCGCGCGGATAGGCGGCGATGATCGTATTGAGACGGTCAAGGGCGGCGCCGGCGGTATCGGGGTGCCGGCGGAGCTCCTGCGGGATCTCCAAGGGCGCGATAGCGTGCTCATCGTCGGCCGCGCGGGTTTCTACGCAATTCGGAGTGTCCGGGCAGGGACGGAGGTTGCCGTCCACGGTGCCGAGGTCGGCCGGAGGCGGCGCTGTTCGGCCCCAGATCTGCAGGGCGAAGAATCCGACGACGAACGCTATGACCAGCGAAAACAGCACGATCATTCCCAT
>CAZWNS010000085.1:2835-10645 GCA_964635245.1 uncultured Spirochaetaceae bacterium
GCCGGCGTCTCCGGGCGCCGGGCGCCGGCCGCAGCGTCCAGGTGCCGACACCTCCGTCCCTTGATAGCCTGAGTGTGCGGCGTATATAGTCGATGCAGGAGACACCATGTTTGAGATCGTCGACGAAATCGTGCAGGCGGAGAGGCAGGCTGAGCAGGTCGTCTCCGAAGCCCGCGCGGAGGCGGAGGAGATCCGCTCGGCCTTCGATGCGGAGGAGCGCGACGCCCTCGCCGAAGCGCGCGAACAAGCGGCGGAAATTCTCCGAGAGCGCGTTGAAGCGGCGCGGGCTGAGGCGCAGAAGCGGCTTGACTCCGCTCTCTCGCGCGAGCGCAGTGCCGAACAGTACATGCACGAGCACGCGGATCGCGTCGAGGAGGCGCTCACCCGTGTGACGGAGCTGCTGCTTACACCGGAATACGAGCGATAGATGCGGGGCCAACTGCGGGCGTACAACTACATAAACGCGAAACTTCGGGCACGCATCGGCAACATGCTCGATGACGAGTTCTTTCGCTCGATCGCGGGATCGGCGTCGGTCGACGAGGCGGTTTCCGAGCTCGAGAGTCGGGGCTTCGATGACGTGGCTGCCGCGTACCGCGATACGGGCGATGTGCGCATGTGCGAGCAGGAGCTCTACCACCGCGAGGTTCGCACGCTCCTCGATGTCGAGCGTCATTTCGAGGGTGCACGCCGGGAGTTCGTCGAGGCCCTGTGCGACCGATACGAGGTTGAGAATCTCAAGACGGCCCTGCGGCTGTGGTTCGAACGTGCCGTGCGGGGAAAACACGTCGAGACAAAGATCGGCTATCTGTCCCGGGAGCCGGTCCACCGTCCGATCGACTACGATGCGATCGCGAACGCCGCCTCTCCGGGCGACATACCCCGGGCGCTCGCGGGCACACCGTACGCCGAGACTATCGCGGCCACCATCGATCGGGTGCAGTCGAGCGGCTCCCTGTTCGCCGTGGAGCGATCACTCGATCGTGATTATCTCGCCCGGCTCTTCGGTTTCGCAGAACAGCTGCCGCGGCCCGACCGGGAGGCCGCACGCTCATTCGCGGCCCTCGAGGCCGACAGGGAAAACGTCTCGTGGATCGCGCGCGCTTCGGCCTACTACAATCTCTCCGAGCCGGATATCCGGGCGGGGATCGTCCCGGGCGGCGGCGCGTTCGACACTCGCACCCTTGATCGCGCGTTGCAGTCCGGCCGGCCGACGGCGGTGGTGCTCGAGCGGCTCGGTGGGGGAGGTGGCCGCGCGGAGGGACGCGAGGTTCGTGAGCTCGAGCTCATCGAGGCCGCGCTCGAGGAAGAGGCCGATCGGCTCGTGCATCGATCACTTGGAGCCTTTCCGTTCACCATGGCAGTGGTGCTTTCCTACTTCGTGCTCTCGCAGCGGCAACTCAGGCGCATATCGGCGGTGCTCAACGGTCTGTTCTACGGCCTCGAGCGCGAGGCGCTGGAGGCCGCACTGTGATGTTTCCCTCCCGGATGCGATATCTCGTCGCCGCGGTCCTCGATGCCGCCGCGGACCCGCTCTCCCGAGAGCTTCTTCACCTCGGTGTTCTCCACTTCGTGAACGTGCGCGACCTCGACCGCTCGCACCGCCTGCGCGCCGAGGCGGTGGGCGAGGAGCGCCGGCGCGTTGCCGAGGTGAGGCGGCGAGTGGAATCGACGCTCGCCACCGGCGGCATGAGCGTGCCGGCGACCGTCGGGCCTCGGCCGGGGACGGAGGTGGTCGATGTCGAGGCCTGCGAGAGACTCCTCGATGAAGTGGGAAAGGAAATCGAGAACCTGCGCGCGCGCCAACGGGAGCTTCAGCAGCAGATCATGCGTCTCGAGGAGCTCAACCGCCAGGTCACGGTCTACGCCGAGGCCGGCCGCGCCGCGCAGTCGACCGGCGGTCACAGCTACCTCGATGTTCGCGCCGGCTCCGTCCCCCGGGACCGAATCGAGGAGCTTCGCCGCGAGCTCTCCTCCTTCCCCGCAACGGACGTCGAGCTCGGAGGGACGGAGGATCGCGCGGAGGTCCTTCTGCTGACGCTCAAGCGAAACGCGGCTTCGATTGCCGAGATTCGCAGGCGCCACCGCTGGGAGGACATCGACCTGCCCGCCCCCGACGAGCTCCCCGGCGACGTGCAGGCAGCCGGCGTGCGGGAGAAGCTCGAGGCGGCCCGGGAGCAGCAGGAGCGTATCGGAGAGCAGGTCAAAGAGGTGGTAGCCCGGCGGCGTGAGGAGCTCGAGCGCGCGTGGGGTGACCTTCGCCACGGGGAGCTCGTCCTCGACGTTCGCTCCCATTTCGAGCACACCGAGCGCACCGTCGTTTTCTCCGGCTGGGTTCCCGAGGAGTACGTAGCGCAGGTCGACGAAGCCGTGCGTCGCCTCAGCGCGGGACGCTGTTACCTCACCTGGCACGGCGGGCGCGAGGTCGAAGAACAGGAGCAGGTGCGAGTTCCCGTGCGCCTCAAGAACCCGAAGGTTCTGAAGCCCTTCCAGATGCTGGTGGAGAACTACGGAACCCCCGCCTACGGCACGGTGGATCCCACCATTCTCGTGGCCGTGGCCTACCTCACCATGTTCGGTCTCATGTTTGCCGACGCCGGACACGGGGCGGTCCTGCTGCTCGCAGGAATCCTCGGTCTCAGGAGCCCGCGCGTTCAGGGGCGCACGAGGGAGCTCTTTGGGCTTCTCGTATGGTGCGCCGCGTCGGCCATCACCTTCGGCGTGCTCTTCGGGGCCTACTTCGGGATGCAGTGGCTGCCGCCCGTCTGGTTCGACTTTCACGGCGTCGTCAGCGGCCATGCCGGCGAGGGCGCAATCACTTCGATCTTCGACATTCTCACCCTCACCATCTACCTCGGCATTGCGGTCATCGGTACCGGATTCGTCCTGAACTGGATCAACCTTGCCCGCACGCGGCACTGGCTCGATGTGATCTTCGACCGCGCCGGCCTCGTGACGGCCTGGCTCTACGCCGGCGGCATCTATACCGCGTACCACTTCGTCCAGTCAGGCTATCGCCGGCTTCCCGGGGGGACGGAGGTCACCGTTGCGCTCGTCGTGCCGGCGCTTCTGCTGCTTCTCAAGGAGCCGGCGAAGGCGCTGTTCGCCCGCGGCGGCGGCGGCGGGGCCGAAAACGGCGCCGGGGCCGGGGAGCGGCCTCCGCGCGGGATTGCCGGGGCGACCGTTGCCGCGATCATGAACTGGCTCCTCGAGCTCCTGGAGGTCGGGTCCGGGTATCTGGCGAACACGCTGTCGTTCATGCGTGTTGCCGGGCTCGGCATCGCTCACGTGACGCTCATGACCGCGTTCTTCGAGATTGCGTCGCCGGCGGCCGGGGACGGAGGATACTCGGTGTTCTCCATCCTGATTCTGATCTTCGGGAATGCCCTCGTCATCGTGCTCGAGGGCCTCTCCGCCGGGATCCAATCGCTTCGTTTGAACTATTACGAGTTCTTCTCCAGGTACTTCTCCGGATCCGGGGAGGTGTACAGACCGATATCGCTTGCGGGACGAGCTTGAGGAGGAAATGAATGCAGAGTGAAAAGCAGCGGTTTCGCCGCCGGGTAGCCGGGTCCATCCTGTTCCTGGTTGCATTCTTCGGCATGTTCGGCGCCGTTTCGGCGGTGCAGGTATACGCGCAGGAGCCGGCCGCGGAGGAGCGGCCGATGACCGAAACGGAGGCGGGCGTGGCCAAGTTCGGGTTCATAGCGGCGGCGGTGGCCTTCGGTTTCGGAGCCCTTGGTGCGGGGATCGGCATCGCAAACGTCGGCGCAGCCGCCATGGGCGCGATCAGCGAGAAACCGGAGGTCGCCGGGCAGGCACTGATCTTTATCGCCCTGGCCGAGGGACTCGTGGTCTTCGGATTCATCACCGCCCTCATCATCCTGGGGCGTGTCTGAGCCGATGCGCTATCACGTAATTGGTGATGAGGATACGGTGCTCGGCTTTGCGCTCGCCGGCGTGGAGGGGACGGAGGTTTCCTCGGCGGCCGAAACCGAGACTGCGTTCACGAATGCGCTCTCAGGCGATGCGGGCATCGTCATCATGACCGAGGACACCGCCGACATGATCCGCGAGCGCGTCGATTCTTACGTGCTCTCCGAGACGTTTCCGCTGATCCTCGAGATCGCGGGACCGCAGGGGCGAAAGCCCGATCGGCCCACGATCCGCGAGATGGTGAATCAGGCGATTGGAATGGATCTGTAATGGCCGATTCAAACACCGACAGAAGGAACGCCGACAGGAATCAGGACGCGAAGCAGATCATCGACGGAATCCTCGCCGACGCCCGTGAAGAAGCGGAGAAGATCCGAAGCGAGGCGAAGTCACGGGTGGAGGACCGCCGCATGCTGCTCTCCGGCCGCGTGCAGCGCGTAAAGGATGATGCGGTCTCGGAGGCAAAGAAGCGCATCGAGGAGATCAACCGGCGCACCGACGCCGAGATCAGCCGGGCGCAGCGGCGCGGTGAGCTCGCCCGACGCCGTGAGGTGCTTGCCGGGGTGCAGCGGCGCGCGCGCGAGCGGATCGTGGAGATGAGCCGGGAGGGCTCGGATGCGTATCGACAGGCGATGATCGGCTGGATCGTGGAAGGTGTCCTCGGACTCGAGGGGACGGAGCTGACCGTCTCGGCGTCCGCGGGCGAGACGGGGCTTCTCGATGAGCTCCTGGAGGAGGCTCAGCGGACCGCACGGGTCCGTTCCGGCCGAGAGGTCAGCCTCACCGCGGCAGCAGTGCCGCACGGCGGCTCACCGGGGGTCGTCGTGTCCTCGCCGGACGGGCGAACGCTCTACGACAACCGCGTGGATGCGCGCATACGGCGACATGAGGCGGAAACTCGGCGGCTTGTCTACGAAATCCTGTTTTCAGGCGGGGACGGAGGATGAGCGAGCGCATCATCGGACACGTCACGCGGGTGAACGGCCCCGTCATCGATGTTCGGGGGGTTACAGACGCCATGATGATGGAGCTCGTGTTCGTCGGTGAGGCCCGCCTTGTCGGCGAGATCATCAAGCTCACCGCCGACCGCGCCATCGTTCAGGTATACGAGGACACCACGGGCGTTCGACCTGCCGAGGAGGTCTGCGGCTCGGGGATGCCGCTCTCGGTGGAGCTCGGCCCGGGACTCATCGGGACGATCTACGACGGCATACAGCGGCCCCTCGAGCGCATCCGCGATGTGAGCGACCAGTTCATCGCCCGCGGCATCCAGGTACCGGGGCTCGACCGCGAGGCACGGCTTCACTTCGTGCCGCGCCTCGCGGCGGGGACGGAGGTTCACGGCGGCGAGGTGCTCGGCACGGTGCAGGAGACGGCGCGCATCGAGCACCGCGTGCTCGTGCCGCCGGATGTCCGTGGGCGGCTCGAGTCGGTGGAATCCGAGGGCGAGTATGCGGTCACCGACACGGTCGCGGTGGTGGGGACGGAGGATGGCTCTGCGGACGACGGGGGGAAAAGGAGGCGTGAGCTCTCGCTTATGCACCGCTGGCCGATTCGCCGTCCCCGGCCGACACGCCGTCGGAAGCCCATCGACACGCCGCTTGTCACCGGGCAGAGGGTCATCGACGCGCTCTTTCCGCTCGGGAAAGGCGGAACGGTTGCGATACCCGGCGGGTTCGGCACCGGAAAGACCATGACGCAGCACGCGGTTGCCAAATGGTGCGATGCGGATATCATCGTCTACATCGGATGCGGGGAGCGCGGGAACGAAATGACCGACGTGCTCACCGAGTTTCCCGAGCTCGTGGACCCGCGCACGGGACAGAGCCTTATGGAGCGCACCATCCTCATCGCCAATACCTCGAACATGCCGGTCTCCGCGCGCGAGGCGAGCATCTATACCGGCGTGACGCTGGCGGAGTACTACCGCGATCAGGGCTACGACGTTGCGGTGATGGCGGACTCCACATCGCGCTGGGCTGAGGCGCTGCGCGAGCTCTCCGGGCGCATGGAGGAGATGCCGGCGGAGGAGGGCTTCCCGGCCTACCTCCCCACGCGTATCGCGGAGTTCTACGAGCGGGCGGGGAGCTTCGAGTCACTTGCCGGAGACGGGGGGTCGGTGTCGATCATCGGCGCGGTGAGCCCGCCGGGCGGCGATTTCTCCGAGCCGGTCACCCAGCACACCAAGCGGTTCGTGCGCGGGTTCTGGGCGCTCGACCGCCAGCTCGCCAATGCCCGCCACTATCCCGCCATCTCCTGGCTCGACAGCTACAGCGAGTACGTCGATGACCTCGCCGTGTGGTGGGAGGAGCACGCCGGAGCGAACTGGATCGACGATCGCCGCGAGATCATGGACCTCCTCCAGCGTGAGGTCCGCCTCCAGCAGGTTGTGAAGCTGGTAGGCCCCGATGCGCTTCCCGACAGCCAGCGCTTCGTCCTCGAGGTATCGACACTCTTCAAGAACGCGTTCCTGCAGCAGAACGCGTTCGACGAAATCGACCGGTACTCGACGGTGGAGAAGCAGTTGAAGATGCTGCAACTCGTTCTCACCTACTGGCGGCGGGGATCCGGCGCCATCAAGAACGGAGTAACCCTGGTGCAGATCAGACGGATGAAGGTACTCACGGACATACATCGGATGAAGATGAACGTTGCAAACGACAAGCTCGACCAGATCGACAAGCTTCAGGCACGGCTCGAGCGCTCGATCGACAGACTGGAGTCTCCCCATGCATGAGGGACGCAAGGGCGCCGCAGGGGAGCGCGGCGCGACCGGATCGAGCGGCGTGACCGGCGCGCGGGGTGCAACGGTGGGCCTGCAGCGCGCGCGGGAGTACGTCGGCGTCTCCGAGATCGAAGGGCCGCTGGTGTTCGTGCGGAAGACCCATCCGGTCGGCTACCGCGAGCTTGTCGAGTGCGTAACCGAGGACGGCGTCGTGCGGCTCGGGACGGTGCTCGAGACCGCCGAGGATTACGTGGTTGCGCAAATCTTCGAGGGTACCGCCGGACTCACCATGCCCGGTACCCGCGTTCGGTTCCGCGGCGAACCGCTGTCGGTGTCGGTCGGTGCGGACATGCTCGGCCGCGTCTTCAACGGTGTCGGCGCACCGAGGGACGGAGGACCGCCACCGGTGGGTGCGGTCGAGCGCGAGGTCGGCGGACGCCCGATCAACCCGACCTCGCGTCGGTACCCGCGGGATTTCATCCAGACCGGGCTGTCCGCGATCGACGGGATGAACACCCTCATCCGGGGACAGAAGCTGCCGATTTTCAGCGGGAACGGCCTGTCGCACAATGCGCTTGCCGCCCAGATCGCCCGGCAGGCAAAGATCCGCGGCGGAGAGACGAACTTCGCGGTTGTGTTTGCCGCGATGGGGGTCAAGCACGATGTGGCCCAGTACTTCATCCGCAGCTTCGAGGAGGCGGGTGTGCAGGACTCGGTGGCGCTCTTTCTCTCCCTCGCCGACGACCCCTCGATCGAGCGGCTCGTGACCCCGCGTACGGCTCTGACCCTCGCCGAGTACCTCGCCTTCGACCGCGGCATGCACGTGCTCGTCGTCATGACCGACATGACGAACTACTGCGAGGCGCTTCGCGAGATCTCGACCCAGCGCGGTGAGATCCCCTCGCGAAAGGGGTACCCGGGCTATCTCTACTCCGACCTCGCGGAGATCTACGAGCGCTCGGGGATCATCGAGGGAAGCGAGGGCTCGATCACCCAGCTTCCCATCCTCACCATGCCCAATGACGACATATCCCATCCGGTGCCTGATCTGACCGGCTACATCACCGAGGGGCAGATCGTTTTTGATCGCGAGATGGCCGGGCGCGGCATCTATCCGCCCATCGCCGGGCTGCCGTCGCTCTCGCGGCT
>CAZWNS010000086.1:0-10602 GCA_964635245.1 uncultured Spirochaetaceae bacterium
CCCAGCGCCCCCCGGCGTGGTGGTGAATATAGCCCCGGGCGCCGCGGGGTGTCAACATATTTCTTTAGATTTGATTAGGATTCGGCATGCCCGATGCGCTCGAGCGCGTGCTCCTTTTCCTTTATCCGCATCTCGATTTCCGCGAGCTCGTCTATGAGCTCCCGCACGCCGGTGGTCTTTTTCGAGACGGTATTCTGTTCCTCTTTCACCAGGACCTCGAACGTGCGCGCGCCGAGCTTGGTGGTTATCTTTTCCGCCCTGGATTCGAGCTGCATGATCTCGAACCGAAGCACCCCTTTCTCACCGAGGCCCCGTGCTCGCTCCTGGGCCTTGCCGAGCACTTCCCGTGAGGACTCCACGCCCTTATCGATCGTCGTTCTGAATCGTTCCCAGAAATCCATTGTTCCTCCTGCCTCGTGTTACCTTCGTTGACCAACATACCTGCGGCTACTACACTACAACATACTAATTTGGAGTCACCGAGAAAAAAAGGAGACGGCATGAATCTGATCTTCCTCGGACCACCGGGCGCCGGCAAAGGAACGATGGCGTCGCGCCTCGCTCAGGACAGGGGCATTCCCCATATCTCGACCGGCGACATCTTTCGTGAAAACATCAACAACGGCACCGAGCTCGGGAAGAAAGTAAAGAGCATCCTCGATTCCGGCGAGCTCGTACCCGATGAGCTTACCGTGGAGCTTGTGAGGGACCGCCTCACTCAGGGCGACGTATCAGACGGTTTCATCCTCGACGGCTTTCCCCGAACGATTCCGCAGGCCGAGGCCCTCGACGACTTCGCCGACATCGACGCCGTTATCCTGTTCACGCTGCCGGACGAGGAGATCGTAAAACGGCTTTCCGGCCGCCGCGTGCACAAGCCGTCGGGACGGACCTACCACATCCTGTTCAGCCCGCCCAAAGTTCCCGGAAAAGACGACGTAACCGGGGAAGAGCTCATCCAGCGGGGCGACGACAGCGAAGAGTCCATCAGGAATCGCCTTGAGGTCTATCGAAACCAAACGCAGCCGCTCGTCGATTTCTACCGACGGAAGAATCTGTTGAAAGAGGTTGATGCCGGCCCGGCGCCGGACGACGTGTACGAACGGCTCACCGAACGTCTCCCCTGATCGCCGCACGGACGGCCGGGGCTACTGATCGTCGTCGTCGGCGTCGTCCTCGTCGGCGTCGCCGCCGCCTTCGTCGAAGTCCGCGGCCTCCTCAGGGCCGTCATCCGGCTCAACCAGCCCGTACTCGACGAGCAGACTGGTAACCCGCGTGCGCGAAAGCAGGTTCTCCCGCTCGAGGAGCGCCGCCGCGCGCTCCTCGTCATCAAAGCCTGCCTCCAGCGCCTCGGAGAGGTTCTCGATGCCGGCCGACGGCTCCTCGACGGCGGTGAGCTGGAGCTCCGCCTCACCGAACAGGGCGCGGGCATTGTCCGGCTCATCGGCGCGAATCTCCTCGTACACCGCGAGGGCACGGGCAAAGTAGCGCTCGTCGGCGTAGATGCGGGCTACGCGCAGAAGCCGGTCGGTCTGCTCGGGCGGCGCTCGCTCGACGTACTCGGCGAGCGTCGAAACCGCCGCCTCGCCCTCTCCGGCGGCGTGAAGGACGCTTCCGTAGTGGAAGAGCACATCGATGTCGTCGGGGTTCGCCTCCCAGGCCCGCTCCAGGAGCTCGGCGGCTCGGTCGGTGTTCTCCAGGTACCGATGTACCAGCGCCGCGCTGTAGAGCGCCGAGGGCCGATACGGTGATTCGGCGAGCACCTCATCGTAGAGCCGGGCCGCATCCTCATACCGCTCCTGCTCGAAGTAGGCATAGGCCAGCGACTCGAGGACGAGCACGTTTGCCTCGTCCCCGCTGCGCAGCTCCTCGAGAACCGGGATCGCGTCGGCGGAGTCACCTGCCTCGATGTAGGCGCGGGCAAGGTTGAAGGTTGCCGGTGCGAGGTCGGGTTCGAGGGCCAGGGCCTCGCGATAGTAGCTCGCGGCACGGTCGTAGTCCTCGAGCTCGTAGAAGGCGTTACCGAGATTGTAGTACTCCTCGGCGAGATCCACCCGGCGCACGTAGGACCGACACCCGGCGAACAGCCCGACAAGCACGAGGAGCAGGAGAAGCTCAGCGGCCGAGGACCGTTGATTCGATTCCATGAACCTGTGCCCGATAGAGATTTGCAATGGTCGCTCCGTAGTCGGCGATGAGCTGTATGATATCACGCGGGCGCTCGGCAGTGTCGACGCCGTTGAGACGGTCCCCGGCATCACCGAGGCCGGGGAGAATATAGGCGGACTCGTTGAGGGAAGGATCCATCCACAGGGTATAGACCGTCGCGTTTTTCACCGCTCGCGTGATCCGGAGGGTCCCCTTGAGGGCGGAGATGACGTTAAAGAACTTCACCGAGCGCGGCTCCACGCCCTGCTGCCGCAGATAATTGATGATCGTCACGAGACTCCCGCCGGTAGCGTTCATCGGGTCGGCGAAGATGAGATCCTTTCCATGCAGAGAGGCGAGGTCGTAGTAGCTGCGGTTGAGGTCGAGGATATACTCCATGTCCCGTTCCAGCTTGCGATCGTCACGCTTTATGCTGAAGAGGGCAAACGGGGTGACGTAGCCGGTGGAGGAGTATTCCTGGATTTCCTTCGACATGATCATCGACGGGAGCAGGGCGCCGCGCAGCATCACGCACATCGCCGTGTTCTCGAGCTCCTCGTCGATGTCGGGAATCTTGTGCACCGCATAGTTCTGCACCGGAGAATTGACGGGCGTCCGGACGAACAGGTGATTCTTACGCTCCACCCCCGGGCCGGCAAAGGCCAGGTTGAACAGCAGCTCGTAGGCCCGCTGGATGTAGTAGATGAACTCGCTCTGACCGGTACTCACATCACGCAGTTTCGCAATAAGACGGGACGCCTCCCCGTGCACTTCCCGCGGCGTTTCGAACGAATAGACGCGGACCGACGGGTCCGCGGCGGTCATCTCGCGCATGCGCTCGCCCATCGCCCCGTAGAGCTCGATGAGTCGCTGTTTCTGCTCGGTGATCCGCTTCTCGTTACTCGAGGATTCGAGCACGCGCGAGGCCTCGAGCGCCTGCGCATAGAGCGCGTCCATCTCCGCTATGTGCCGGCTGTCCTCATCGAGCAGGTAGCCGTCGAGATCCGACGCGGTGAGTACGACTTTGTCCATCAACCGTCCGCCTCCGGCCACACTATAGTGGTGACGGGGTGTGTGGCTCAAGTTGCATTTTCGCGCCGTTCGGGGTAGGCTAAGCATCGGCTTTCGCGACCCGAAAGACTACCTGCCGTGAGGAGTGGAGATGAAACGCAAAGTTGCTCTGTTGGTGCTCGTTCTGTTGATAGGAGCCGCAGCCGCGGGCTTCGGTGCAACCTGGGGAGTCGGTGCCTCGTTCGGCATCGACGCGATCGGCGGACTTCCGAACCAGGCGATGCTCTCGGTCAAGGTTCCCCAGCTTCCGATTCTGTGGGGACTCGGCCTGCAGGTCGGCGAAGACCAGGCAAACCTCGGGTTGACCGCCGACTGGTGGCTCTATACGACGAACCTCTTCAGCTTCGTCAATCTCTACGTAGGCCCCGGCCTCTACACGGCGCTTCCGGAGCCCTTCGAGCTCGGCGGCCGCGTACCGATCGGGCTCAACGCCTACCCGGTGGACGTGTTCGAGCTTTTTCTCGAGGTTGCGCCGACGCTGGTTCTGATCTCCGATCGGGAGGGCATCAATATTCCTGACTTTGCCGTGCAGGGCGCCTTCGGGTTCCGGTTCTGGTTCGATAGCTGACGTCGCCGGTGCCGACAATAAGAAAGCCCGGCACACCCGACGCGTGAACGTGATCGGGTTGCCGGGCTTTTTGTGTATCCGCATCTCCTAGGGGAGTCGAACCCCTGTTGCCGGGATGAAAACCCGGTGTCCTAACCACTAGACGAAGGAGACACTGTGACCGGAGCATAGCCAATCTTCCGGTCCGGCGTCAAGAGGTTCGGCGCATCGAGCGCGCGGCAGCGGCATCGTATACCGCGCCCGTCCGCCCGTGTCATAGGGGGAACCGGCAGGGCCCGAATCCGCGAGAGCGTTCTCAGTACGCGTCGGCGCTCCGGCCGCCGGTGACGATCGCGACGCCCGCGCTCGTCCCGAGGCGCGTCGCGCCGGCCTCGATCATCGCGATCGCGTCCTCGCGGGAGCGAATGCCGCCGGCCGCCTTCACCTCGACCTTCGGGCTGACGGTGTTCCGCATGAGGGCGACGTCGTGCACCGTGGCCCCGCCCTTGGCAAATCCGGTTGAGGTCTTCACGAAATCGGCGCCGGCGTCCTCGGCGATGCGGCAGGCGAGGACCTTTTCCTCGTCGGTGAGCAGAGCCGCTTCGATGATCACCTTGGTGATGCGCTGCGTGCCGGTCACGCGCGTCACAGCCAGGATGTCCTTGCGCACGAGGTCGAGATCACGGCTCTTGAGCGCTCCGATGTTGATGACCATGTCGATCTCATCGGCACCCTCTTCCACCGCGAGCCGCGCCTCCGCGGCCTTGATGCGCGAGGCCATGGCCCCGAGCGGAAAACCGACGACCACGGCAACGTCGACCTCGGTGCCGCGTAACTGCCGGGCGCAGCGCTCGGTCCAGGTGCCGTTGACGCAGACCGCACGGAAGTTGTGCTCTTTCGCCTCCGCGACGAGCGTGTCGATCTGCGCGGAGGTAGACTCCGGTTTCAGGAGCGTGTGGTCGACGTAGCGGTTGAGCTGCATCGTCGACGCGGCAGCGGGCGCGGACTGCGCGCCGGCCGCGGGCGGGGTGGCCTCACCGCTCTTGAGGCGGCTGACGACTTCGCGTGTAATGGCCTCTACGAGGTCCTCGCGGTTCATGTACTGTACCTTCCTCTCTCGGTTGCCATCATTTTGTTGATGCGCGACCAGTGCCGGCCACCCTCGAACTTCGTCTCGAGCCATAGGGCTGCGAGCTCGCACATCTCGTCTGCTTCGTGGAAACGCGCGCCGAGGGTCAAAACGTTGGCGTTGTTGTGTTGGCGGCTGTTCATGATGGTCTCACGGCTGTAGCAGAGCGCCGCCCGAATGCCGCGGACCTTATTACATACCATACTCGATCCGATGCCCGCCGCGTCAATCATAATGCCGCGGTCACAGTCACCGGTGCGCACCGCGTCGGCGACGCGCACCGCGTAGTCGGGATAGTCGACCTTGTCCTCGGCATTGTAGGTTCCCACGTCGGTGACGGTGTATCCCCTCTGCTCGAGGCAGGCGATGAGAGCGGTCTTGCGGGCGAACCCGCCGTGGTCGGCGCCGACCGCCACCCGATGGACCGAATCGCCGGAGTTGTAGCTCTCGCGCTCGGCGCGATACGCGGCATCGGGAAGCTTCCCGAGTCCGGAGGTCCCGGGAAACGTGCCGAGGTGTTCACCTGCCATGGCGGCCTCCATCTTCTTCCATATCTACGCTGTCGACGATGCCCACCACGACCGTGCGCATCGGGGCCCCCGGGACGCCGAGGATCATGCGGGCGGAGTTGCCCTCGTCGATGATGAGCACCGTGTCGCCCGGCCCGGCCTGTGCCCGATCGAGGGCAATGAGAGGCGCGCCCGTGAGCGTGCCGTCGGGCTTGACCGTGCGGAGCATGAGCAGCTTCTCGCCCTCGAGAATGGGATGCTTCACCGTTGCCGTCACGTCGCCTATCACCCGGGCCAGGATCATGAGGTGTACTCTTCCACGTTCACCGCATCGAGGATGGCCACCACCGTGGCATCACTCGGATTGAACCAGTCGGACAGCGCGAGCGCCGCTTCCCGGCCTCCCTCGAAGGCCACGAGATCCCCGTAGCCTGCCTGAGCGCCGTCGCAGGCGACCACCGGCGCGCCGAGCTTCTCGCGGTTCTCATCCACCGGTTGCACCAGAAGCAGCTTCACGCCCTCGAACGAGGGATCCTTCTGAGACGCTACGACTGATCCGACCACCACACCGAGCTTCATCGTCCCTGCCTCACACGATCCTGAAGGCCCCGACGAGGGTGCACCGGCGAAGGCGCGTGAACGTGCGCGCCCGGGTAAATCCTTCGCCCGTCGGGCTCGCGATGGTAAAGCTCGCGTAGCCGGCGCCTCCCTGCCCGAGCCCGTTGAAGTTGGAACCGTTCTTCACGAAGAGGGAGCAGTTCATCGCCCGCGCCATCTTCGAGAGCTTGTCGATATTGCGCGAGTGCATGGAGGCCGTATGGCGAAAGCCGTGCTCACATCGCACCGCAAAGTCGATTGCCTCATCCACGCCGCCGAAGCGCACGAGCGGCATCACCGGCATGAGCTGTTCGGTCCACACGAGGGGGTGGTCGGCGTTGACCTCGCAGAAGAGCAGCCGCGTGTCCGACGGAACGTGCATGCCGATCGCCTCGGCAATGACCGCGGCGTCTTTGCCGACGTACTTCTTGTTGGGAGCGCCTTCCGCGCCCTCGCTACCCGGCTTCGCGATCACGAGCTCGGTGACGGCCCGCGTCTGCTCTGGCGTGAGCTCCACGGCGCGGTGCTTCTTCATCTCCGATTTGAGCTCATCGGCGATGGACGCGACGGCGAGAATCACCTTCTCGTCGGTGCAGATGATGTTGTTGTCGAGGCTTCCGCCGATGACGACATCACGCGCCGCCTTCGGAATATCGGCGGTCTCATCCACTACGGCCGGCGGGTTGCCCGGACCGGCGGCAATCACCTTCTTGGTCGTCTGCATCGCCGCGCGAACAACGGCAGGTCCGCCGGTCACCACAAGCATCGCAATGCCGTCGTGATGCATCATGTAGCCGGCCGACTCGATCGTCGGCTCCTTCACCGTGGCAACCACGTTTTCGGGCCCGCCGGCTTCCACGATCGCCTCGTTGAGAAGCGAGACCGTAAGCCGGGAGCACCCCGCCGCTGCCGGATGGGCGTTGAATACGACGGAGTTCCCGCCGGCAACCATTCCGATGCTGTTCGAGATGATGGTCTCCGTCGGATTGGTGCTCGGCGTGATCGCGCCGATGACACCGTAGGGAGCACGCTCCGTCAGCGTGAGGCCGTCGTCATCGGTGAAGGAGATCGGCTCGAGGTCCTCCACGCCCGGCGTCTTGTTGATGGCGAGGAGGTTCTTTACGACCTTGTCCTCGGCCCGGCCGAGACCGGTCTCTCGCGCCGCGAGCTCCGAGATTGCCTCGACATGCTCCGTTGCAACACGACGCATCGCCGCAATCATCGTGCGGCGCGTCTCGAGCGACGTCGCCGAGAGCTGCTCGAAGGCGGTGCGGGCGGCTGAGACCGCCTGATCCATGGTGAGGAACACGCCACGCTCCATGGGGGGCGGGCTCGACCCGGGTGTCGGGGTGGTGCCGGCCGTCGTGCCGGCCGCGGCCGCGGCGTCCACAGCCCCAGCCGTCGTGCCGGTTCCGGCGCCCGCAGATCCGGCCGCGCCCGCGTCGTCGGTCATGGAATCGAGAACGGCGCGGACGATCTCTTTGACCTCTCGCTCCTGTATCATCACCTACTCCCTGCTACCCTCGTGTCAGATGCGGCCCGAAGTCCACGTGGGGACGCGGGATCACGATCTGCTTACAGAGGGAGTTCTTCCGCTGAAGAAGCTCCGCTCCGGCCTCGAGGGACGCCTCGACCTCCGAGAGCGGACCAACCAGCTTCACCGAGGACTTGCCGCCCATCTCATCGCCCCGGCGGATGTGCACCACCGCCACGGAGGCGGCCTTCACCGCCACATCCGCCGCCTCGATCGCGCCGAGCGCCGAGAAGGACTCGAGGATGCCCACCGCGTCAAGCTCGTAATCGATCTCGGCGCCGCCGAGGGCCGCCCACACGCTCTCGTGGAGCGTCGGGATGTAGAGCCAGTTCAGCACGCACTCGGGACGGATCTGCGCGCCGTCGGTGAGACTCGCCTCTACCGACGCTTCATCGCCGGTGAATAGGACGACGTACTTGCCGGGGCACACCGTGCGCACCTCGAGGATGCGGATAGGAGCCTTTTTCGCCATGGTATCGAGCACCTGGGCACCGGCTGCGACGCTGTCGAGCTCGATGCCGCCGAGGACTCGCACACCCTCGTTGTGGTCAATCATTTGCGATACGTCACCTGAGATGCCTCGTCCACCACGTCTACGATCCCCACCACCACCGCATCGACGGCCTTTTTGTCGCTCGCCTGCGTCTGCCGCGCGGAGCTCCCCTGCGAGATGAGCACAACCTCGTCGAATCCCGCCCCGACCGTGTCGAGGGCGACGAGCTGTTTCTTCCCGCCGCCGTGGCCGCCCGTATCACACGGATCGACGATGAGATAGGTCGGCCGGTCGACCCCGTCGACGCTTCGGGTTGCCACGATGGTGCCGGTCACACGAGCAAGTTGCAGGGGGGCCTCCTACGCGTATTTGCGGTACACCGTCTCGCCGTCGAGCTCGACGTCGTCCACGATGGCGGTAATCGTCGCGTCGCTCGGGCGATCCTTGGTGACATCGGTCAGACGCGAGCTGCTGCCGGAGACCACCAGAACGATCTCCCCGATGCCCGCGCCGACCGCGTCCATGGCCACCAGGTAATCACCCGTGCCCTTCATGTCGCCGTAGCCGACCTTCTCCACGAGCAGGAACTTGATGCCTTCGATGCGGGGTTCCTTGCTCGTGGATACTACCGTCCCGGCAACTCGACCGAGCGTCATTCGGTCACTCCTATTTCTTGGAGCCGGCCGACTGTCTGCCGAGAGGCAGTGCCTCGTCCACATTCCCGTGCGGGCGCGGGATGATGTGAACCGACACGACGTCGCCGACACGCTCCGCGGCACGACCGCCGGCATCGAGCGCGGCGCGGACCGCCGCCACATCGCCGCGGATAATCGCGGTCACATATCCGCCACCGGTCCGCTCGTATGAGACGAGCTCGACCTTTGCAGCCTTCACCATTGCGTCCGCGCCTTCCACCATTGCGGCGAACCCGCGGCACTCAATCATTCCCAGTGCGTTCTCAGACACCTCGGCCATGTACTCTACCCCTCGGTATTGAAATCTCGTGCGGCGCGCATCGGCGGCGCCGCCGTGGTTCTATTCCTTCGAGCCCGTTGCCGAACGCCCCTGCAGGTCGGCCAGGCGTGACTCGACGATATCCTTGCTGACGACTACTTCCGACTCTTCGCCGGCGATGTACACACGACCGAAGCGCCCGTAGCCGATGACGTTTATGATGTTCACGTGAGACGCTTTCTCGGCCTCGTTCGCGGCGTAGTAGGCGTAGCCGGCCGGCTCGAGCTCGAGCACGTAGAGCGTGTCGCCGCGCAGCACCATGTTGCCGTAGCGGGTCTTGTTGATGAGCTGCGCGTGGTGATCGCTGATACTCTTGATGAGCTGGCTCGTAAGCACCCGCGGCTTCATGCGGTCGGCCTCGCTCGCGCCGATCCGACTGAGGATGGCCTCCCCCGCCGCGCGCGCGCTTCCCTGACTGTCGGAGTGCACCTCGAGCATGCCGAAGAGCCGTTCAACGATCTGGATGCCCGGGGTGACGTCGGTGGCCTTGAGGGCGATGTCGGTCAGCCGGTTGATCTCGATGCCCGGCGATATTTCCACCACCGTACACGCCTGATCGGCAACCGGGAAGTATCCCTTGGAGATCGTCGAAATGAAGGACGCCATCTGCGGCTGCAGGGAGTCCAGGACAACGTAGGTTCTCAGTTCGATTTCGTTCGGCATGTGCTCGACCCTTTTCCGCTCAGCTTCTGCGCTCGACCGATTTTTCTGTACTTTTTTCAACAATATATGTTACGATTATCTCAGAATACAGATCAAATGTCAAGATACAACAAATTGATGGATAAAAAATCACAGCGGCTCAACGAGATCCTGAACGTTCTCAGGCGCCGAAACGGCGCCGGCGTCAAGGAACTGTCACAGGAACTCGATGTATCGCACATGACCATTCGCCGCGACCTCGGCATGCTCGAGGAACAGGGGCTCGTGACTCTCTTCCACGGCGGCGCGGTCTACAACCAGCGGGAAACCACCCCTGAGGCCGATTCCGACTACTCGCTCGTCTCCGCCGAGAGCGAACACGTGAGCGAAAAGCGTCGTATCGGTCGCGCCGCCGCCGATCTGATCGAGCCCGGCGATATCCTCATCATCGATACCGGCTCCACCACCGAAGCGGTCGCCCGCGAGCTGCCGGTCGATACGCCGCTGACCATTCTCTGCTACAGCATGAATGTCCTGCAGGAGGTCACGCGACACCCCAGGATTGACCTCATCTTCGCAGGGGGTAACTTCCACCCGAACACCCTCATGTTCGAGAGTCCCGAGGGCATCTCGCTCATCGAACGGAACCGCGCCGAAAAGGCCTTCATCTCGGCGGCCGGCATCAACTTCAGGCTCGGCGTGACCTGCCTCAACTCCTATGAGCGCGACACCAAGGTCGCGGCCATACGGTCTTCTCTCTCCCGCATTCTCGTGGCCGACTCCTCGAAGTTCGGGAAGATTCAGCCGTCCTACTTCGCAGATGTCGCCGACTTCGATGTGGTCGTCACCGACGACGGGATTCCAGAGGAATACGCGGAGGGGTTGCGGGAGCGCGGGATCAGGTTGGTTGTCGCGTAG
>CAZWNS010000087.1:0-10198 GCA_964635245.1 uncultured Spirochaetaceae bacterium
TTCGAGAGCATGCAGCAGCAGATGGATCAGCGTTTCGAGGCGGTCGACAGACGCTTCGAAGACATGAACAGGCGCTTCACGATGCTCGTGACGCTCATGTCGGTGTTCTTCACGCTGCTCGCCGGACTGATAACCGCGTTCGGCGTGTTCGGCTGACGCACACCCCAGGCGCGGCCGACACGGGGGTGGCGCCGGCCGCCGGACGCCCGCCGACCGGCCACCGGCCCGCCCGCCCCGCTACAGCCGCACCGGAATCCACTTCGAGGGGTCGGCCATGTCCTGCGGGATCAGGCCGAGGTCGACCTCCTCGGTAAACTCCGCGAGCAGGTACTCTGTGCCCTCGAACTCGAATCGTGCACCCTCCCCGGCCACATCGACGCCTGCGAGCGCGTGCCCGTACTCGCTCGAGACCAGAAGGATGGCATCGTAGCCCATGTGCTGCAGCAGAATTACCCAGGCGAGGCCGAGCGAGTCGCAGTCGCCGGCACGCTCGAGAAAGCAGGTCACCGGTGACAGGAGGTCGGAGAGCGAGCCGGTCCTCGTATAATCGAAGCTCTGCATCCAGGAGAGGAGCTCCGCGGGGATCTCGTCCTCGCCGACCCCGGCGTCGTCGAAATGCTGCTTCACCGACCGGGCGATCGAGCTCAGCCGGAAGAAATTGTCGCGGTAGATCATGCGATAGAACCGCCGCCAGGCCTCGACCCACGCATCGGTTCCACCGGACCAACGACCCCCGGCCGCGGCTGCATCCCCCGCATACTGCGAGAGGATACGGGCCTCGCGCTCGATGAGGCTCTGGGTGGCCTTGCGCTCATTGGGATCCGCGGTATAGGTGATGGTCTCACCGTCGATTTCGGTGCGCTCGGGCTGCGGTTGCGGCGCGGGGAAGGGGTAGCGGTACTGGCTTACCGGCCCGGGGTGGAGATACCCCTCGTCGTCGAGGCTCACCGAGTCGAGCGCCGAGAGCAGCACGTCCTCGTAGTCGTCGAATACATCCTCGACGGCGAAGGCCTGCATGATGTAGTCAGCTTCGTTCCCGTTGACCATCACATGATAGCCGTGGACGGTGAAGTTCTCCGTGTCGAAGCTGAGCTCCGCGAACACGGCCTCCCGACCGGAGAACTGAAACGCCGTGCCTTCGCCGCGGGTCTGGTATTGCTCCTCGACGAAGTCCGCGATGTCGGCGGCGGTTTCGAAGCGATCGGCCGCGAAAGACAACACCTGAAACACCGCCTGCCCGCCGGGTGCGGAAAAGGCGATATGCGACATATCGGAGGCGTCCATCATTTCCCAGCCCTCGGGAATGTCGATGTAGTACCCGAAGTCGTCGTTTACGAACTGCCGCGCCGAGAGTCCGGCGGGCGCCGCGAGGGCCGCAACCAGTGCAATGAGGGCCGCGCGCGCGGCCATGCGTGTCGTCACATTCGTCATCATTTGATTGTCGACAGCATCCGCCGATGCTTTGACCCTCGACCCGCTATGCACATAGAATGAGCCTCGTGACGATCACGATCAGGCCGGGGCCGCTCGGGGGCCGTACACGTATACCCGCCTCCAAGTCGCACACGATTCGTGCGCTCCTCATAGCGACGCTTGCCCGCGGTCGGAGCCGGCTCCGCGCGCCCCTCGATTCCCTCGACACCGCCGCCTGCGTGCGTGCGTGCCGGGCCCTCGGCGCACGGGTGGAGGAAGTCCGCTCCGACGGCGTGCTCTCCGAGATCATCGTGGAGGGCACCGGCGGCGCGCTCGGCATTCCCGGGGACGTGATCGACGTCGGCAACTCCGGCACCACCCTCTACCTCGGCATCGGCACCGCCGCCCTCGCCGGCGGCCTCACCGTCTTCACGGGCGACGAGCAGATCCGCCGCCGATCGGCCGCCCCGCTGCTCTCGGCCCTGGCGCAACTCGGTGCTACCGCGCTCAGCACCAGGGGCAACGGCTGCGCCCCCATCGTCACCGGCGGCGGGCTACGCTGCGGGCCGGTGGCGATCGAATCGCCCACGAGCCAGTACCTCTCGAGCCTGCTCCTTGCCGCACCGCTCGCGGCGCCGGCCGCGGAGCCCGCCCCCGCGGCCGGCACCCCCGCGGGCGCGCCGGACACCGGCGCCGCCACCGACATCGAAGTCCTCCTTCTCAACGAGCGGCCCTACGTCGAGATGACGCTGTGGTGGCTCGATTCGCAGGGCATCCGCTACGAGCGTGCGGGCTGCGATCGCTTCCGCATCCCCGGAAACCAGAGCTATCGCGCCTTCGACACCGAGATCCCCGCCGACTTCTCCTCGGCAACCTTCCTCGCCTGCGCGGCGGCCGTTACCGGCTCCACCCTGACCCTCGAGGGCCTCGATATGTCCGACCCCCAGGGCGACAAGGCGGTGCTCGGCATTCTCGCCGAGATGGGATGCACCGTAGAGGAGAGCGGCGGCGCGGTCACCGTGAGGGGGCCGCAGGGCGCCTTCGACGCGGAGGACGGCTTCTCGCGGGCCGCCCTCTCGGGCGGCACCTTCGATCTCAACGCCATACCGGACGCGCTTCCGGCGCTTGCGGCAACCGCCTGCTTTGCACGGGAGCCGGTGGAGCTCTCAAACGTGCCTCAGGCGCGCGCCAAGGAAACCGACCGGGTGGCGGTTATGGCCGCGGAGCTCGGCAGGATGGGCGCCCGGGTCGAGGAGCTTCCAGACGGATTGCGGGTCGTGCCGCGGGCCGGAAGCCGCGGCAACGCCCCCGCCACCGGCGCCCGCCCCGGCGCTCGCGGCAGCGCCGGCGGTACGCCTTCCACCCTGACGCTGCCGCCCCTCACCGGCGCCCGCGTTCACGGACACGGCGACCACCGCGTGGTAATGGCTCTGGCCGTCGCCGGGCTCGGCGCCGCGGGGCAGACCACGGTGGACACGGCGGAGGCCGCGGCGGTGACCTTTCCCGGCTTCTTCGAGGTGCTCCGCTCGCTCGGAGCGAGCGTCGCGCCGGAGGACGCCGGCTGATGGTCCTCTTCGACGTCGATCACACGATTACCCGGCACTCCACCGGGCGGCGCTTCGGACAGCAGGGTGCGGCCATGGGTCTCTTCTCGCCGCTGTATCTCCTGCGGGCGCCCTTTTTCTATCTGCGCTACAAGATGGGGCTCGTCGATGCCCAGGATCTCAGCGGCTATCTCGCGCCCCTGAAAGGCATGAGCAGGCAGGATGTCGAGCGCGTGGGGCGGCGCTGCTTTGATGAGCGCGTGAAGCACGAGATCTACCTCGATGCGCAGGCGCGCATCAGGAATCTCATCCAGCACGGGGAGAAGGTGGCGCTGGTGAGCGCATCGGTGGACGCGGTCGTGCACCCCCTCGCGGACTATCTCGGCGTGCCCGACGTCGTGTGCACGCGTATCGAGTTCGACGGCGACCGGGCGACGGGCGGCAGCAGCAACCCGGTCTGCTTCGGCGACGAAAAACGGCGCCAGGCTCTCGCCTTTCTCGAGGCTCAGGGCGTTTCGCCGACGGCCTGCACGTTCTACTCCGACAGCATCAACGACCTGCCGCTGCTCGAGGCCGTGGGTACGCCGATCGCGGTCAATCCGGACCGACGCCTGCGCCGCATCGCGACGGAACGCGGCTGGACGCTGCTGTCTTTCAGCTGACCGGCGCTCAGCCGAATGCGGCGTGAGAGGCAATCAGAAACAGGGGCATCGTCACGAAGGAGGCGATGTAGGTCACGAGCATACCGCTTGCCATGTAGTGCACCTGCGCCTCGGTTCCATACTTCCTGGCAGCCACCATCAGGTTGGTCGCGGGCGGAACCGCGGCCTCGAGCACGAGCATGATGCGGATGCCGTAGGCCATCTCCGCCGACAGGCCCTCGAAGGGAATGAGGGCGAGAATCCCGAGCAGTGCGGCGGGATAGAGGAGCATGCGCAGCCATATCAGGCTTCCGAACTCGGGCCGATATGTGAGATCGGCCTTGGGGATGGTTGCAAGGATGCCGCCGAGCACGAACAGGATGAGGTCGAGCGCCGGCTCGGAGAGCCACTCCATGGCCCTTTGCGCCACGGCGGGGATGAAATCGTAGAGGCCGAAGACGGCGACGATCATCCCGGCCACGATGCCGGCGAGCGGCATATTCGGCTTGAAGACGAAATGCCCGCCCTCCGCACTCACCAGCGACACCACCAGGGTCCAGAAAATGATGACGAAGGCGAGCACGAAGAAGAACATGTAGATGTTGATCTCCTTCGGCGCAATGGCCGCGAGGATCGGCAGGGGAATGAATCCCACGTTTTGCACGGCAAACAGCGCCACCCAGGCCCGCGGGTGCGGTGACGAGAAGGCCGGCACGCGACGCACCAGCCAGCCGCCCACCACGGCCTGAAACCCCATCATCACCACACAGGCGAAGAAGAAAATGGGCATCCAACGCCACCCGGCCGCCACGGCGTCGTCCCAGCCCGCGGAGAAGGCTGTGATGAAGTAAACGGGCAGCAGCACGTTTACGGTGAGGGAGAGGAGAAACGGCAGCGCGTGGCGCTGCAGCACGCGCGGTTGAAACACGATGTAGCCGCCGACCATCAGGATGATCAAGCGGGCGGTCGTCACGAGGATCGGCTGGAACACGAGCGAACGCTACCCCGGCTCGCCGCCGCTGTCAACGCGGAGCCCGTTCGCGGAGCCCGTTCGCGGAGCCTGTTCGATCCCGATGATTTGTACTACAGTGCTCCCATGCCGATGACAGCCTGGAACGTCTCCGATATCGCGAATCTCCTGCTCGAAGCCGGCCGCACGGCTCTGTCCTGCTACGAGGAGCGCTCCCCCACGTTGAAGAGCGATCGCTCCATCGTCACCGAGGCCGACACGGCGATCGAGCGGCGTCTCGGCGAGCACTTCGACGCCCCGGATCAGGGCGTCTACATGATCGGTGAGGAGACGAACGAGTCGCGGGACGAGGACTACGTGCGGAAGGCACTCTCCGGTACGACCTGGGTGGTCGACCCCATCGACGGCACCGCGCCGTACACGCATCACCTCCCGAGCTGGGGTGTGTCCATCGGGCTCATGCAGAACCGCCGCATCACCGAGGGCGGCATCTTTCTGCCTGCCACCGGTGAGATCGCCGTAACCGACGGGGAGCGGGTGCTGTTTGCCGCGCTCGGCTGCGCTCCCGACGGCTGGGATCCCGCCCGCCTCGAGCCGCGTACCTACGAGCGGCTCGGCAACCCCGGCCGCGGCATCGTGAGCCTTGCCCAGGGCGTGGTCAAGCGCGCCCGCTTCAGCGGCGACTACCTCGTCCACGCGGTGGGCTCCTGCGTGTCCTCGGTCATGGGCCTCATCACCGCCTCGATGGTCGGCTACGTGGCGAGCATCAAGCTCTGGGACATTGCAGCGGGCGTCGCGCTGTTACGCAACCTCGGATTCGTGATGAAGCTCGAGGACGGGGTGCCCTTCGACGGCGAGGTGGACGAGCGGGGCTTTCGCCTCGCCCCCGACGACCCGTCACGATGGAAGATGCGCACCCACCTCTACATCGGGGTCGACGAGGCCACCTGCGACGACCTCATCAGAAGCGTCCACTGGTAGTTCTCGGCGACGGCGCCGCGGCGCCGCGAAGCGGTCCCGCCTTCCGGCGGCGCTCAGTAGACCCGGCTGCCGTTCGGAACCTGCCGCTCGGCGGTGAGAAGCACCACGTTGCCGGCTGCGTCGTTCACGCCGAGTACGAGACACTCACTCTTGAAGCCGGCGATGCGCTTGGGCTCGAAGTTCACCACCGCGAGCACCTGCCGACCGGGAAGCTCTTCGGCGCTGTAGAGCTCGGTGATCTGCGCGCTCGACTGCAGCACTCCGAGCTCGCCGAAATCAATCGTGAGCTTGTAGGCGGGCTTTCGCGCCTCGGCGAAAAACTCCGCCGAGACGACGGTGCCGGCCCGGATGTCGAGGCTCTGGAAATTGGCAAACAGGTCCATGGTACCCCTATGCCCGCTCGAGCACGCGGTTCATCCGCCGCACGAACTCCGCCGGCTCGGAGATCGGCACATTCTCCACGAGCAGTGCCTGGTCGAGCAGCAGCACGCTCATGTCTTCCACGTAGCTCTCGTCCTCGACGGTCTTGAGGCGCTTCACGAGCTCATGGTCGGGATTGATTTCGAGGATGGGCTTCACCTCGCCCGTGTCGGTCTGCCCCATCGCTTTGAGAAGCTGCTGCATCTTCATGGTGGGATCGTTCTCGTCCACGACGATGCAGGAGGGTGAATCGGAGAGCCGAACCGAAACCTTCACGTCCTTCACCCTGTCGCCGAGGGCCTTCTTGATCTTCTCGATCACCGGGCCCATATCCTGCTCTTTCTGCTCGTCCTTCTCGGCCTGCAGATCCTCACCCGCGTCGGAGCGGTTCACCGATTTGAGCTCGGTCTCCTTGTAGGGGCCGATGGTGGGAACGACCACCTCGTCGATATCGTCGTCGGCGATGAGCACCTCGATGTCGCGCTTCTTGTAGGCCTCGAGCAGCGGCGAGTTTCGGAGCGTGTTCTCGCCCTCGCCGGTGATGAAGTAGATCGCCTTCTGGTCGGGCAGCATGCGCTCCTTATACTCGGCGAGGCTCGTGTAGCCGTCGACCTTGGTGGACTTGAAGCGGATGAGCTCGAGAAGCTGGTCGCGGTTCGAAAAGTCGGAGTACAGGCCTTCCTTCAGCGGCCGGTTGAATTGCTCGATGAACTTCGTGTACTTCGCCGGATCCTCCTCGGCAACCCGGGCAAACTCGCCGAGGAGCTTCTTCACCGAGGCCTGCCGAATGTTTGCGAGCACCCGGTTCTGCTGCAGCATTTCGCGGCTGACGTTCAGCGGGAGGTCCTCCGAGTCGATGATGCCCCGCACAAAGCGCAGGTAGGTGGGCATGAGCTCCTTCGCGTCGTCGGTGATAAACACACGCTTCACGTAGAGCTTCACGCCGGGCCGATAGTCGGCGTAATACATGTCGAAGGGCGCCTGTTGCGGCACGTAGAACAGCGTCGTGTACTCGAGCGTCCCTTCGGCCTGTGTGTGGAGACAGAGCAGCGGATCGTTGTCGTCGTGAGAGATGGTCTTGTAGAACTCGTTGTAGTCTTCCTCGGTCAGCTCGGCCTTGGGCCGCTTCCACAGGGCGGAGGCGGAGTTCACCTGCTCCTCGGTGAGGTCCTCCGACTTCACCTTGCCCTGGTCGTCGTACTCCTTCTTGGTGTAGGAGAGGTAGATCGGAAACGCGATGTGATCGGAGTACTTCTTTACCACGTCCTGGATCTGCCGGCGGCTTGCGAACTCCTTGCCGTCCTCGGTGAGGAAGAGCGTCACGGTCGTGCCGTGTCCGTCACGTTCGGCGGGCTCGAGATCGTAGCCGCTCCGCCCGTCGGAGCTCCACCGCCGGGCCTCCTCCTCGCCGGCCTTCCGTGAGATGACCTCGACCCTGTCGGCCACCATGAAGGCGCTGTAGAAGCCGACGCCGAAGCGCCCGATGAGGTTGGAGTCCTTCTTGCTGTCCCCGGATAGCTGTGAGAGAAAGCTCCTGGTGCCCGAGCGGGCAATGGTACCGAGCTGTTCGTTGAGATCCTGCTCGTTCATACCGATGCCCGTGTCGGCGATGGTGATGGTGTTCCTGTTTTCCTCATCGAAGCTGATGTCGATGCGCGGGTCGAAGGTGAAGTCCTTGAAGCTCTCGTCGGTCAGCGTGAGGTACTTGAGCTTGTCGAGCGCGTCGGAGGCGTTCGAGATAAGCTCGCGGATGAAGATCTCGCGGTGCGAATAGAGGGAGTGAACGATGAGGTCCAAGAGCTGGCTGACCTCGGTCTGAAACTCGTGCTTGGCCATGGTTACCTGTCCCTTTTCGTGCGTGTATGTCGTCGGTTGTGCTATGGGGGTAAGATAACAAGGCGCGGCTCGCACGGCAACGAAGCCCTGGCCGGCCGCAGGCGTTTGGTGCTCCCGGCGGCCGCCGCCCTCAGCGGCCGGCGCCCTCAGCCCCCGTGGCCGTTGCCGCCGCCGAGCTCGTAGAGATAGATGCGGGAGTTCCGTGCCCGGTCGTACTGCTCGCGGCGGCTCTCGGGAATGTCCCCGGTGTCCCCGCGGCGGAAGCCGAACTGCAGGAACCAGTCGGAGGTTCGGGTGGTGAGCGCGAAGACGCGCCTGAGCCCCCGCTCCCGCGCCCGCTCGAGGAGATAGGCAACGATCCGCCTGCCGATGCCGATGTGCTTGTAGCTCTCGTCCACCGCGAGCGCCGCGACCTCGGCCATCTGCTCGCCGTAGGGGTGCAGCGCGCCGCAGCCGTGAATGGAGCCGTCGACCTCGTACACGATGAAGTCGTCGAGGGCCGCGACGAGGTCTTCCTCGTTGCGGGGTACCAGGTACCCGGCGGCGACGAGGGGTTTCATGAGCCGCAGCACATCGGGTACGTCGTCGCGCTCCATGCGGCGAAGGCTCTGGTAGACGTTGGCGTGCACCATCGTCCCGACGCCCATGTTGGAGAAGATTTCCTTGAGAATCACGCCCTCCACGGTCCCGTCTATGATGTGTGTGCGCTCAACGCCGAGTCCCGCCGCCTCGCAGGCGTACCGCACCAGGGCAACTCCGGCATCATGGGGGCACGCTGCTTCGTTTGCCTGCACGAACTCACGCGCCTCCGCAACGGTCATGCGCGAAATGCGGTCACCCTCGATTCCCTCCACGCCCGAGGGCAGCGTGTAGCGGTCCCGCCCCACCGGCGGACGACCGTCGGTCAGGAAGAAGAGTTTCGAGGAGACAAGCGCTCCGCTTATCACCACGGCGAGCTCGCGGGAGGAGATGTTGTAGGGCTGTCCTGAGGCGTTCCAGCCGATGCAGGGAAAGATCGGTACGGTACCCTGATCGAGGACCTGGCGCACCATGTCCGTGTTGATGCGCTCGACGATCCCCGCATCTCCATAGTCGACGCCGTTGCGCACACCCACCGCCCGGGCGCGGACCCAGTTACCGATGACGGCGTTTGCGCGCTGGCCGGCGAGCAGCGTCATCACGCGGTTGGCGGTGTCGAACGCGGCCATCTTGATGAACGGAGTGGCCTCGGGGCTCACCACCCGCAGCTCTCCCTCGATGCGCCACTCCACGCCGTAGCGGGTGAGCACCTCGTCGATACGCGAAGCCGCGCCTGCCACTATCACGATGTGGATACCCAGTTGTCGCAGCAGCGCGATGTCGCGCACGAGGCTCGAGAACCCGGGGCCGGTGATCACCCCCGCTTCGATCTGGAACACGAACCTGCGCCCCTGAAACCGGTGTGCGTAGAGAAATGCCTCGCGGATGAGCTCTACCTGTTCGCGAAGCTTGGTCTCGTCCATGACTACTGATACTGTATGACGACCGGTCGCGGCTCGAGGGAGAATACCTCCTCGGGCGTCATGAGCGGGTCATCGTAGCCTCCGTCCCGCCAGGATTTCGGAAGGAAGAGCTTGAAGCCTTTGAGCGGCATATTGGTTGCCCGGGTGTTGTACTCCCAGGAAGCACGTTTGTCGTCGGGGGGGCCGAAGCCGTCGGCGTTATGCACGAGGTCGATGCGCTCGAAATCCCCGCGCACCTGCTCTCGGTCCTCTATCATCCGCCAGTTGAACTGGTGCACGAGCAGCATCTTTCTGCCCTCGATGTCGTGCTCGATCATGTACTCCTGCATCGAGCGTTGCACCTCGTTGATCTCTTCGGCGGTCACGCTCCCGATGACCTCGTTGGGTCGGTCGGTCGACCACTCGGGGTCGAAGGCGAGGTGAACGCTGTCGTAGTGGAGGAGCTCGAACATCGTCTCCACCGACGAGACCACATCGTGCCGGCCTATCTGGTGGTCGAGAATGATGATGAACTCGTTTTCCTCGGCGAAGCGAATGTACTCCATGAGTTTCGCCCGCTGCAGGATGCCGACGTCCGCCTCCACCGTCGCCGTGGCGTAGATGATGTGGAATCCGGGAATGACCCCGCGATCGCCGTTGAACCGGTCGTATTCGGCGGCGAGCTCGCGCAGCCGCTCGGCGTTCTCCTCGATGGAGTTCTCGCCGAGGATCCCCATCCCGGTGGAAAAGGGATGGCCATAGAAGGCGACAACGTCCCGGCGGTCGAGGATACCGGCCGGCTCGGGCTCCGGTTCCGGCTCGGGCTCGGGCTCCGGCTCCGGCTCGGGCTCCGGTTCGGGCTCCGGCTCCGGCTCCGGTACGGGCTCGAAATCCTCGAGCAGGTTCTCCGGC
>CAZWNS010000088.1:0-3194 GCA_964635245.1 uncultured Spirochaetaceae bacterium
CCCTTTAGTAACGCGTTGACGTCTCCCGGATCACTGATAGAATAGGGGGAATGTCGAGACACGCGGGAGAGGGCTACATGCAGCTTCGCGACAACGTTGCAACCGACACGGGCTGGGAGATCAGGGAGGAGAGCTTCAACGAGGAGCTCCTCATCAACAACGGCAGCAATTTCATGACCGGCAACGGGTACCTCGGCTATCGCGGTACCCTGTCGGAGTGGCGCGCCGAGCAGTACGTGGGCTGCTTCGTCACCGATACGTATGACAATGCCGACGGGAAGTGGGAGGAGCTCGCCAGCGCACCGAACGGGCTCTACGTGTCGGCGGCATTCGACGGGCGCGAGGTCTCGGCGCTCGGCGGGGGCGGCCGCGACTATTCCCGGGAGCTGAGTTTCCGCTACGGGCGGCATGCGCGGCGGATGTCCTGGTCGTCGCCCGGGCGGGGGGCGGGGGACACCGACGCCGCCGACCTGACCCTCCAGGACGAGCGCTTCGCGAGCTACGGGAACATCCACCTCATTGCCGCCCGCCATCGCCTGAGTGCGCACACCGCCGGCCGGGTCACCATCCACGCCGGCATCGACGGGGAGGTGTGGAGCCTCCACGGCGAGCATTTCCGTTCCTACGAGCCGTTCGCCGACGGCGATGATCTCTACATGAGGACGATTACCGGCGAGCGGGGAACCGAGATGGTGGTATCGAACCGTGTCGTGTTCACCGAGGGGCCGGAGCCGGCCGCGCGCGAGGTCGTAGCCGAAGACCGTGGCATCTTTCGCCGGCTCGACGTCGACCTGCAGGCCGGCACCGATATCGCCTTCGAGCTCTACTGCGTCATCTATACGTCGAACGACCTGCCGGAGCCGGCCGCGGCATGCGCCCGGGATCTCGAACAGTGCGGCGAGAAGCGCTACCCGCGGTTGTGGACCGAGCACACCCGCGTGTGGGACGGTATCTGGGACCGGTCCCGTGTGGAGATCGAGGGCGATGAGCTCGCGCAGGTTCTGGTTCGATACAACACCTACCATAACGTCATCGCGACACCGGCGCACACCGACCACCTGCCGATCGGCGCCCGTGGCCTCTCCTGTCAGGCCTACCAGGGTGCCGCGTTCTGGGACCAGGAGATCTTCAACCTGCCGATGTTCGTCTACACGCGCCCCGATGTGGCGCGGCGGATGCTCATCTACCGTTACAAGACACTCGACGGTGCGCGCCGAAAGGCCGGACGCCTCGGCTACTATGGCGCCTTCTACGCCTGGGTCAGCGGCGACACCGGGGACGAGATCTGCCCCTCGTACTTCTTCAAGGATGTGCTCACCGGGCGGGATATCCGAAACCACTTCAACGACTGGCAGATTCACATCTCACCTGATATTGCCTACGCGGTGTGGAATTACTATCTCGTCACGGGTGACTGGGCATTCATGCGGGACTACGGTGCGGAGATGCTTTTCGAAATCGCGCAGTTTCTGGTCTCGCGGGTGCACTTCAAACGCGACAAGCACCGCTACGAGTTTATCCGCCTGCTCGGGCCCGACGAGTACCACGAGAACGTGGACAATAACACCTTCACTGCCGTACAGGCACGCTACGCCCTCCGTGCCGCGCTGAATGTCTATGCCGTGCTCGGAGACCGGCAGCCGGCGCTCAGAGAGGCGCTGACCGCGCGCCTCGGCATAGAGCAATCCCATGTCGACGAGTGGCGGAGGATGGTGGAGCTCATCTACGTGAAGGATCCCGACCCGATCACCGGGGTCATCGAGCAGTTCGACGGGTTCTTTGATCACGAGGACATCGCCCCGGAAGCTCTCGCCGAGCGCCTCATCGATCCCGGTGAGTACTGGGGCTGGCCGAACGGCATCGCGGTCCCGACGCAGGTATCCAAGCAGGCCGATGTATGCCAGATCTTCACGCTCCATCGGGATCAGTACGGCCCGGAGGTGATGAGGGCAAACTACGACTACTACGAGCCGCGCACGCAGCACGGATCATCTTTGAGTCCCTCGGTCTACGGCACGGTGGCAAGCTGGATCGGCTACACCGACAGGGCGCGCGAGTATCTGATCACGTCTTCGGGGGTGGACCTGTTCAATACCAATAAATCGGTGAGCGGCGGGACCTTCATCGGCGGCATTCACACGGCCGCCTGCGGGGCGGCGTGGCAGATGGTCGTCTTCGGCTTCTGCGGGTTCGAGCTCGAGGGAGAAACCCTGCGCTTTCGCCCGAGCCTGCCGGAGTCATGGACCTCGGTCTCCTTCTTTCTGGAGATCCGCGGGGCGCTGCTCGACGTAGAGGTCACCGGCGAGGCGGTAACCGTTACCTCGCGGGCCACGAGCCGGTCTGCGGTTGGTGTGGTCATCGGCCCTACGCCCGCTGAGGAACGCCACGAGCTCGAGCCCGGAACGTCGGTGACGCTCTCGTTCTGACCGCTATTCCTCGCGGGCTCGGGCGGTGAACTCCAGCTCGAGTCCGACCTCGTCCGACACACTCGCCACGATCGAGTCCCCACCCACGTAGGGTATGGTGATATCGAAGTCCTCCCACAGAATGCGGGTTGAGGCGGCGCCGGTAATCTCGTCTTCGGACTGCACGTCGATGGTCATCTCGAAGGTGACCTCGCTGGTGACGTCACGCACGGTCAGGTCGCCGGTTACATCGAGATCGAGGCTATCCCCGACGGCAATCGTTTCCGGCACACCGTCGACGGAGGTGGGCTCAAAGGTGGAAAACTCGAACTCATCCTCGTTCGACTCGAGTATGAGGGTGCGGATGGTCCGATCGCGGACCTCGTCGTCGGTGCGAATGGTCCGCACGTTTATGACGAACTGCCCGATGTCCACCATCGCCGGCTCGAACTCGACGGCAACCGACCCGTCGATCTGGTCGGTCCGCCCGACGACCGTATTCGGCTCTCCGCGCAGAACCTCGTCGATGATGAAACGCGCCTCGGAGCGCCCTTCTACGACCTCGTAGATCACCTGCTCCGGCTGCCGCTGCTCCATGCGCTCCGCCTGCGCCGCAGCGCTCGGCTCACCCGAGCCTCCACTGAGCCAGATGTAGGCAAAAAACGCTCCCCCCGCGAGGATGAGCACCACGAGGATGATTACTCCCGCTCTCACTATTCTTTTCATGTGGGTAATGATACTACCGTCGGCGGACCGACGGCGACCGGTTCGGCGGCGACCGGAACGGCG
>CAZWNS010000088.1:3294-9863 GCA_964635245.1 uncultured Spirochaetaceae bacterium
CCCGAGCACGGGCGAGCGCGCCCGGTTACAGCGCCGGCAGCGTCGCGGCGGTGAGACCGGCGACGTAGAGCAGCCCGAAGAGCATGTGCAGGCGCGCGCAGGCGAGCGGCAGTGTTACGAGGCGGGCCGGCTGCGTCTCGCGGGTCACCCGCAGCACACGTGCACCGGCGGCCGGTAGCGTGATCATCGGGAGCAGTGCGGGCAGGGGGGCGACGCCGGCTGCCACGAAGACGGGGAGGGCGGCATGCGGGAGCACGAGGAGGGCGGCGAAGAGGGCTTTCGAGCCTCGCAATCCGAGAAGGCCCGCCACGGTGGAAATGCCGGCGTTGCGATCGCTGTCGATGTTTCGCAGATTGTTGCCGTGGAGGATTGCCGTGACGAGGAGGGCGAGCGGGAGCGTTAGTACGGCGCTCAACACGCTCGCCGTTCCGGTGAGCGCCCACAGGCCCATCACCACCAGCGCGGGACCCATGAGCAGGAACACGACGACGTCGCCGAGCGCCACGTATTTGAAGCTGAAGCGCGCGCTCGTGTAGAAGAAGGCGCCGGCCGCCCCGAGGAGCCCGGCGAGCACGAAAAGGCCGCCCCGCACCAGGCCGATGGGCAGGCCCACCGCGATGCCGAGGAGGAAGTACAGGTGCCCGGAGATCCGCATAAAGCGGGGCGACACCACGCCGCGGGTGATTGCATGGGTCGGGTCCTCATCGTCCTCTGCGTCCACGCCGTGCACGAAATCGTAGTAGTCGTTGAGGACGTTTGTTCCGGCGTGAAGGAGCAGTGCCGAGAGGGTGAAGAGCGGGAGTGTCCACCACGCGATGGCGCCGGCGGCCGAGCTGTGTACGGCCAGCGCAATCGCCAGGGCGACCGGCACGAGGGATGCGGTGAAGGAGTAGGGGCGAAGCGAGATGAACCATCGTCGCAGCGGTGGGCTCATCGCTGCCTCAGCCATGCTCACTCTCCGAGGTACGGCCCAGGTCGAGGGGATCGGGCCTGCGCGAGAGCCTGAGCGCCGCGCGGTAGAACTCGCCGGCGCGGGCACCGGCGAAATGGCGAAAGCCGCACATGAAATAGTGCATGCGCAGGCCCATGGCGCCGCCCACCCGAAACACACCGAATACGCGGCCGACGCTCTCGTCGCCGAGCGGAATGATCCACCCGAGATCGACCGGCCGAAAGTCCCGAAGCGCCCGCCCGGCGAGCGCGGCGGCGACGTTGGCCCCCGCGCGCCGCCCCGAGTAGTAGGAAAAGTTCACTGCCCGCCTCGCCGTGGTGTCACCCTTCCACAGCGCCGCCGCGTCGCCGGCCGCGAACACCTCCGGGTGCTGCGGCAGCTGAAGCGCCGCCGTGGTCTTGAGACGGCCGTCCCGCGTGCGCTCCACCTCACCGTCGATCCGGTGGGGCTGGGCGCGCATCCCGGCGGCCCAGCACACCAGGCAGTCGGCGATGTGCGTGCCGTCGGACAGCACCGCGGTGCCCCCGTAGTAGCTCTCGAGCGCGGTTGAGGTGCGGATCTCCACGCCGATGGCGTCGAAGTACGAGCGCAAGCGGCTCCGCTCCTTCTCGGCGAGGAAGCCGAGGATCGTATCGGCGACGTCCACGACGGTAATCGCCGGTCGCGCACCGGCATCCGAGGTCCCCGCCCTGAGAGAGGCGGCCACCTCGAGACCGGTGTATCCCGCTCCCACGATGACGACCGGGCGCGCAGGATTCCCGCGCAGGTGAGATTCCACCGCCCGGCGGAATCTCCGCGCCGTCTCGAGGCTGTGGACGCTGTGCAGGGTGCCGTCGGTCGCCTCGAAACCGAAGTACGCCGGGGTGGAGCCGCTTGCTATGACAAGATAGTCATAGTCGTAGCTGTTTCGCCGCCCGTGAATGCGCCGCGAGACGAGATCGAGGCGATCCACCTCGTCCGTGACGACCTCCACGCCGCCGGCAACGGCGAGCTCGAGGGGCTGAGCGACGGCATCGACACGGACCCGCCCCGACACGACGTCGGGCAGGGAAGGCACCATCGTGGCATAGGAGTTCCGGTCGATGAGACTGACGCGGGCGTCGGGGGCGCGGCGGGCAACGGCGCGGGCGGCCTGTACCCCCGCAAAGCCTCCGCCTGTCACGTACACGTGTGCTTGGTTCATGGCTGGGCTGAACAATACTTCGGGTATCGACCCGTCGGCAACTCCGGTCGAGCTACTCGCCCGACGTGGTTCGCCTCGGGGGCGGCGCGAAGATCATGTTATAGATCTTGTCCCGCACGGACTCTCGAATGGAGAAGAACTCAATGTGGCAGACGCCGCCGTCCTGGGAAAGCCGCAGGACCTTGCCGTGCAGGTTCAGGCGGCTGCCGTCGCGAGAGGTGATCCACATGCGTACGAGCTCGCCGGCGGAGAACAGACCGTCGGGATTCACGAAGCTCGCGCCGCCGCCGCCGAGATCGAGGAGGCGGGTCGGGTGCGGCTCGCTTTCGTCACTGTCATGAGATACGCGGACCGGCTCGGATACCCGTTTGCGGAAGAATCTGCGTTTCTGCTCGCGCGAGATATGCTCGCTATGGCGAAGCGAGAGGACCCCCTCCTCCTGACCGAGTACGTTGGTGACGATACGGAAAATGCCGCGATCGTTTCGATAGTACACCTGCACCGAGCTGCCGGTGGGAATGCGCGGGCTGTCCGGCTTTAGTTGCAGCTTGAGATGACGGACATCGGGGGCGAGAACCCGCGCCCGAATTGCCGTGCGGTCTCGCGAAGGGCGCACGAACACCGTTGTGCCCGGGCTCAGACTGGCGGTGGAAATCGGCGATCCCTGCTCGGGGACGGAGAATCCGAGGTGCACCCGCAGCGCGCTGACGGTATCTTCCCGCACCGCACCTTCGCCGAGCGCCGCCTCCGCTGCGTGGTTGAAGCTGTGCTGGTTTTCGAACAGGAGGTACTTCTCCTCCGGATCACGAAGATATCGGGCGAGTACCTCGACGACCTCGATCCACGAGGGCGGGAGCTCCAGACGGCGAATGTGCTCCTCCCAGGCTTCGTGCGCGGCGGCGATGCGCTCGGCGCGTTGCTGCCGCCGCTCGCGACTGTGGTAGTGGAACAGCAATCCGAACCACAACGCAAGCAGCAGCAGGAGCGCTCCCACCTCGAGCGGACTATTGTGGTAGGCCTGGGAGACATCATGAAGGAGCTCGTCTACGGTATACAGCTGCGCCCCGTCCGCTCAACTACCCGCCGGCCACTTACCGACGCTTCCACGGGGCAATGCGCCCGTAGAATCTGAACAGCCGCTCCTCGTAGTCCGGTGTTACCGGCTCACCCGGAACGTACTCCGGCGCGTCCTCGATCTTCGTGTTCTCCATATCGACGAAGACCTGCCGCCGCTTCCAGCTGATCTCTTTCGCCCAGCGCGGGGAGATGAGCACCCGCCGTCCCTGCGACAGGATGCGCCCGGTTGATACGACGAGATAGCGGATCGCCCAGGTCTTTTCGTCGAAGATGAAGTCGGCTACCTTTCCGAACTCGCCGCGATGCGCAAAGACGGTGTAGCCCTCGACCTCGGCGCTGCTTCGCAGGTGCGTCTGTGTGTCTTCGAACTCGGTAGGCCCTGTCGGTTGCGGTACCCGGCTTTGTTCGCCCTTGCCGGCTATGGGCAGGACGTCCTCGGGATGCATGCCGGTGCCCCACAGCCCATAACCGGTCCAGTAGGCGGGCGTCTTGAAGTACTTGTAGTACTCGCGTTCCTGCCGGCGGGAAATCGGCTCCTTCGTGTTCAGGTCGGGACTGTGACGAACCTGTTCCCTGGTCAGGTTGACGGTCACCTGATGCTCCGGCCAGCGCACGCCGGTGATGAAGATCGGTGAGATCAGCACCGTCTTTCGACTCACCCAGGAGCCGGTCTGAACGACAAGATATCGAACCGTCCAGTCTTCGTCGTCGAACAAGACATACTTGGCCTTCCCGATATCTCCGTCGGTGGCCTGAATCGCGAATTCCTTCAGATTGTTCATGTTCCGGAGCATAGTAAAGTCCTCCCTACCGGCGGACGTCGCTGCTCGTCTCGCGCATCACCGGACCGGTTCGTGGTGCTACCTCTATCTTATCGGCCTGAGAGCTCGTGTGCAATCAGCTCTTCTTGCGGGGACGATATACGTGTGTGCTGAGCCCGTAAAACGCCTCGGCCGCCTCCATGACCGTCTCCGACAGCGTCGGATGCGGGTGTATCGACAGCGACAGGTCCTTTGCCCGTGCGGCCATCTCAACCGCGAGCACACCCTCGGAGATGAGCTCGCCGGCCTCCGCGCCCGCAATGCCGACCCCGAGGATACGCTCGGTCTTCGGGTCGACGAGGAGCTTGGTGAGGCCGTTGGAGGCGCCCATGGCGATTGCGCGCCCGGAGGCGGCCCAGGGGAAGCTTGCGAGCTCGTACTCCACCCCCTGCTCGGTGGCCTCCCCCTCGGTGAGCCCGCACCAGGCGATCTCCGGATCGGTGTAGACAACAGCGGGGACGGTCGCCGGCTCGTACGCGGTCTTCTCACCGGCTATCGCCTCCGCCGCCACGCGCCCTTCGTGGCTCGCCTTGTGCGCGAGAAGGGGTTGTCCGGTTATGTCGCCGATGGCGTAGATATGCTCCACGTTCGTACGGCGCTGCTCGTCCACGGGGATATAGCCGCGCTCGTCGGTTTGCACGCCCGCCGCGTCGAGCCCTATGTCTTTGCTGTTCGGGGTGTTACCGACGCTCACGAGGACCTTCTCGTAGGTCTCGGTCTTGCTCGTGCCGCTGTCGTTCGCGCCTTCGAAGGTGACCTCGATCCCGTTCCCGGTTTCCTTCGCGCCCGAAACCTTCGTGTTCGTCAACACTTCCTTGAAGGTCTTCTTGTTGCCCTTCTCCCAGACCTTCCGCAGGTCCGGGTCGGAGGTAGCCATGATGTTCGGAAGCATTTCCACCACCGAGACCTCCGATCCGAACTTCGAGAACACGGTGCCGAGCTCCACACCGATATAACCGCCTCCGATGACGAGGAGGTTCTTCGGGATGTTCTCGAGGTCGAGGGCGGTCTTCGCATAGAGTACTCGGTTGGACTCGATATCCACCGTCGGCAGTTTCGCCGAGGTTGCGCCGGTGGCGACGACGGCGTTCTCGAAGGACACGGTCTCCGTTCCGCCGTCGTTCAACGCCACCTCGACCGTGTCGGCGCCGGTGAAGCGGGCTTTCCCCTTGATGTGCTCCACTTTGCGCTGTTTGGCGAGCCGGCTGGTTCCGCCGACGAGCTGCTTGACGACCTTGTCCTTGAAGGCCCGCACGCCGTCTATGTCCACCTTCGGCCTGGAGAAGGTCACGCCCCAGTTCTTCGCCTCCTCGGCCTCACTCATGACCTTGGTAACGTGGAGCAGCGCCTTGGTGGGAATGCATCCCCAGTGCAGGCAGACACCCCCGGGGTTATCCAGCGGGTCCACCATGATCACCTTCTGCCCGAGGTCCGCCGCGAGGAACGCGGCGGCGTAGCCGCCGGGGCCGGCGCCGATGACGAGGGTCTGCGTCTGCTTACTCATGTCGCACCCCCTTCGAGGTCGGCGTAGAGCGGGTTCTCCACGACGTCACAGATCCACCGCAGAAAACGTGCGCCGTCGGCGCCGTCTATGATGCGGTGATCGTAGGAGAGCGAGAGCGGCAGGATGAGCCTCGGCTCGAAATCACCGTCGGTGTAGACCGGCTGCCGGGAGGAGCGCGCGACACCGAGGATGGCGACCTGCGGGGGAAGCACAACCGGTGTGAACGCGGTCCCGCCGATCCCGCCGAGGTTGGAGATGGTGAAGTTCCCGCCCTCCATCTCGTCGGGCTTTATCTTCTTGCTGCGTGCGCGGCCGGCCACATCGGCGAGCTCGAGGGCGAGATCGGTGATGGACTTCCGGTCGACATCCTTGATGACCGGCACGAGGAGGCCGCGGTCCGTGTCCACCGCGACGCCGACATTGACGTAGTGCTTGTAGACAATTTCCTTCGTCTGCGGGTCGAGGCTCGCGTTGAAGCGCGGGAAGGTCACGAGGGCGCGCGCCACGATCTTGAGGAGCATCGCCGTGACGGTGAGCTTTCCTCCGGCTTTCTCCACGCGCTTTCCGAACTTCTGCCGAAACTCCTCGAGGGCGGTCACATCCGCATTGTCGAACTGCGTCACGTGGGGAATCGTCTGCCAGGAGCGGGTGGTGTTGTCGGCGGTGATCTTTCGGACCTGGCTCATGGGCTCGCGCGTGGTCTCGCCGAAGCGCGAGAAATCGGGGAGAGGCGCCGGTTCGGCAAGTCCGCCCGCCGCCGGTGCCGCGGCGCCGGCGGCGCCCTGCAGACGGTGTTTTGCGTGCGCCTTGACGTCCTCCACGGTGATGCGGCCGCCGGGACCGGAGCCGGCGACCTGCTGAATGTCCACGCCGATCTCCCGGGCGAGCCTTCGGGTCGACGGAGCTGCGGGGACGGGGACTCCCTCGGGGCGCTCGGGCGCCGCCGGGGCCGGCTCGCTCGGGGCCGGCTCGCTCGGGGCCGGCTGCGGAGCGGCCCCCTCCGTCGGTTTCCCGGCGGCCGGCTTCCCGGCG
>CAZWNS010000089.1:0-3916 GCA_964635245.1 uncultured Spirochaetaceae bacterium
GCGGCGCCCGCCTCGACAGGAGGACTCCGTGGCACGGCTCTGGGAGAAGGGTGGTGCGCTCGACGAGCACATCGCCCGTTTTACCGTCGGCAATGACTACATACTCGACCGCAGGCTCGTACCCGCCGACTGCGTTGCAAGCATCGCGCACGTGCGCGGGCTCGAGGCGGCGGGCGTGCTCGGCGCGGGTGAGCGGGAACGCCTGCAGAAGGCGCTCATCGCCGTCATCGAGGACCACGCGGCCGGACGATTCACCGTGGCCGCGGCCGACGAGGACGGGCACACCGCCATCGAGAACCGCCTCGTTTCCGAGCTCGGGGAGGTCGGGAAGAAGGTCCACACCGGCCGGTCTCGAAACGATCAGGTGACGACGGCGCTTCGGCTCTTCGCCCGGCGGGCGATCGATCGCGCGAGTGGGGGGCTTCTCGACCTCGCCGAACGGCTCCTCGATCGCGCGGAGGAAGAGGCGGCCACCGTCATGACCGGGCGCACCCACATGCAGCCGGCCATGCTCTCGACCTTCGGGCTGTGGCTCTCAGCCGTTGCCGAGGAGCTTCTCGACGATATCGCCCTCCTCGATGCGGCCTACGACTATCACGACCAGTGTCCTCTCGGCGCGGCGGCGAGCTACGGCGTGCCGCTGCCCCTCGACCGTGCGCTCACCGCGCGGCTTCTCGGGTTCTCGCGCGTGCAGAACAACGTCCTGTACGCGGTGGGATCGCGGGGCAAGGGGGAGGCCGTCCTCCTCGACGCTCTCGACCAGGTCGGTATTACCCTCGGGCGGGCGGCAAGCGACCTCATGTTCTTCTCGCTTCCCGAAATTGCCTACATCTCACTGCCGGAGTCTTTGTGCACCGGGTCGAGTATCATGCCCCAGAAGAAGAACCCCGACGTCCTCGAGCTCGTGCGCGGCAGGTGCGCCGCCCTCGGGGCGGTATCCGAGCGGGTGAAATCGGTCATGCGCTCGCTGCCGGCGGGATACAACCGCGACGTGCAGGAGACAAAGGCCCCGCTCATGGAGGGGCTCGACACGGCGGCCTCCTGCGTGGCGGCGATGGGGGCGGCGGTCGCGGGACTCGAGGTTGACCGCGAGGCCATGCGGCGTGCGATTCCGCCGGAGGTGTATGCCACGGATGCAGCCCTCGAGCTCGTGGCCGAGGGCGTGCCCTTCCGTGAGGCCTACCGGAGGGTGGGAACGAGCCTGGATTCGGTGACCCCGCCGGATCCCCTCGAGGCGCTCGCGCGGCGAAGCGCCGACGGTTCGCCGGGAAACCTCAACCTCGCCTCACCGCGTGAGCGGGCGGCCGGCTTCAGGAAGCAACTCGCGCTGCGAGCGGCACGGCTCGAGCGCGCCGTCACTGATCTTGTGGGTCACGGGGTGGAGCTGGCGCCTGAGGCATCCGCAGACTGAGCTCTCCGCTCTCGAGGCGCTCGGCCATCCGCTCGATCCGGCGGCGCGTCGGGGAATCGAAGGCGGACTCGAAGCGGTCGAAGTCGGTGTTGAGCGTCATCCGTCCGGTGCGAAAGCTCGCCTCCACGGTCTCCACGCTCTCGGGACCGCCGTCGAGAATCCCTGCGATCATCTCGGCGACGAGGTCCTCGATCTCGAGGGGAATGGAGGCGAGGACACGGCCCTTTCCGGTCTCGGGACTCGCCTCATCGAGCCAGAGAAGATCGATACGCGTTTCCCGGATGGTCCGCGCGACGCTCGGGCGGTTTGTGTAGAGGGCCGGCAATAACACGGGAATGCCGTCCGCATCAAAGTCCTCGATTCGTGAGCCAAGCGCTGAGGCTGAGCCGCCGAGCGGCAGACGCCCGGCACGCACCCGATTCTCATCGGCTGCCGCCTTGAGTCCGAGCCGGTAGCCGGGGTGGATCACCTGTTCTCCCATGTGGAGCTCCGTCTCGATGAGAAGCCCGGCCGTGTCGGCGGCCGCAATCTCGGCCGCCGACGGCGCCTCGGTTCCCCGGACCTCCGGCGGATTCTCGGCTTCGAGGCGCAGCCCGGCTATGTAGCCTGCAAGAAACGCCTGCTCTCGCCTGTTTATGAGAATCCCGGCCGCATTCGGCAGCTGCGGCGCCTCACCGTCAACGATGAGAACCGGCGTGTCCGGATGCTCGGCGGCAACCCGGATCGCCTCCTCGAGGAGGGCCCCGCCGCCCATCACCACGAGCTCGACACGGCGGTCGCCGGCTCGCTCGCCGAGGCGGGCATCGCCGCGCCGCACGTCGGTGAGGACCTCGACCTCGAGGCCGGCCCGGTCGGCAACGGCCGCCTCGGCGCCGTCGGCTATCATACGATAGAGGGGATGGGAATCGGCCGCATCCGGGAGCATGACCGAGACGTATCGGACCTGCGGGGCTTCGGTTTCGCCGGCGCCGGAAGCGTGAACCGGAAACGGCGCCGCCATGACCGCAAGCAGTAGAGCAACGATGACGTGACGCATACCTCCATAATAGCACTCGAAAGATCGAATGTTGACCGGGGCATAGGGATGTGCTACCGTTTGCCGCAATTCTCGGGACAGGGGGATCCGGTGTCCGGCGGCCTGCCGCTCATCCTTGCAATCGACGTTGGTACATCCACGGTAAAGGGCGCGCTCGTCGACGGGGACGGCCGCATACGCGGTATCTCCAGCGAGCGAGTGCTGGACCACCCCGGGTCGGTCTCGGTGTGGGACGCGGATCGGCGCCACGGCGCCATTGCCCATGTGCTGCGGGAAATCGGACCGCTTGCGGCGATTGACGCTGTCGTGGTGAGCGGCCATGGTCCGACCCTCGTGCCCATCGATGCCGGCGGCGCACCGCTCGAGCCGGTCCTTCTGTGGAACGACGGCCGCGAGCGTCGGGTACCGGGGCAACCCTCGTTCTTTCTTCCGAAAGCCGCATGGCTTGCCGCCGAGGAACCTGCGGTCTACGAGCGCGCCCGCTACTTCCTCTCCCTTCCCGAATACGTCGACTTCCTGCTGACCGGCGAGGTCGTCACGATCACCCCGACCGACGAGTTCACCCCCTACATCTGGAACGCCGAGTCCATCGCCGCCTACGGTCTCGATGCCGCGCGCTTCCCGCCCTTCGTGCACACCGGCGAGCCGATCGGTGTGGTGCAGGTGCCGGCTGCCGAGCGCTACGGGCTTCCCGCCGGCACACCGGTGGTGGCCGGCGGGTCGGATTTCCTCATGAGCCTTGTCGGCACCGCGAGCCTCGCACCCGGCAGGACCTGCGACCGCGCGGGAACCTCGGAGGGCATCAACTACTGCTCCCCGACACCGGTCGCGGATCCCCGCCTGAGAACGCTTCCCCACGTTCGCCCCGGCATGTACAACGTCGCCGCCATCCTCGAGTCCACCGGCAGTGCCTTCGAGTGGTTCCGGGTGCTCACCGGGCAACAGGAACGGGGCTACGTGCACATCCTCGAGGACATCCGTTCGGCCTCTTCGGACGCGCCGCTGTTCGTGCCGTCCCCGCGGGGACTCAACGGCTGGAACTTCGAGAACGGCGCGTTCCTCGGGCTCAACGCGCGGCACGGTCCCGCCGAGCTCGGCCGGGCGGTGGTGGAGTCGCTCGGCTTTACGATTCGCCATTCCCTGGAGGTTCTCGCCGGGGCCGGGTGCGAGGTGGATGCGCTTCGCGTCTGTGGAGGGCAGGCCAAGAACCCCGTCTGGAACCGCATGAAGGCCGACATGAGCGGCGTCGATGTGCTCGTCCCCGAGGTTGAAGATGCGGAGCTCGTGGGCAACGCCTGCTGCGGTCTGGTCGGCATCGGGGCCTGCGGCAGTCTCCTCGAGGCAAGTGATCGCATGGTGCACTTTCGCGAGCGTATCGCGCCCGACCGCGAGGCATACGAGCTCTACGGCGAGCGCTTCGCCCGATACCGCGAGATGGCCGAGCGCCTCGCGCGGCTGTAGCCGCGGTG
>CAZWNS010000089.1:4016-9755 GCA_964635245.1 uncultured Spirochaetaceae bacterium
CCCCGCGTCGGGGGCGCCTACCCCGCCTCGCGCGGCTCCGTCTTCCCTCTTTGTAATCCCGGGCCGCTGCATTATATTGACAGGGGGGTGATTCAAGGTGTTTTTCTGGTTCGGCTTCCCGTTCATGTTTCTTCTCCCGCTCTTCGTGGCGGCGGTCGCGGTACGCGTGGGGTCGGAGTTCTTCCGGTCCTGGGATTCGCAGCAACGCCGCTCCGTCTACGGCCGAGGTCGGCAGGGAAGTGATCTGCTTGCAGACATCTACGGCATGCCGCGAGGCGGCCGCAGCCTCGAGGCCCGCGTCTTTCAGTTAGCCGGGAAGCTCGGCGGTCGTCTGAGCGTATCCGATGTCGTCATAGAGCTCGGCATCGATGTCAAGGACGCCGAGGATCTGCTGCAGAGCCTCGTGGATAACGTGCGCGTCCGCATGGAGCTCGACGACAACGGGCGCGTCACATTCGAGTTTCCCGAAATCATCGATCGCTACGAGCGGGGTAACTGAGCATCCGCTCGTAGACGCCGTGCACGCGGTCGAGGGTGCGGGAGAGGTGCGGCCAGAAGTCGTCGGTGATGTCCTGAGCCTGCTGCATGCGCCGCGCCACCACGTGGCTATCCTCGGCATCGAGCCTGAGACTGTGCACCTGCCGATCGGAGGCGATCTGCAGCACGTGTTCGGCCTTTCTCAGAAAGACGTAGTCCTCCTGCAGCTGCGCCGCCGTCTCCTCATCGAGGACGCCCCGCGCGGCGAGCGAGTCTATCGCCGCCAGGGTATTGCCCTCCAGACGCGAGCCGCCGGCAGCCCCGGTTGCGTGGCCACCCTCCGCCGGGGCCGCCTGTACCACGTCGAGTAACTGAAGCCCCTGTACGAGAAACTCGATATCCCGGATTCCGCCCCGACCCTCCTTTACATCCACTACCCCGGGGTCGCCGTCGAGGGTCCGTGTCTTCTGCCCCCGCAGCCTGCGTATGCTGTCGGTCACTTCCCGGGGATCCACGCGGCGGGGGATGCTTTCGTGGACCGCGGCAACAAAGCGCACGGCGAGCTCGCGGTTGCCCGCCACCGCACCGAGCTTGATCGCCGCCTGTCGCTCCCAGGGCGCCGCCTGCCGGTGGTAGTAGTCGACGGCGGCGGCGAAGGGATAGACGAGCATCCCGGAGGATCCAAAGGGCCGCAGCCTGAGGTCCACCCGATAGAGGTAACCCTGCAGTGTGTGGGCGGTGAGGTCGCGGTTGAGCCGGGTCATCACGGACGTGTAGGCATCTCGCTCGGCCCCGGGATCGACGCGAGGGTCGGGGTCGTAGATCGCGAGCAGGTCGATGTCGGAGCTGTAGTTGAGCTCGTTCCCGCCGAGCTTCCCGAAGCCGAGGACGGCAAACCGCTCCCCGCTCACCTCCGGCCTGCCGCGCAGGATCCGCTCCAGACAGGCATCCACGATGGTACGTGCGAGATTCGAGAGCTCCGCGGTGATCTCCCGCAGCCCCACGCCCAGGCAGATATCCCGCGTTCCGATACGAAGAATCTCCCGCCGGCGGAAGCGGCGCACCGCGTCCAGCCATTCGTCATGGGACTCGCACCCCCTGCCGATTTCGCCGAGGTCGCGTCGCATCTCCTCCTCGGTTCGCAGCCCGCGGATGATCTCCGGGGCGGCGGCCCACACGAGGAAGTCCGGATCCCGAAAGAGGGTATGGGAGAGAAACGGGCTCGTTGCGAAGATGGTCAGCAGGATCTCCAGGCGCTGGGGTTGCAGCTGGAGCTCGCGGAAGTGCGCCTCGGGATCGTCGAGGGCGCCGATGAGTTGCTCCCAGTGGTTCAGCGCGAGGTCGGCATCCGGCACGCGGGTAAACACGTCCCAGGCGAGGACGGCGAGCTCGGCAAAGAGGTAGCGTCTGCTTCCCGCTCCCGCTACGCTTCGGAGGTTTCGCAGGCTGCGCTCGGGATCCCGGAAGCCGCCGGAGCTGAGGATAGCCGCCACGCGCTCCTCGTCGAGCTGATCGGAGAGTATGATATCGGCAACCGTCCCGAGGGGCGCGCCGGGCAGGGCGTCGCGGCCGAGCTCGCGTTCGACGAATACGCGGACCTGCGCCGTGCGGGTCTCGAACTCTACATGGAGTTGCTCCGCCGGTCCGAGCTCGCCGCTTCCGGAATAGCCCATGCGACGCGCGAGGTGCTGGTACTCCAGGGATTCCACGGCGGGAAGAAACAGGTCCCTGGCATTGCCGCGGAGCATGCGCAGTCCGTTTATGAGCTTTCTCAGGAAATGGTAGGCGTCGACGAGACGGTCGGCTTCGGCCGCCTCGATTTCGCCGGCTGCCACCAGCTCTCGAAGGGCGACGTGGATGCGCGGGGTACGAAGCCGCTCGTTCGTCCGCCCGAGGGTCACCTGCAGAATCTGAACGCTGTACTCGAGGTCCACGAGGCCGCCTGGTGAAAACTTCGCGTTCAGGGCCCCCGGCCGGCTCTTGGACTCGAGCTGAACGGCGCGCAGCCGCTTGAGCTCGGCAAGGTCGATGCTGTCGGCTGCATAGACGAGATCGTCACGCAGTCGCTCGACTCGTCGCCCGAACTCCTCGTGACCGGCCACGCGTCTCATGCGCACGAGCGCAAGCTTCTCGAGGCTCGACGCCTCGCCTGAATAGTAGCGTGCAAATTGCGCGAGGCTTGATGCCTTGGCGCCGGCGGCGCCGTACGGCCGCAGGCGCAGGTCCACCTGGAAGATGCCTTCCCGCTTGGCGCGGATGAACCCCGATACCTCGTTCACCACGTGGGCGAAGAACTCGGCGTTGCGGATGGACTCGCCGCCGCCGCCACCATCAGTGCCATCGCCGCCGCCGTCGGTGCTGCCGTCGTCGCTGTATACGAACATCATTTCGATGTCGGAGGCATACCCGAGCGCCTCTCCGCCGAGCTTGCCGAGGCCCATCACCGCGAGATTGGCCGGAAGCCCGGCAACGGTGCGGGGTGTACCGTACCGCCGGGAGACGGCTTCGAAGCAGATGCGGCAGGCGGCGTCGATGACCGCCTCGGCCAGGGCGGTGAGGCGGGTGCTCAGGAAGAAGAAATCGAGCTCCCCGCGGAGAATGTGGTCGAGGTCGATGAGATAGGTCTCATGGTCCTTGAAGTCATTGAGAACCGTGCGTTTCTCCTCGAACGTCTGCACTTCCGCAAGAGCTGCGGCGAGCAGAGCCGGTACCTCCTCGGGCGAGTGGCTCAAGACGGTTTCGTCGGAGCGCGCGAGAAGGGGAAGAAGCTGCTCGTGCTGCATCCGGATGAAATCCTCCCACAGGAAGTCGCTGGCGCCGAGCAGGCGGGCGAGGTCCTGGAGAATCTTCGGGCTCGAGAGCACGGCATCCATTTGATTCCGCTCGGAGAGCGTCAGGAAGTCCTGAATCAGGCGCTCGAAGCGCAGCAGGGCCCGGTAGCGGTCGGGGGCGACGGTGAGAAAGTAGGTGAATTGCTTGGTGAACGCCACCGAGAGGCGAATCTGGTTGAGCCGGCGCTCATCGGAGACCGGTCGCCCGGAGGCGTCGACGAACTCGAAGAGATCCTCAATCTGCTCACCGCGGGTATGGATTTCCACCCGCTCAACCGACATGTCGTGCAGCACGAGCGCGCTCGAAAGGGCGTAGAGGAAGAAGGGTGTGTCTACCCCGGAGACGCGCATCCGTGTGGTGGTCTCACCCGGCTCGACGTCGACTTCCACCGGATAGAGGGCCCGCTCCTGCCGTACCGGAAAGCGGTCCAGCGCGGAAGCCACCTCCTCGGTGGTGCGTCGCTTGACCTCGTCGTAGCTCTCCTGCGTTCCTCCATGGAGCAGACCGAGAAACTCCTCCGCTTTCGCCGTGAGCTCGTGCGACCAGGCTTCGAAGGGGGCGCGCGCAGTTCCGCGGAAGCGGTCTACGATGAAGCGGGAGGGAGGCTGTTGCGCCGGGGCCGGAAACGAGCCTGCGCGTCGGTACCATGATCGCGCTCCGTGTCCCGGCCGCCGCCGCCGGCCGCCGCTGCTTCCGCGGTCGCTACCGGTCGCGCGGTCGGCGCGGGCTCCCGCGGCTGCGGACCCGCTCCGGCCCTCGGTGAACACGTCACCCGAGGCGATGTCGAAGCCCGTCGCCGACAGCAGGCCCGTAAGCACGGAGAACTCACCGGGGGCGTCGTATGAGAGAAACGTTACCTCCGCACCGTCGGTTGTGCGCCGGATACGCACGCGCACGGGATCCCGGGGGGAAAGGGAGGCGAGGGCGGTGAGATGCGCCTCGATTTCCGCCGCTTTGAACGTATCGAAGTAGTGCTTGGGAAAGCGCTCGACGTAGCGCCGTATGACCTCCTCGGGAACCTGCGGGCATCGGGCGGAGAGCTCCGGGACGGTCGGTCGGGAGGACTGAAACTCCTGCGTCACGGCCATATTGTAGCGTACGGAGCCGGAGGCGGAAAGGCGCACGGAAAAGACGGGCGGGACCTGCGAGGGTTCCCCCGCTCGTCCCGCCCGCCGGCAATGAATGGGCTGCAGAAGGTCGGAGCCGGACTTACCCGATGGCTTCGTTTCCCTTCTCACCGCTACGGATTCGAATCGTCTCCTCGAGCGGTACGACGAAGATCTTGCCGTCGCCGATTTCACCGCTGCGAGCTCCCTTGATGATCGCGTCTATCGTCGGCTGAACGAAACCGTCGTTTACCGCGATCTCGATACGCACCTTCTTGAGGAGGTTGACCTCGATGTCGACACCCCTGTAGTGCTCGGTGTAACCCTTCTGCTGCCCGGCACCCATGGAGTTGGTCACCGACATCTTGTAGACCTCGGCTTTGTACAGCTCCTCTTTCACATCACTCAGCTTATGCGGCTGAATATAGGCAATAATCAGTTTCATGCTGCTCGACCCCCTTTACATCGAAGTGAAGATCTGGAATCCGCTGTAGGACTCCACGCCGTGCTCGCCGATATCCAGACCCTGCAGCTCTTCCGTATCCGATACGCGGAGGATTCCAAGCGCCTTCAGGACGCCGAACAGAATCAGCGCGGTGACCACTACGTAGGCAAATACCGCCAGCACGCCGATGAGCTGCACGCCGAGCTGGGACGCACCGCCGCCGTAGAACAGCCCCACGATACCCGGGTCGTTCACGCCGTCGGCAAACAGGCCGACGGCGATGGTACCCCAGGCGCCCGCGGTTCCGTGCACCGACACCGCACCGACGGGATCGTCGATATGCAGGACCTTGTCGAGAAACTCGACGGAGAGCACCACGATGATTCCCGCGAGGAAGCCGATGATGACCGCGCCGAGGGGGCTTACGACCCAGGTACCGGCCGTTATACCCACAAGGCCCGCGAGCGCCCCGTTGAGGGACACCGACGGATCGGGCTTGCCGAACCACATCCAGGATGTGAGCATCGCCCCGATTGCGCCGGTGGAGGCTCCCAGGGTGGTCGTGGTCGCCACGTGACCGATCGACAGATCCGTACCGGACAGGGTGCTTCCGGCGTTGAAGCCGTACCAGCCGAACCAGAGGATAAACACGCCGAGTGCGGCAAGCGGCATGTTGTGACCCGGGATGGCCTTGACGGTGACCTGCCCGTTCACGCGCACGTACTTGCCCCGACGCGCACCGAGAACCGTGGCGCCGACCAGTGCCGCCCAGGCGCCGACCGAGTGCACGACCGTGCTGCCGGCAAAGTCATGGAAGCCGAGCTCGGCGAGCCATCCGCCGCCCCATACCCAGTGGCCCGAGATCGGATAGATGAGGCC
>CAZWNS010000090.1:0-9589 GCA_964635245.1 uncultured Spirochaetaceae bacterium
ACCACTACGAAGGCCGCTTCCCTGTGTCTCCTTATCTCTTGTTACGAGGCGGCGTCCGTCGCCGCCGGCAGCCGCAGCTCCACGACGGTTGAAAAGTCGTCGTCGTCGCGAAGTAGCAGTCGCCCTCCGTGTCTGTCGAGAATAGCTCGCACGATCGACAGCCCCAGGCCGGTCCCTCCCTCGTCGCGGCGACCGCTCTCGAAGGGTTCGCCGAGGCGCCTGCGCACGGCGGGATCGATCCCGGGCCCGTCGTCCGCCACCGAGATCACGACATCTTCCGTCGGACTGTCGTAGGAGGTCGCCAGCCGTACTCGGCCCGAGCGGTCGAGCAGGGCTTCGCCTGCATTCTTGATGAGATTGATGATCGCCTGCTCGAGCAGTCCTCCGAACGCTCGAATGCGCGGTATGCCGGCGCCGGGCTGGTAGGACAGATGATCCGTGAACTGCGCCGCCATGATACGCGAGAAGCGTAGTGCCCGCTCGCACACATCGGCGACCGAGACGAGCTCCGCCTCCTCCCTCGCTCGTCCGCTACGAGCGTACTCTTTCACATGACCGACTACCTGCTCGATACGCGATGAACCTTCGAGAATCTGCGCCACGACACGCTCAGCCTCCTCGATCTCGCCCGTTCCGGCCGGCGTGATATCGCGCAGGCGGCCGAGGAGAACGGTGAGAGACTGCGCGTTGAGCTGGAGAATATGGTTCGGGTTGCTCACCTCGTGGGCGATTGTAGCGGAGAGCATGCCGAGGGACGACATGCGATCGGCGACGATGAGTTGCTGCTCGCGCCGCCTGAGGGCGGCCTCCTGCCGCCGCGTCTCGGTTATGTCCTGAATGCTCACGGCGTAGATGACCGAGCTTGAATCATCCGGTGACGGTGCGACCGTGATCGACACGCGGAGCTCTCGTCCGTTCCTGGCTACCTCGATCTGTTGCGGACCCGCGATACCGGTGGATGTCGCCGCGGAGACAGCCTGCGCGAGCTCCGGAGCCAGGGAGGGTGGCCATCCGTCGTCGGGTTCCTGCAAAAACGGGCGTGAGGCCGGGTTGTGGTAGAGAATGCCGAGATCGGCCTGCAGAAGGAGCAGGCCGTCGGTGAGCGAACCGAAGAGCGTTTTCCGGTAATCCTCGCCACGCGCGACCGCCTGGCGCGCGTCCGCAAGACTGTCGGCCTGCTCGCGGCTGCGAAGAAGGACCCCGCGCAATTGCACGAGCGCTCCCGCCAGAGTGATGCCCGCCGACACCCGAGCTCTGATAGCCTGCGAGAAGCTGCCTCCGCCGGGCGAGCTCACCAACAGGAACCGCAATGAGGTTCCCTCAACCACCGTGGATTCAACGGCGTAGACGGAGTGAGTTTCGGCGTCTATGTGAACCGTTTGTATCCGGCCGTCACCCTGTGCCGGCATATGTTCGAGGAGTTGTGCCAGGGCGGGATGGATCGGCGCATCCACGGTGGTAACCATCGCAGCTTCACCCGTAGCGCCGGAATGTGTCGTGAACGACTGAAGTCGGGTGGGCTCCGCGAGCAGAAGCAACGCTTCCCATGCACCGGAGAAGCGAAACAGACTTTCCGAGGTCCTGCGCAACAGCTCCTCGGTGTCGCCGGCCTCCACGAGCCTTCGGACGAAACCTTTCTCGAGCGACAGCGGTCTCAGCGACAGCGGCGACCGGTGCCAACCGAGCGAGTTACGAACCCGCTCGGCCGCGTGTACCGCGCCCCAGCGAGCGTAGAGCCCGTGGGCAAGGTAGAGTAGCTCGTCCACCCGGGCGGTGTGTGCCCGCCTCGAGCGAAGCTGATAGGCATGGTGCTCGGCGATGAGTGCCGCTTCGTGAGGGTAGTCACGGGCGAGTGCTATCTGGCGCGCTCGCTCGTAAAGTGCGAAGCCGCGTCGCGGTCTCGAGCGGCTAAACGCGTCTTCGGCGGCGAGCACGTACACCCGGTGAAGATGGTTTGCCCTGGCGGTGCGCGCCCACCGTCGCAGCAGCCGCAGAGCCTCCCGCCCGGCAGCCGCATCGCCCTGCCGGTACGCAGCGAGTCCGCGGAGGAACTCGAAGGCCGCCACGTCGTGTAGGCTTCCGATCGTGTAGGAGTCCCGGCGCAGCTCTTCGTAGTGGCGAAGCGCGACGTCCGGGCGACCGAAGTACATTGCAAGAAACACTTTGAGCACGCCGATCCCACACAAGCTCAAGGTATCGCGTTGCTCACGGGTCTTTTGCAGGTACGCGGTCTCGTCGATAACCGAACCGGTGAGGGACAGCGGATCCGAGGTGCGACCAAGCAGACTTTCCACCGCCTGGGCGTACTTTGCGAGCGCTCTCGCCGTGCGATAGTGGTGGTATCCGGTCATCTCCGCCCGGGCGGCCTGGATAGCCTCGAACACCTCCTCCAGCGGAGATCCATGATAGAGCAGCGCCTGTACATGCAGGTGGGCGGCATGTGAGGCAAACTGGAAATTTCCGAGCTCGATTCCCTCCCTGTGAAGCCGCTCGAGGTTCTGCATGCCGTCCGCGTAGGGGCGTGTCCATAAAAGATCGAACACCTCCGCGTAGGTATGAATGGAGTGTCGGGCAACCGGGTCGTCTACGCTGTCTGCCAGGTGCGTGGCGGCCGTAAACAACGCGGCCAACCGGGAGGGATCGATGCGGCCCGCGGCTTCCATCTCAGCCCAGGCAATGAAAGCAATGCCGGTCTCGGGTGTTCGGCCGTTCTTGAGGCCGTCTGAGATGATGAGATAGGCGAGAACGGCCAGCAGATTGTAGTCCACGTTGAACACTGAGAGCATGATGCGGGCACTCACACTCACACGCAGGCGAGACTCGTCGCTACGGCTCACCGGTCGGCTCAGGAGTCGGCGCTCGAGAGAGGCGATGCGAACGCGGCGTAGATACGTCCGGGCCTCTTCGAGCAACGTCGCTTCGTCGCGATTCGGAGAGATGGCGCCCAGATCTTCGAGTGCTCTCCAGCCGATTCGAAGGGACCCGCGGAAGGAAGAACCCGCGTAGGCGTGGCTGATCCACAGCAGCCGCGCCCGGTTCACGCGCAGCCGATCACGAGAGGCATAGATGTGGGCGAAGTGCCGGCTCATAGCGGCCACATCATCGAGCTGATAGGCAGCCTCATGGGCCACCATTCGCAGGTGGAGCTCATCTCCGTCGCCGTCGCACATCTGCAGGGCCGCCTCTGCAAAGCGCAGCGCCTCCGCCGCCGATCTGAACGCAAGCCCGCGCTCGGCGGCCCGTGTGAGAAGGGCTACATTTGCCCCCCTCGAGAGTCCATGCGTCTCCCCGCGGTGTGCCTCTCCGTTCGTCACGAGGTGTGACAGGGCAAACAACGCCCTATCGTCGCCGGCCTCCGAGGCTTCCCGCAGCACCTCCTCGGCGGCTTCGATCAATTCCGGCTTCCGTAGCGCCTCCGCCCGCGTCAGGGACTCGATGGAGTCGTGCGAGAAGCCGAGAAGCCCATCCTCCTCGCCCCGGCTCAGGAGAAGCGCGGTGCGACATTCCTCGACGAGAACGTCGAGCGAGGCCCCGTCGAAGCGGCCGAAGCGGCGTAGGTACCGCACGGGGGCCGGGGGTAGTAGAAGCGACAGGAACTGGAGTAGCTCCCGCGCCTCCCTGCGCAATGCGCCGAGCCGACTGCGCGCAATGTCCTCGAGCAACCCTTCGGTGCCCCCGCGCTCGCGGTGTGCAGGAGTTGTCTCTCCGGCGGCACCGGGCGCCACCATACGGCTCCTGCCGAGCTCGATCAGGGCGAGGGGGTTACCCTGCGCGTAGCGGTTGACCTCGGCAAAGCTCGGCCAACCGAGCGCCCGGTCGGCGTTCTCCGGGCGCAAGCGGTTAAAAAGGCGCTCGGCGTCGCGTTCGGAGAGCCCCCCGAGTGTCACGTTCTGGGTGGTAAGCTGCGCGGGCAGGCTTGCGAGCGACTCCGGGCGTCCGAGAAACACTACCCCACAGCCCGGCGGGGGAGAGAGCGCCAGGCTCGTGAGGATGCTCTTGCTCTGCGAATCGAGCCACTGGATGTCGTCGACTGCAATGACTGTGGCGGAGAACGCCGCGGTGAGGCCCGCAAAGAGCCGCAGGAGCTCCAACTCGGCCTCCCCGGTGAGGCCGACGCGGTGCGATTCATCCGCCTGGAGCGGCTCGTATCCGATCGCGGGCCGGATTCCCGGTGAAATGGTCTCCAGAATATCGATAGTCCTGCCTCCGAGTGCGTCCTCCACCCTCGATTCGCTCTCGGTGCGGGCTCGCGCAGCCGTGATAAGCTGTCGCAACAGGGATGCCGCCCCAGCGAAGGGAACCGTGCCGGTCTGCGGGCTCTTGTAGAGCGTCCACATCTCGCTCTCTCGTCGCTCGGTGTCGGATACCGAGCGCCAGAGAAAGCTCTTGCCTTGACCCGGTTCACCCGTAACGAGCAGGAAGCGTGCCTCGCCGCTACGGATCCCATGGAGAAAACGGTCCAGCGCCCGGCGTTCGTACTTGCGACCGATCAGAATGGGCGCAAGCGAAAGGTCGACATCGTCCCATGTTGCCCTCAGTAACGAGAGCTCGGCCTTGAGCTCTGCCAGGCTGCCGTATCGCTCGCCGGGATTCTTGGCCGTGGCCCGGCGTATGATGCGGGTTAAGAAAGATCGCTGACCGCTCCCGGCTCCAGTCACCTCGCCGGCAGCGGCCCGGTCGGCGATTTCCGGCTCAATCGGGTCCCGCACGATCGCCTCGGCCAGATCTATCGCGGACAGCTTCAGGATGCGGGTCAGCCCACCGCAGAGGTAGCTTCCGATGGCGCCGATCGTATAGATGTTGCTTGCGACGCCTACCGGCTCCTCCACCAGGTCCGTCTGCTCGGGAGCGCAGAACGCCCATACCGGAAGGTCCCCAGGGGCGTTCACGGCAGGCCGGATCATCTCGGTGTCGGCCAGAAAGAGCCTGCCGTCCGCCGGATCCCCGTCTATATGCAGAGATGCCGGAGAGAGCCGGCTGTGATACGAACCGGGAGGAAGTGACTTCTGTAACGCGACTACGGCTCCGAAGAAAAGCGTCACGGCCCCTCTCAGGTCCCCGGGGATCCCGTGTGTCTCTACGTACTCCTGCAAGTGCACGCCCCGCGCCCCCACCCGGGAGTATAGCGCAGGAACTCGTTTCGTGCAGTGCGCGGTTGGAAAATGTCTTGCAGGAATGGGCATCTGACCCATACAATAAGGTATGGATGTAAAGCGCTACGGAAGCGGCTCGGTTCAAGTGCTGCTCGTCCCCGGCGGGCCCGGTCTGCTTCCCGGGTTCTACGAGGAGCTCGTTGAGGGGCTCGCAGCCTTTGCACAGGTCCGTACCTACGTGCAGAGGGGCACGACGCCTCCGGACTCTGAGGAGTTTCCCCGTTCCATCAAGGGGTTCGCCGATGAACTCGGCGGGGTCGCCGAAGAGGTCTCCGGGGATGCTGACGCAACCGTCGTCCTCGGCCACTCTTTCGGCGTTCCGGTATTGATCGAAGCTCTCCTCTCCGGACTGTCGATCGACGGGGCGATTCTCTCAAACGGATTCGATTCAACGACGATGATGAGGCGTGGGCTCGGCGATCGGTTTTCGGATCTTCCTAAGGGCTTTCACGAAGCGTACGCGCGGATCGACCGGACGAACCTGGCCGAGCTCATGCCCGTGTTGGCCGAGCATTTCTACCCGAAGCACTTCTGCCGCCGTGATCCCTGGCCGGAGTCGTTTCTCACCGGGCTCGGTGAGATCAACCCGAAGGTTCTCCTGCACTACCTCGGCACGAACCTGTTCGATCCGGACGGCGTGATAAGAGACTGGGACCGCAGCGCTGATGTTGCCTCCATCAGGGTCCCCTCGCTCGTCATCTCCGGAGCATACGACTACTTCCGCGAAGAGGATAATCGCCGGATGGCCGAGGCGCTGCCGAGTGCGGAGCTGTGGTTGAGTGAGACCGCGAGCCACAGCCCCTGGATCGAAGATCCTCAGGGGTTCTACGCAGCGACAGGCCGGTTTCTCGCTCGCCTCGGGAAGGTGCCCGACTGATCGAGGTCTGCGCCGGTTAGTCCTCAGTCGCGGCGATCCGGCGCCACCGGTTTGCGAACGCCTGTGGTGACAGCCCGATAGCCTGAGCAGCTTCGCTCCGGTTCCCCGGATACCGACGATCTGCCTCCCGCAGCAGCTCTTCGATGACTTCCGTCGGGGAGGGGAGCGTTCTTCCGAAGCGAACCGGCGCGTCGAGGTCGAGCTCCGCCGATGGCTCCGGACAGCCCTCGTCCTCTTGTGGGGGGGTCGCTGCCAAAGGCTCGCCCTCGCGAACCCCGCTCCAGTAGCCCTGCACGAGTGCCCCGAGAACGAGCTGCTCGAGCTCCCGCACATTCCCGGACAATGAGCGCAGTGCGAGGCGGTCGATCAGCCCTTCGTCGAGCTCAGGCACGGACTTTCCCAGCCGTTCGCTGTGGTGGGAAAGCAGGTACCGCATGATCGGGGCGATGTCCTCCGGCCGCTCGCGCAGCGGCGGGATACGCACCTCGTGAGCCGCAATGCGGTAGTAGAGGTCCTGTCTGAAGCGACCCTGCTGGACCTCGGTCGCGAGATCCCGGTTGGTTGCGAGAATCAGTCGCGCCCGGGTTGTCGCCACGCGATCCGAGCCGAGCGGCATATACTCACCGGAGTCGAGAAGGCGCAGCAGCTTCTTCTGTGAGTCATGTGAGAGCTCGCCGAACTCATCGAGGAAGAGCGTGCCGCCGGCCGCCGTCCGAAGCAGTCCTTCGCGAGCGCCTTCCGCCCCGGTGTAGGCTCCTTTCGTGTGGCCGAAGAGGGTGTCGCTGAACATGTGGTCATCGAGGCCGCCGAGGTTTACCGGTACGAAGGGTCCGGTGAGAGCGCTCGCATCGTGTACCGCCCTCGCGATGACCTCTTTGCCGACTCCGGTCTCACCGGTTATGAGAATGGGGTCCGGAAGCGGAGCGAGCGCTTCCAGATAATGAAACAGGCGGAGCATGTGCTCGCTCGCGGTGACGAAGCTGCCGAAGGCCTCCGGATGCTGCAGCGCGGGGCGCACGAGCGCGTCGCGAAGCCGCGCGTTTTCGGCAAGGACGTTGCGATGATCGAGGGCGTTGCGAACGGCCGCCGGCAGCCGGCCGGTGTCGGTACCCTTTACCAAAAAGTCATAGGCACCCGCGCGCATGCACTCAACCGCGAGGCGCAGATCCGAGGCCGCCGTGACAACGAGTATCACCGTCCGCGGAGAGTTGGTTTTCATCCACTTTAGAACGTCGATCCCGGAGCCATCCCCGAGGGTCAGGTCGAGGATGGCCAGTGCAATCGCACCGGATCCCGCCGCTTCCCGCGCTGCGCCCGCACTTGTCGCCCTCACCACCGAGCTGTAGCCGTTCAGCCGCAGCAGGCTCTCCTGCCCGTCGAGTACCCCCGTGTCGTCGTCTACCAGTAGAATCGTTTCCATAGACGCCCCTGCACCGTCCATCCTACATATTATGCGGGTCCACGTGGGGACACAAGTCTGTGAAGTGCGCCGCCGAGGATCGCCGCACGCCACTGTGAGCCGCGCCCATTGACGTGTCCGCCCGTTCCTACCCGCCCTTACAGCAAGCAATTTTCATGCCGACGCACTATGGCCGATTTTCCCGGTAATTCGGGCCGAAATCGGGAGTTTTGTTGCGGGCTGATTCACGTTTCGTTCACTCACCTTTACGAATCGTGTAGTGGTGCGTACTGCGCTCACCAGGACCGCTCGCCCGTCGTGGCGTCATGAAGCCTCAGACCTCCCGTACGACAAACGGCTAAAGTGATGGGCTAAGTCATTGTCACAACGAGTCATCGAGCCGCGCGCCGTTGCCGGAGCCGGTAGGCGAAACCTCCCGGCAGGCGCCCCAACGGCGGCGGACTTCTGCTCATATATTTTGGCATACAAATTGCTGGAGCATTGTGGGGTTTGGAGCATTCGCTCCGACATAGACGTTCAGGTACTCGGAGGAAGCTATGAGAGGGAAACGAACCGTTCTGGTGCTGGTCATGATACTGGCGTTCGCGGCAGCTGCCGCCGCACAGGCCACAGTCGTGTACGACCGCGACGGCATTCGGATGCGCTACACGCTCACGGACATGGGCTCGGAGATGCTCGAATCGGGACTCCCGGGCGAGACACATTCGCACAAGAAGTTCAGGGTTGAGGCTGAGATCACGAACAACTCCGGCAAGCCTGCCGCGATAACGGGCCAGGTTCTGTTCGTGCACGGGGTGGAGACGCACATAGATCTCAGTCGGGACTTCGGCATGGGAAACGATGTGCAGTTCGTCCGGCGGCGAATAGATTCCGGAGGCCGCTATGTGGGGCAGGGCATCTTCTTTCTCAGAGAGGGGGTGAGCCGGCCACCCGCACCGTCCTGGAGCATCGACTACGACTTTCTCAACTGAACTCGATGTGTTTGTCGCGCCGGACCGAGACTCATGCGTGGAGAACGAGCACGCCGACGACGTCTCCGCTGCGGTGAAGAGAGCGAAGTCGCGCAAGGATATTGCAAGTTTACTGCGAAACAGACAATTCAAGGAGTGTGCTATGCGCAACGTGATCATGATCGTGTCAGTTTTTGTTGTGGTCGGATTCATCGCAGCCTGCGCCGGAGCGGGTGCCGGCGGCGGTAACGGGGGCGGAGGAGGCGGCGGTGGCACGAGCGTGACGCCCCCGCAGAACCTCGTGGGAACGTTCGCGATGACGAACGGCCACTCCGCGGTGATGGATTTGCAGATCGACGGATCCACCTCCGCGACCGGTATTTCGCCTCTGCGGCCGGCGTCAGTGACGGCGAGAAGAGCAGCGTACGGGTCTTCGTGGGGAGCTATGGCGGGGATGATTGGGGAACGTGGAATGGAACACTGACGTCGACACGCTTCTACGGAACGTACTGGAGTGGTCGCTATAATGAAGGGGGGTCATTCAGCCTGGCGGCCTCCGGGACTACGGTAAACGTAGTGGATCCCGAGGGGCTCACCGCATCCGGAGCGCTCAACGCCGCTGAAGACGCAATCAACGGCACCTGGGAACAAGCCTGGGAGGAAGTCTACGGTGGGGTTACCTATAGCGGCGTCGACACCGGGTCGTGGTCCGGGCGCCTGGTTGATTCCAACAACGACGCTCCGGCGATCGACGACAGTCTCGACCCCGTCTATCTTTCCAACCTGCTGTATCAGACCTGGGAGAACATGGTCTCCGAAGTAGAGGCTGCCTTTGACGCCGCCGGTGATGACAACGGGCTGTTCGAAGTCGGGGAGGATCTTGCTTCAGGTGACAACGATATCAGCGTGACGGAGGCGGGAGACGGGATCGATGCCCGATACACCGTCGACCCCACTTTTGGTGTCGTCGTCTACTACCGCTACGGGTTCACGGGCAGCGGATTCTCCGACGCGCAAACGGGTATAACGCTTGGCGGCGGTGGGGCGCATGTGGAGGTCATTAACGACACCACCGTTCGAATCGTTATGGACAGCGGGCTTACGGCCGACGAATCCACGAGCACTGCGGACGCCGACGCAACCGACTTAGACACCTTGACCATCGGTTATGACGGCGGGGGAACGAGCA
>CAZWNS010000091.1:0-1416 GCA_964635245.1 uncultured Spirochaetaceae bacterium
TGGCGGCAACCAGCGACGACACGAACTACGCGCTCGGGAGCGTGCTGAATCACGTGCTGACCCATCAGACCGTGATCGGTCTCGAGACCATGGAGCAGATGGCGGCCGCCGACGACGAGCCGGATATCCTCATCGGCTGCACCGGCGGCGGCTCGAACTTCGCCGGCATGTGCTTCCCCTATGTGGGAGAGAATTTGCGAGGGGAGAAGAACTACCGTGTCATAGCGGTGGAGCCTGCCGCCTGTCCGACCCTTACCAGGGGACCATACGCCTACGATTACGGCGACACCGCCCATCTTACCCCCATCGTGAAGATGTACACCCTCGGCAGCAGCTTCGTTCCGCCGGGCTTCCACGCGGGAGGATTGCGGTATCACGGGATGGCACCGCTCGTGAGCCGGTTGCACGCCGAGGGCCACATCGAGGCCACCGCCTACGACCAGCTTCGCACCTTTGCGGCCGGGATTCAGTTTGCCCGGGCCGAGGGGATTCTGCCCGCGCCCGAGGCAAACCACGCGGTGGCCGCGGCCATCGATGAGGCGCATGCCTGCAAAGAGTCGGGCGAGAGCAAGGCGATCCTGTTCAACCTCTGCGGGCACGGACAGTTCGACATGCAGGCGTATCTCGACTACAACGCAGGCAAGCTGGTGGCCTACGAGTATCCGGAAGAGGAGGTCGCCATGGCGCTCTCCGGTCTTCCGAGCGTCTCGGCATAGGCCGGCCGCGGCGGCGGCGCGGCGGCGGGCTGTAACGGGCCGGCCGCGGCCGGTTACACACAAACGGGCGGTACGGCATGATAACGCTGAAAGACGTCACGATGCGCCGTGACGAGGAGCTGATTCTCAACGGCGTAACCTGGGATATCTCATCCCGCGGACACACGGCGCTTCTCGGCCTCAACGGATCCGGGAAGACGGCCATGCTGCAGGTGGTGACCGGCTACATGTCGCCGAGCAGGGGCGAGGTGGAGGTGCTCGGGTATGTGCGCGGAAAGAGCGATCTCAGGGAGGTGCGGCGGCATATCGGGTGGGTGAGCTCGGCGCTCGGCGAGCGCATCCACGATCGCGACACCGCCCTCGATGTCGTCGTCAGCGGGCGCTACGCGTCGATCGGGCTCTGGGAGCCGATAACCGGCGAAGACGTGGCGCTCGCGCGCGAGCGGCTGGCCTTCATGGGGTGTGAACGCCTCGAGGATCGTCCCTACGCCGTGCTCTCGCCGGGGGAAAAGCAACAGGTCCTCATTGCCCGTGCCCTCCTGGCGCGCCCGACCCACCTCATCCTCGATGAGCCCTCCAGCGGCCTTGATCCCTCCCCCCGGGAGCACTCCCTCGCGTTCCTCGAGTAGCACAGCCCCGAGCCCGACCGGCGCGCCCCCCTCGTGGCCCGCCCGCCCGTCCCCGCCGCGGCCCCGCCCCG
>CAZWNS010000091.1:1426-9019 GCA_964635245.1 uncultured Spirochaetaceae bacterium
GGGAGCACTTCCAGGACTTCGTCGAAAAGCTCGGCACCGAGCCCGACGGGCCGACCCTCATCTACGTCACCCACCACATCGAGGAGATCACCCCTGTGTTCCACCAGGTCTCGATCATGAAAGACGGGCGCATCCACGCCCACGGAACACCTGAAGAGGTCCTTACCCACGAGCTGCTGTCGAGTGTCTACGGCCTGGAGATGGAGGTGGTCCGGCGCGGCGGGCGCTACTGGCCGCAGACGGCGCCCGCGCCGGGAGCGGTGTCCCGGTAAGTGCCGCGGGCACTGTGCTTGACCGAAGCAGTAAGCTTTAGCAGTATGTAGCCATGATTGATTTCTTGAGCCAACCGTGGCCATGGTATATATCGGGCCCTCTGCTCGGCGCGGGATATGCGGTCATCGCGCTGGTCATCGCAAGCGCGCTTCTCGGCGTGGTAACCTACGGGGTGCTGCGGCCACGGCTGCCGCACTGAATGCCTCAGATCCGACCGACGGGAGCGAAGCCATGACGTACCACACGATAGACGAAATGATCGGGAACACACCGCTCGTGCGGCTGCAGAGGCAGGACACGGGCAGCGGCACCGTCCTCGCCAAGCTGGAAGGCAACAACCCGGCGGGCTCGGTGAAGGATCGACCGGCCTACGGCATGATTGCGGGGGCCGAGCGCCGGGGGGAGATCAAGCCCGGCGACACGCTGATTGAGGCGACGAGCGGTAACACGGGCATTGCGCTCGCGATGGTCGCGGCGATGCGCGGCTACCACATGGTGCTCATAATGCCCGAAAGCGCATCAGAGGAGCGCAAAGCCGTGATGGCCGCCTACGGCGCGGAGCTCATCCTCACGCCGAAGGACGGCGGGATGGAGGCTGCAATCGATCGCGCCCGGGAGCTCGAGGCCGACGGCCGCGGGCGTATCCTGAACCAGTTCGGTAACCCCGACAACCCCGCTGCGCATTACGCGACGACGGGACCGGAGATCTGGCGCGATACGGGTGGAGAGCTGACCCATTTCGTGGCCTCCATGGGCACCACCGGTACCATCATGGGAACGGGACGCTACCTCAAAGAGCGCAATCCCCGGGTTCAGGTGGTGGGGGTGCAGCCGGCTGAAGGCGCGAAGATTCCCGGGAGCCGCGCCTGGCCCGAGGAGTACCTGCCGACGATCTACGAGCCCGAGCGCGTCGACCGGATTATGAATATCACCCAGTCGGAGGCAGAGGACATGGCCCGCCGCCTCGCCCGTGAAGAGGGCATCTTCGCCGGCGTATCGTCCGGGGCCGCCGTCCATTCGGCGGTCGGATTGGCCCGCGAAGTCGATGACGCCCTCATCGTTGCCATCGTCTGCGATCGAGGTGACCGCTACCTCTCCACCGGGATGTTCCCCGCGCCCTGAGCCCGGGCCCGCCGCCGCCCGGGCCCGCCGCCGCGCGGCATACCGTGGAGTCGACGCTACCGCGGCGTGTGCCGGCGAATCCGATTGTCCGGCTTCTCGATGGTGACCTTGCTGTATGGGGCGACGTCGTGGGTCAGGAAGACGTTCCCGCCGATCGCCGACCCGCGCCCGATGGTAACCGGCCCGAGAATGGACGCATTGGAATAGATCACCACATCGTCCTCGATGGTGGGATGGCGCTTGAAGCCGCGGTGGAGGTTCCCGTGCTCATCCGTCGGGAAGCTGAGGGCGCCGAGCGTGACTCCCTGATAGAGCTTGACGTTGTCGCCGATTTCGGTGGTCTCGCCGATGACCACGCCGGTGCCGTGATCGATGAAGAAGTTGCGGCCGATGCGGGCCCCGGGATGGATGTCGATGCCCGTCGCGCTATGGGCAAACTCGGCCATGATGCGGGGCAGGAGCGGCACGCCCCGCTCGTGGAGATGATGTGCAACACGGTAGGTCATCACGGCCCGGAAACCGGGGTATCCGATGATGATTTCGTCGTTGCCCGTTGCCGCGGGGTCGCCGAGGTACGCCGCTTCAACGTCGCCGTCGAGAACCTCGATGAGCTGCGGCACGCGTTCGAGCAAATCGAGGGCATGCGCCGCCGCCTCGGCCCGCGCCCGTGCGTCGTCGGGATCGGGATCGTTCCGTCGGGAGTGCAGGATGCACTTCGCGATTTCCCCCACCAGCATGTCGTAGGTATCCCCGGCGGTCCGGCCGAGATGGGAGCGCAGTGTCGCCTTGTCGACCGCCGTGCGGTTGAAGTAGCCGGGAAAGAGCAGGCGCTCGGTGAGGGCGAGAAGCTCTCCCACGGCGTCCCGGTGGGGCAGGGGGCAGGTGCACACATGATCAACCGCGTTGCAATCATCGAGCTTGTCGAGAATGGCATCGGTAAGAGCCGGTATCCGGCTGCGCGGGTCTGTGTCCGTCATGTCTGCGTCCCCCTTGCCACGGGTGCGGTATCTCTGTCAGTATCACTAAGGTACACTCCACAGTGCTCATGGTCGAGCCTGCGAGCTGTGAAAGGATTCCATCCCATGGCAGGCGAACATGTCTTAGTGATCGGCGGCGGCGGAACCGGAGCCGCCATCATCCATGATCTCATGCGGCGCGGGTATCGGGCAACGCTCGTGGAGCGGGGCGAGTTGACGTCGGGAACAACCGGCCGGCATCACGGACAGCTGCACTCCGGCGCCCGTTACGCCGTCGGGGACCGCGAGATTGCCCGCGAATGCATGGAGGAGGTGCGGATTCTCCGGAAGATCGCGCCCCAGTCTCTCGAGATGAACTACGGACTCTTCGTGGCAACCAACGAGGAGGAAGCAGCATACGGCGATCACTTCATCGCTGCGTGCAACGAGGCAACCATTCCCGCGCGCGAGATCCCCGTGAAACAGGCCCTCGAGATGGAGCCGTTGCTCAATCCCGACATCACCCGTGCCGTGCAGGTGCCCGACGGTACGCTCGACGCATGGCGCTTGCCGCTTCACTTCTTCGCCACCGCGCGGGCGGCCGGCGCGACCGTGCGGAACTTCACCGAGGTTATCGGCCTGCATCGTTCGCAGGGGCGCGTGACGGGCGCCCGCGTGCTCGAGCACGCCACCCGGCGTGAGTACGACATCGAGGCCGACTTCGTGATAAACGCAACGGGTGCCTGGGCCGGACAGATCTGCGCTATGACCGACATCGACCTCCCGATTACCCCGGCGCCCGGGACCATGGTTGCCGTGAAGAAGCGGCTGAACAATATGGTCGTGAGCCGGCTGCATCCGGCCGGCGACGGCGACATCATCGTTCCCCAGCGCAAGCTCTCCATCATCGGTTCCACCCAGTGGCAGACCGACGATCCGGACAGCATCCTCGCCCGCCACGAGGACATCGAGTTTCTCATCCACAAGGCCGATGAGATGATGCCGTCCTTCGCAGATGCCGGTTTCCACGCCGCCTGGTCGGCCGTCAGGCCCCTCGCCGGGCGGGCGGAAGGCGCCGACGGGCGCGGGCTCAGCCGCGATTTCACCTGCATCGATCACGGTGCTGAGGACGGGATGTCGGGATTTCTGAGCGTTACCGGCGGCAAGGCGACCGTGCTGCGGGCCATGGCCGAGAAAACCGTCGATACCCTCTGCAGCATCCTCGGTGACGACACACCCTGTACCACGGCGGATGCCGAGTTGCTTCCGCATCGCGCCTTCTTTAATCCGCGCCCGGCATAAGGAGTATCCGATGCCCTCGAATACCGACACCAAGACCGTCACGTTCACCGTCTCCCGCGAGCAGCGCGAGGCCGGGCGAATGGACGATTTCGAAGTACCCTGCGACGCCTATACCACCGTTCTCGACGGCCTCGAGTACATCCGCACCCGCATCGACTCGACGCTGATGTATCGCCACTCATGCCATCACGGCTCCTGCGGAACCTGCGGCATGATCATAAACGGCGAAAAGCTGCTTGCCTGCACCACCAACGTCTTCTCCCTCGAGGCGGACACCGTAGTCGTACGGCCCCTGCCGCAGTTCGAGGCGATCGGTGACCTCGTGGTGGACCCGGGGAGTCTCTTTGCCGACTTCCCGGCACGTGCCGATTACCGCCGGGCGAGCGAGTACAACGCCGACGCCCGCGTCCCCGACGAGATCGAGGCCTACGAACGCTTCGAGAACTGCATCGAATGCGGGCTCTGCGTCTCAGCCTGTCCGGTGACCTCGAACTGGATGGGACCGGCGGCCCTCGCAGCGTGGAACCGGGAGCTCGAGAAGAATCCCGAGCGGCGGGAGGATACTCTCGACAGCGTGGACGTCGACCGCGGGGTATGGTCGTGTGCGCGTCATCTCAGGTGCAGCGCGGTCTGCCCGACCGGCGTGTACCCGGCCAGGCATATCGCAGTGCTGAAGCGCGCGGCCGCGGCTCGGCGGGAGGAATAGCCGGGCCGTGTGCGCATGCAACTGTCAGAGAAAGCCGTAGCCGGGAATGCCGAGCTCGGTCTTCACGCGCCGGAGAGTTGCGCGGAGGGCGTCGTTGAGGGGAATACCGTCGGCCCTGCGCTGCTGCTCGCTCTCGTACTCCTTTTCGCCGGCGACATAGATGCGATCATGCCCCGGCGCCTTTTTTGACTGCTGAAGCTTTTGCAGGATATCGGTCGCGATCCGGCGGAACTCGGCGGGCTCGATGAAGTGAGCGATGTCGACCGCCAGAAAGAAGTGGCCCAGGCGAAACGGCTGCCGCGTGCCCGTCTCGTCGAAGCCGGCGAGGTCCCACAGGTAGCTTCCCCCCGAGAGCGCGGCGCTGAGGATCTCCACCATCGTTCCGTAGCCATAGCCCTTGTGTCCGCCGTAGAGCTCGCCCGTGCCGCCGAGAGGCAGCATCGCCGCCGCGCCGGTGATCAGGTCTTTGAGAAGCGGGCCGGTGTCCGTTCGCGAGGTGCCGTCCTCGCCGATAGCGAGCCCCTCGGGGGTGTCTTCACCGCGCCGGTGGAAGTACTCGAGCTTGCCGCGTTGGGTGATCGAGGTGGCTGCATCGATCACGAAGGGAAAGGGCAAGTCCGTGGGTGCACCGAATGCAACGGGATTCGTCCCGATCATCGGCTCTACGCCGAAGGTCGGCGCCACCCCGGGGCGGGCGTTGGTGACGGTCAGTCCGATCATGTCTTCGCGTGCCGCCATCATGGGGTAGTAGCCCGCAAAACCATAATGCGTGGAGTTCCTCACCGCCACGGCCCCGAGGCCGTAGGCACGTGCCCTGTCCATTGCCGTGTGCATGGCCCGGTAGGAGATGACGTGGCCCATGCCGTGGTGGCCGTCGAGCGTTACAGTCGTCTCGGTCTCCTTCACGACCTCGAGGTTGGTGATGGGCGACTGAATGCCGGCACGAATCCGGTCGTGATACATCGCGAGGCGACCGACGCCGTGGGAATCGATTCCGCGAAGGTCGGACGTGATGATGACGTCACGGCAGATTGCCGCCTCCTCCTCGGGAACGCCGAGGCCGCGGAAAACGTCGAGAACGAACTCCCGGAGTGTTTCGACGGGGACGGTGTGGGTTGACTGACTCATGGCAACTCGCCGGAAGCTTCCCGATTCACGCCGGTCGTGTCAACCTTCGGGGCGGGCCCGCAGGCGGAGGGCGCAGGCGGCCGATCCGGCAGGCGGGCGGCTGCAGTGGGACGATTTGCCGGCTCAGCGTCTGCCGACGATCTTCGAGATCGCGCGGGGCAGGGCCGCCCTGATCGAATCGGTCGCAGGCTCCGTGGAGCGATAATCGTAGCGCGCGACCATCTCCTCGAGTCCTTCAGTGAGCGAGCCGATCGCGGCGTCCTGCGTGGCGAAGAGATCGGACAGCCAGTACGGAAGCTCACGTGCCCGAAGCACCTCGCGCGCGATCTCGATGGTCATGCGCATATGGGGGAGACAGAAGCCGTGTGAGCTCCTGAAGGTTTCCGCAAAGTTCTCGTCCGCGCGATGCAGGCGTACGATCGTGAAGGTGTAGTTTGCAAGGTCGGCGGCAAGGCGATCGCAGATCATGCAGCTTCGCTCTTCCTCCGCGAGGGCTTCGAGCAGTGCGTCGAGCTCTGCGCGGGTTTTCCGCGTTTTCGCGCTGCCGGCGGCGCGCTCGGCCGGGCGCCGCGCCTTCTCGAAGCGCCGGGTGCGGTCGGCGAGGTGTGTCTGCGTCATGAGCGCGAGGCCGAGGCGGTTGGCGCCGCGCTCGAGCAGCCCGAAATGGCGGCCGCAGAATCCGATGCGGTTCACCTCCACCCGCATGTCCGGTGCCATCACCGCACTCCCGAGGAAGAACCTCTGGTAATCGGCCTCGAGTTTTCGCTCAAGATAGCATAGCGGGCAGTCGGCCTGCTGCTCGTAGGCATCCCACACGGGAATTGTCTGGAGTTCGTATTTCACTCCGCCATGGTAGCCCGTGTGCGTCCCCTGTTCCAAGCGACTCACTTCAACTATACTCCGCCGCATGAGACGCATGCCGAGAAAGTCCGATGCGGAGTCTCTCCACCGTCCGTTCGTTCTGGTACTGCTGATCGGGGCGCTGGTTCTCTCGTTTTTCGTACTGCGGGCCTTCTTCGATCCCATCATGTTCGCGGTTCTTCTTGCCATGCTCGCCTTCCCCTTCCACCGACGCCTGCTTCCGCTCGTTGGGGGCCGGAATACGCTCGCGGCTCTGCTGGTGGTGTTCGGCGTATGCGTGGTGATCATCGTTCCCGTGTTCCTGTTTCTGTTCCTGCTCTTTTTGCAGGGGGCGGAGTTCGCGCGGGACCTGGTGTCATGGGTCCGTTCCGGTGAACTCGAGGCGCTGTTTGCCGGCCCCGCCCTCGGCGGTGTCGAGGAGCGTCTCTCCACATGGCTTGCCGGGGTGGACGTGGACCTGTCGAGCTTCAATGTTCGCGAGCGGCTGCTCGGGTTCGCCCAGACCGCCACGCAGTACTTCGTGCGCAACAGCGTGCAGATCTTCGGGAATCTCGTCGACATCGTTTCGAAGTTCTTCATTCTGGTGTTTCTTCTGTTCTACCTCGTGCGCGACGGCTCGCACATGGTGCAGAGCCTTCGCGATTTCCTGCCTATGCGGTCGATCCAGAAAGAGGCGATCTTCGAAAAGATCCGCGACGTGACCCGGGCGGTGGTGTTCGGCACCTTCGCGATCGCACTCATCCAGGGCGTCCTCGGCGGCATCGGGCTTGCGATCGTCGGTATACCGGGGCTCATCTGGGGCACCGTTCTCGGCTTCTCCTCGATGATCCCCATTATCGGAACGGGACTGGTCTCCATTCCCGCCGTCATCTACCTGGCAGTCACGGGGCAGTACTGGCAGACGGTGTTTTTCGCGATATGGGCCGTGCTGCTCGTCGGGGGCGTGGACAACTATCTGCGGCCGTTCCTGATGCAGGGACGCGCGGCGATGTCGCCTTTCTACATCTTTCTCGCTACCATAGGCGGCCTATCGTTCTTCGGGCTCCCCGGTCTCGTCTACGGGCCGCTCGTGATCTCCTTTACGGCGGTCATGATCTACGTATACCGGGTCGAGTACGGACATGCCGCGAAACGCTGATCAATGCGGTTGCTTATATCTGAGTGTGATTCTACGGCAGGCCCCATGCAATGCAAGGTATCAAGCAGCCTGTTGGCCCGCCGCGGCCAAATCGGCCACCGCGTAGG
>CAZWNS010000092.1:0-8248 GCA_964635245.1 uncultured Spirochaetaceae bacterium
TCCTCGGGCGCCGGGTCCGGCTCCACCTCGGGCTCCACCTCCGGCGGCGCCATCTCCACCTGCATCGGACCGGAGAACTCCGGCAGGGGGGCGACCCGCCAGTCGCCGAACTGGACGATGAGAAATGCGACTGCGTGTATCACGAGACTGGCGGCAAGCGCCAGCCCCAGCCGCTCCTTCTCCTGTGTCGTCATTCGCCCTGCTCGCTCTGCTCCTGAAGCGTGCTGAGGTTCACCGCCCGGAATCCGGCGGCGCGAAGCATGTCCAGGACGGTCACCATGAGCTCGTACGATACGCCGCGGTCGGCCTCGATCACGGCGCTCCTCACTCCGCCGCGCTGCTCCTCCTCCGGTATTTCCTCCGCGCGCGCCGCGAGGGCGTCATCGAGATCCTCGAGCGCGTACTGCTCGCGATTGAGATAGACTTCCTCGGGCCCCACGACCGTAACCACGAGGCGGTTCATCGTCACCGGTTCGGAGGAGGTGGACGACGGCAGATCCAGCGCAATGCCGGGTGTGGTGATGAAGGTGCTCGACACCATGAAGAAGACCACAAGCTGGAAGATCACGTCGATCATGGGTATCAGATCGACCTGGGCCTCCGGCTTGAGCCGCCGTCTAAACTGCATCGCGCTCCCCCTTCAGCAGGAAGACCATCTCGGTGACGCGGTTCTCCAGCTGAATGATGCGGTGATTCACCTTACTCACGAGCGCGTTGTAAAAGATGATCGCCGGAATTGCCACGATGAGACCCGCCGCCGTCGTCACGAGGGCCTCGGAGATACCCTGGGCGAGGAGAGCGGGGTTTCCGCCCGCGGCCGCAAAGTCCCCGAGCACGCCGAAGGCACGGATGTTTCCGGTCACGGTGCCCAGCAATCCGAGTAGCGGCGATATATGCGCGATCGTGCCCAGAAACGAGAGGTAGCGCTCCATCCGCGGTATTTCCAGGTTTGCCGCGTCGGTAATGGCGGCCTTGATGGTTTCCTGCGAATGCTCCCGTTTCTCGATGCCCACCTTCATCAGGTTCGCCACCGGGCTGGGGTTGTTTTCGCAGATGCTCAGCGCCTCGTCGTAGTGGCCCTTCTCCAGCGTCGACCGCAGCCGCTGGATAATGGTGTCCTCGTCTCCGCGGATACGACGGAAGAACAGCAGCCGCTCGACGATAATCACTACCGCGACGACGGAAAGAACAAGAATCAGGATGAGGACCAGTCCGCCTCGATCCAACAGTGTCAGCATAGGTACAGCTCCTTCATATCACAGAGAGACTCGTGTCTGTATGACGACCCGGAAGCCGGGTTCGACAAAGGGGAACTCCGGGGTGGTCTCTCCTCCGATGCGGGCACGTCCGTCCGGCATCAGGGGGGAGAGCACATCGAGGACATCAGTCGATATGCGAACGGCTTCGCTTACGTCGATGTAGGCGGAGAAGTCCAGCAGGGGCATCTCCGGATCATCGTAGAGATCCGCGCGCAGATCGCCCCGCGCGCCGAGGGTCTCATCGGCGTTGCGGATATCCACCGCCAGTCGTCCGCCGTGGCGCGGATCGGTGGCCGCGCGGTCGAGGAGAAACGATTGCCAGCCGGCCTCGATACCTACCGGGGCGACGTCCCATCTCATCGTCGCCTCGGGCGTAACCGACAGGCGGTTCTCCAGGGTGTAGCTCGTCTCGCCGGCGGTCGGAACGTAGCCGCGCAGGTCCGGTACGTCGTGCTGCCAGGCCACGCGCCCGTTCACCTCCGCGCTCAACGGCGCGTCGGGGACATCGATGAGAAGCCCGGCGTCGGCGTACCACTCCTCGTACCATCCCGGCACATCCCCGGTGTCGGACGTCGTCGCAAACGTCGGCGTCTCCCGCCACCGCTCGCTGAAACGGACGGGAGCAGCCTCCATGCCGCCGCCGACGCTGAGGGTCAGCGCCTCGGCGGGAGTTGCGCTCAGCCGCAGGGAGAACGGCACATAGACGTATTCCTCGAAGGGCCACAGCACGCCGACGCGGGCGCCGGCGGAAACCCGACGTCCGAGCAGGAGGTCCGCGCCGAGGGACAGGCCGAGGGCCTGGGCGAGGCCGTCTTCGTCGTCGTCGAGGTACCGCAGCAGATACTCCGCGTCCGCGTAGAAGGTTCCCGGGGTCGTTTCCACACCTACGCGCACACCCGGATTCGCGAAGGTCTCCGCGCCGGCCGGAGCCTGCGACTCGTCGGCTCCGGTGCGCAGGCGCTCCGCGTAGCCTCCCTCGAGGCGGGGGGTGAACCGGTATCGATCCCCGAAGGGCGCGTCGAGCTCGACCATGCCGTCGAGAAAGCGGGACTTCGTCGAGAAGAAGGTCGGCTGCCCCTGCAGGCCGCGCTCCTGCTCGATGAACCCGCCCTCGAAACGGCTCGTGGTGCGATCTCCGCCCTCGATCCATCCGGAAAGCTCTTCCGTTCGGTCGAAGAACCCGGTCCCGGGCTCCTCGAACTGATACCCGTCTCGTCCGTCGTGGGAAAACTGCAGTCGGAACCGCGGCCGTTCTCCCAGGCGATAGAGCGACAGCGAGCCGATAATCTCGTTCATCGAGCCGACGCCGAGCGCCGCGTCGCTGTACAGCGAGACACCCGCCGGCCCGGTCTCCACCGCGTCCCCTTCGTCGAGGCCGGGAACCTCGAACGCCGCCGGAGAAATGGCGAGCTCGTTTTCGGTGGGAAGGGGAATACCGACATCACCGAGGCGGGCCTCGGCGGTTTCAGGCAGCTCCGCGCTCACCCGCTCGAGCTCAGCTTCCTCCACCTGCAGCAGCAGCTCCGGAAGCTTGATCTCGGTATCCTCGGGCGCCTCGGGACCGGTGCCGGCCCCGTCGCGCTCTTCCTGCGCGTACAGGGGTGCACCGAGACCGAGGCTGAGCATCGCCGCGCATGCCGCACACGCCGCGATTGCAGGGATGGATCGCATCATCATCGTGCCTCCTCGATGAGTCGGCGCGCCTCGGCGGTCCACTCGGACTGCGGAAAGCTCGACTCCAGGCGCTCGAGGATGCTTCGTGCCTCGGATACGCGGTCTGCGAGCACGCTCGCCTCGGTTGCCCGATAGAGCGCCTCGGCGGTCTGATCGCGGTCCGACGGATCGGCCGCCGCCGCATTCAGGAAGGCCTCGCGCGCCTCCCGCGGCTCCGACCGGCGCAGGTGATACTCACCGAGCAGTATGTGGGCCTCCGCGGCCGCCGCCGGGTCCTCGTCCTCCTTCGCCGCGGTCGCCCGAAGCAGGGGGGCGATGAGGTTCTCGCGGTCGACGCCGGAACTGCCCTCGCGAATGGAAAGCCGGGCCGCGTCGAGTATGGCCCGACGCCCGTCGGCGGTCTGTGAGCGGTCGTTCTGCTCGATGCGAACCCAGAGCCGGGCCTCGCGCTCGGAGAGTCCGCCGATGCGCAGCAGGAGCTCGTCGATACGCTCGGCAGCCCCGACCGCTTCGGCCTGCTGCGGGTGGGCGGCCACGAGCCGACTGTAGAGGTTGAGCGCGCGACGGTAGTCGCCACGATCACTGTACACCTCCGCGGCGCGGTGCAGGGCGTCGGCCGTGAACGCGCTGTCGCGGTGCTCCTCGATGAGCGTCTCCCACAACAGTAACGCACCGGAGACTTCGTCGATCTCGTAGGCACTCACCCCGCCCCAGTACAGGGCCGCGGGGACGAGCGACCCGTCGGGATAGTTCGCCCGGTACTCGAAGAAGGCCTCTCGTGCCGCCGCAAAGTCTTCTTCCTGGAAGAGCACTTCGCCGCGCCGATACATACCCTCCTCCGCCAGCGGACTGTCCGGATAGCGCTCGAAGAGGACGTGGTAGCGCTCCACCGCCTCGTCGGTGCGATCCCGTCGCTCGAGACCTTCGGCGTACTCGAACAGCGCATCATCGGCGAGAGGTGACCGCGGCGTGTCGGCAAAGATGTTCCGAAACTGTGCATCGGCCTCCGCATAGGCTCCCGCGGCCTTCAGGCTCCGACCGAGGAGGAGCGTCGCTTCGCTGCGCACCGCTTCGGTCTCGGCAAGGGAGACGGCACGCCGGAGGAATCCCGCGGCGGCATCCTGCGCCCCGCGGTTGAATGCGCTCCATCCGGCGAGATATGCCGCACGCGGGGCAAACTCGTGATCGGCGTCGAAGGAAAGGAGCTCGTCGAAGAAGCGCTCGGCCTCCTCGTAGCGGGACAGGCGGTAGTTCGCCCATCCCTGGTAGTACAGGGCGTATGGATGCATCACGAGCAGGTCGCGCCCGTCCTCGGCGAGGGCGTCATACACGGTGGCATCGGGGGGCAGCTCGCCGAACGCGGACAGCGCCGGCTCGTAGTCCTTGCGGGCTACGCGGGAAAGCCCCTCGAGGTATCGCAGCTGAAAGTAGCTACCCGGCGCCTCACTCTCGAGCGCATCCGCCTCGCCGAGAAGGTCCTCGGACTCCCGCAACGCCTCGTCGTAGCGGCCCTGCTCGAAGAGCAGCTTGACGAGCTCCACACGCGCGTCGGTATCGTCTCTCGCCACTGCGAGGTATTCACGCAGACTCCGCACCGCGGCTTCCCGCTCTCCGAGCCGCCTGTGCAGGAGCGAGCGCAGCCACAGCAGCTCACGCTCGTGGTCTCCGCCGCGGCCGGAGGCGAGCGTTTCCCGTGCCTGGGCGAGCGCCTCCTCGTCGCGACCGAGGCGATAGAGGGCGAACGTCCGCAGATACTCCCCCTCGCCGCGATAGTCGCTGCCCGGATACCGGTCGAGAAACACCTCGAGCGTCTCGGCCGCCTCCTCGGGCTCGTCACGCTCGAGGCGAAGATCACTCTCGCGCAGGAGAATGCGGTCGCCGTAGGTTCCGAGGCCCCGATCGCGTGCCTCGCGGAGGACTCCCACCGCGTCGTCGTCGCGGTCCTGATCAGCGTAGATCTCGGCGAGGTAGAGGGGCACGGTATCGGGGACATCCACTCCGTCGAGATCCCAGACCCTCGACAGATACAGCTCCGCATCGCGAACCTGTCCCCCGCGGTAGCTCTCGGTGCCTACCTGTGTCCAGAGCTCGGCAAGCACGTCCGTTCGACCGGAAAGAGACTGCTCGGCATTTCGAACCACCTCGTGGGCGGTTTCCGTCCTTCCGAGGCGCTGCGCAAGCTCGTAGGCGCGGCGAAACGCCGTTGCCGAAACGACCGGTCCCCCGTCCGTGAGATCGAGGAACACCTCGAGAGCCTCCTCCTCACGTCCGACCGCCCGCAGCGATTCCGCGCCGTAGAGGCGCACGTTGCCGCGCCATCTTTCGTCCACGAGCTCGGGATTTATCTCGTCGAAGAGGGCTACCGCCTCCGGGAACGCCTCGTCGCGGATGTAGAGCGACAACAGAAGCGACAGGGCGTAGGGCTCGCTCTCGGGGACGTCGATCTCCGAGAACAGGGTCTCGAGGCTCGACACGGCCTCCTCCCGACGGTCCGCGGCAAGCATGGTCAGCGCGTGATAAAGCCATGCCTGTCGGCGCAGGGTTTCACGTGTGCTGTCTTCGAGAAACCGCTCCAGCTCACCTTCGGCATCGTCGTATTCGCCGAGCCGGTAGTGCGTTACCCCCTTCCAGAACGGAACGAGGGACAGGAAGCGCGTTGATCGGTACCGGGCCTCGACACGCCGAAGCAGGCTCAGAGCCGTTTCGTAGCGTTCGAGACGATACATGACGACCGCCCGTCTGAACTGCGCGTCAGGTACATACTCGGAGAACGGATAATCCCTGACCAGAACTTCGTATCTCTGGAGTGCGACCTCGTAGTCGCCGCTCTGGAATCTGGATTCCGCCTGCTGGAAGACCTCACGGGCAGTCTCCTGAGCGAACGCGGCCGCCGCAAGTATCATGCAGAAGCCCACGAGGAGAGACCGCTTCATACGGCACAAAAATACCTCAGGGTCCGCAATTATTCAATTACGGGAGGTGTGAATGCCTCATCCGCGCGAACCCGCACGAGGTGAACGTTGGAGTCGGGGTACCGATCGGCAAGGGAATCGAGGTCCGTCTCGACGTTTCGCTCGAGCACGGTCACGCGAAATCGCCCGTTCTCATCAAAGTACGGAAAGAACACCGCGACATGCACATGCTGCCTGAGCACCGGATCGCTCCCGAACTCCTGGTTGACCGAGCCGATGTAGAAGTGTCCCGGCTCATCGACGGCGAGCAGGTAGAGGACGCGCCGCATATCGTCTACGGGGTAGCCGACATCCTCGACGTAGCGCGTGTGGCGCACGCGACGTACATCCGCGTCTTCGGGCCCGTACTCCCGGCCCGGATTCTCGATCTCGAGAAGGGCTACCGCGAGGTTTCGCGACCAGTCGAGGCCGAAGTAGGGATCGCGTTCCTCCTCCCGCCGGGCGCTCCAGCGGTGGCCGCGGTAGTCGAGATGCTTCTCCTTCAGACGCTCGATGGGGAGATACTCTCCGCTGCGCGGCTTTGCGATTCCGTCGCCGATCCACTTCGCAAACCCCGAGCAGTTGAATCCGGGCTGCCCCTCCTGGAGTACCAGACTCTCGATGAACACCAGCTCACCATCCTCGTTCATCGCGCCGTCTTCGGCGTCGGGAAGCGTGGCAAGCCCTTCGCGGGCCCGTTCCACCATGACCCGTACCGCCTCATACCGGTCGGTTTCCACCCGGGGAACCGCCAGCGACCAGTCGACGATGGCCTCGGTCATGTCCATCAGGCGGGACAGCGGAGCAAAGAGCACCTGTTCGAAGGGAACGGGTACCACGATATCGTTGTAGAGGCGGTCGCCCGCAACGAACACGTCCATGCGGGTACGCGCCTCGTCGGGAAAGAGTCGGACAAAGAAGTCGGGGTCGGTCTGCAGGAAGATCTTTGCCTGGGTGAAGGAGCCGTCGGAGAGACTGCGTTTGATGACGTAGCTTCCGGCGCCGTATACCGGGAATCCGTCGTTGGCGCGGACGTGCGGTATCTCGTTGAGAAAGAGAAGATAGAACGACCCGTTCTGGGTGCGCACCTCGTACTTCACGCGGGTGTCGGACACGCGCTGGCGGTACACCTGCCCGCGCTCTCCCGAAAGCACTTCGTCGGTGGGAGCGAGGATCCGAGACCGCAAATACCGGCGCACATCCGAGTTTTCCGGGATCCGCGACTCGGGAGCTCCCTCGAAGGAAAGTGCGCCCGCCGGCGCCGCCGACAGCAGCGAAACGGCAAGATACACCAGCATGAGCACGGCCCGCCTATATCCGTCCATCATCACTCCCCGATGTTCCGGCCTCGGCCTGCGGCTGTGGTCAGCTTCGCTCGCGTATCCGTTGCGAGCAGGAATCCCAGTCCGCGGGAGACCGCAGCACCGCAACCTCCGCCTCGGCATCTATCTCGAAGGCAAGTCCGCGCTCGGCGGCCGCGAGAAGCTGCTCCATACCGAACCGGCCGCGCCTCGCCTCCGTCTCTAGTATATCGTCTTCCGCGGCGAATCTCCTTACCTCCCGCCGGATCTCGATCGAATCCCGCAGGCGTTCGGTGGCGGTGAGGAAGCCGGCGGAGAGCAGGGCTTCTCCCGTCGCCCGCGGAGGTGCCGCCCGCGGAGGTGCCGCCCGCGGAGGTGCCGGCTGCGGCGACGCGCCGAGGCCGGTGGGACGGGCGACTTTCACCGAGACCTCGGCCGCCGCCTCGAGGTGGCGGGAGATAAACTCCAGGTCGGGTATCCGCGGCAGGGCGTTGTCGACGGGAAGAATGAGGGTCAGCGGGGGCGGTTCCGCCGATGCAGCCATTCGAAGAGCCGAGAGAAGCGGCAGCGCGTACGCGGGGTGGGAGCCGTCGGCCGCGCACAGGGGCCGGCCGTCGGCTGAGAGGAAGGAGAGCTGCGGCTCAGCGTATACCATCACCCGATCGCCGGAGAGCCCGTACAAGCGGCGCCTCGCAACATGCGAGCGCACCGCGGCGACGACCGGCTCCGCCGCCCCGATGAGCCAGATCGGCTCATGCCCGACCTCGCGCGAGAGCGCCGACAGTCGCGCGCCGATGCGGTCGAGCACCGTCTCCCCGCCGCGCCCGAGCAGTGGAAGCAGGCCGGGATAGCGCTCCACCGTCCGTGCCGACCCCGGCGTCGGAGTCACCACGAGCAGGGGTGCGCTGCCGAGCAGGCGCCGGGCGGCGGCGGAATCACCCTCCCTCTCCGGGGCCGCCTCCGTGTCCGCCCGCGAGCGCCGGGCGGCACGGCGTAAATCGCCGCCGCGACGGTGCCCCTCGCCCCCGTCGGTGACACCCCCGTCGGTGACGCCCCCGTCGGT
>CAZWNS010000093.1:0-7894 GCA_964635245.1 uncultured Spirochaetaceae bacterium
TCGCGGTTGCCCCGCCCGAGGTAGATGCCGTCGCCACCGGAGTTGTCGGTGTGGATGCCGTAGATGCCGATGTTCGAGACGCTTTCGAAGCTGAGGGCATGACGCCACTCGGCCTCCGCGTGAGGCGCCGAGGAGTACTCCTCCTTGCGCATGCGGAGGGTCGCACCGTAGCCCCAGACGATGATGTTTTCGGCATCGTCGACCTCGAGGAGCCGATCGTTGCGCCCGGTGAAGGCCATCGATTTGGCGAGGATCTCGGCGCCCTCTTCGAGCAGCAGAACGAGATTACTTCGCAGGAAGACCGGCCGGATGATCCAGGGCGATCCCATGTCGGGCACCACCACCGCCTGAGCCGGCGAGTCGATGGCTGCCTGAAGCGCCTCGGTGGCGTCCTCAGTGTCGAAGCCCCACCATGCAGCGTTGGCAACCGGGCGCATGCCGTCGTTCACCTCGGCCACCAGCTCCGGGCGGGGCTCCGAGGGGGCAGCGGCAGTCGCAATCGACTGCATGAAGGCGGCGAGTTCCTCCGTCGGCGCACGGATGGTGTCGGCGTTCGCGATGGCCATCGGCAGCAGACACCGTGCGGCAATTTCCGCCTCGGTGGCGGCCGTATCAGCTGCGCGGGCGTCCCCGCCACGGGCGTCGTCCACGCGCACCGCGAAGCGCTCCTCCCGCTCCGGGTAGGGGCGCACGTCGGCCACCGTGGCGCAGGAGGCGAGGAGCATCAGGGCGAAAGCCGCAACGACGGCGAGAAGCAGGGGGCGGCGGGCTGCCGCACGGGCCGCGCCGGTCGGCGCCGGCCTCATCGGCACCGGCCGTTCAGTGGTCGCCACGGTTGAATCCCCGTCACCACGGTGGTATGTTTTGCCTCGATGCATAGAATCCTCACTCCCATTACGATAGCGGTACTACTGCTTGCCACGGCGACGTCGGCGGCTGCGGAACCGCTGGCCTCCAGGCTCTCCACCGTGGACCGTGACGCCCGCGGCACGCTTCTCAGCGACAACCTCGTCCGCCGGGATCTCGACTCCTGGCGGGATGTCTCGTTGATCCCCGACCACCCCTTCAGGCGGCAGATCCGCGACGACGTGAAGGACGCGCGACTCAACGTGCTCTCGGAGCAGCTGATCCTCGTCGACCGCCCGATCAGCGATGAGGAGTTTCTCGCCCTTTACAATTCGCTGCGCCACGTCCGCGATCTCGATGACATCGAGTACTATAACCCGGAAGCGGACGTCTGGTATCCCCTCTTCGACGGCTCATACCGCGTCGCGGATGAAGAGAGCACAACGCCGGTGTCGGACCCTATCGCGAGTCACATTCCCGGCGAGGACAGCTTTCTCGTTCGGCAGGGCCTTCCGCCCTTCGGCGAGAACGTCTCGCGCTACGAGTACCGCCACCGCGCGGGGGCGATCCTCTTCTCAAGCCACAATCTCACGAGGATCAAGTACAAAGGTTTTCCCGTCGTGGGCCCCGAGAAAATGGTCACCCACTTCCTCATGATCCGGGAGCCCGACTATCTGCTGGTCTACGCCGTCGGCGGCGCCCAGGTGTTCAACTTCCTCGGACTTCTCTCAGGCGTCATCGATAACAGCTTCACGAGCCGCACCACCGGCCTCTTTGAGTGGTACTCGGAGAACTACCTCGACCCGCTGCGCGACGGTGAGCTGGTCTCGGCAACGCGCTGATACAACGCTTCGAGCTCCGCAACGCTCCGGCGAATGTCGAAGCGCTGCGCCTTCTCAAAGCCGCGCCGCGCCCGCGCCGCCCGCTCTGCGTCGTCGGTGAGTGCCCGCTCGATGGCACCGGCAAGGGCGTCTGAGTCGCCGGGCTCCACGAGGAAGCCCTCGTTCTCGGCGACAACCTCGGTCACGCCGGTGATGCGGGTCGCCACCACCGGCACGCCGCAGGCCATCGCCTCGGCCAGAACGAGACCAAAACCTTCCCAGAGCGACGGAAGGCAGAAGAGATCCAGGGAATTGTAAAGGGCTTCGATGTCGTCGCGGTAGGAGACCATCCGCACGTGAGGCTCGAGGCCGAGCTCGGCGATCGCCCCGCGGATGCGGTCTTCCTCTTCACCGTGGCCCACGATGAGAAGCGTCGCCTCGACGCCACGGTCGAGAATCCGGCGCAGGGCTTCGAGGAGATACCGGTGGCCTTTCTGCCGGGCGAGCCGGCCCACCACACCGATCAGATTGTGCTCGGCGCCGATGCCGAGCTCCTCTCTCACGACCGCGGGGCCCGGGGCAAAGCGCCGCGTGTCGATCCCGTTGTAGACGACCTCGAGCTTTCGGGGATAGGCGTAGCGCTCATCGAAGCGTCGCACGCCCTCGGACACGCAGACGATCCGGGCGGCGAGCATCCCCGAGACATAGTTGACGGCCCGCCAGAGCGGCCGCTTCATGTAGGGCTCTGCGTTGTGCTTGGTGATGATCACCCGCACCCGCGGACGAAGCACCTTCACTGCCGCCGCAACGATCATGGCCTCCGGGAGGTGCGCGTGGACGACCTCGATCCCGGCCTCGGCGATGTAGCGTGCCAGACGGAAGGCGGCGCCGAGCGGCCGCCCGCGGGCGGCGCAGAGGGAAAAGTACGGAACCTCGTGTCGCCGGGCCGCTGCACGAAACTCCCCCTCGATGTTCCCCGCCCGCAGCGTCGCTACGGCGTACCGCCCCGGGTCGGCGGAGTGCTTGAGCTGGTCGAGGACCAGCCGCTCCGCCCCGCCGCCGTAGGAGGCGGTGAGGAGGACGAGAACTCGCGGCTGCCGTCCCTCCGTCTCAGGATTCATGGCGGACTCCGTCGACAAGAACCATCAGATAAGCGATCGGCAGCAGAACGAGGAGCCCCTGCCGGTTTGCAGCTCCGAGGATACGGCGAAGCGACGCGCCCGTGTGCAGGGCAAATCGAAGGTAGTTCAGCGCGGCGCGCAGGAAGACCCGTGGGCTGCGAATCGGCTGGGCAAGAAGCTCGTTGTAGTAGAACGCGCTGGTGTGGGGGCTTCGTATGCGGATTCGCACCGATTGCCGCGTGAGTCCCTCCTCCTGGTTGCGCTGGACACCGAAGGGCACGTTCACGTAGAGCGTCCGATACAACTGCCCCATCTTGAGGTCGATGTAGGACGTAGGCATCCGGCGCTCGTCTCCGAGCAGGGGGTAGCGAAACTGTTTGAGCAGGAGGGTGCGGTACACCTCGCATTTGTCCCCGGACACGCCGCCCTCCAACCGGCACCGGAGGTAGTCCGATATGAGGTAGTCCCTCGGAAAACGATCCCCGACAACCCGTCCGTCCTCGTGGGTATAGAGCCCGGCGATGCAACAGATGTCGAGTCGCTCCTCGGGAGACAGCTCGCCCCAGATCCGGACTACGTGCTCGAGCGCGTCGGGGCCCAGATAGTCGTCGTCGTCGACCTTTACAGTGAAATCACTTTCCGGCAGGGCTGCCAGTGCCGTATTCAACGCCGCGACCATACCGGCGTTGACCTGCCTGATGTATCGAACCGGGACGCTCCCCTCCCGGGATAGCTCATCGACGACGTCGCCGGTGCGGTCCGTGCTTCCGTCATCAACGACCACCCATTCAGGCGGGCCGTACGATTGGCGGGCAAGACTGCGGTAGAGATCGGGCAGCAGGTGCGCCCGATTGTAGGTTGCGGTTATGACGGTGAATCGAAGCGCCCCGGGGCCGCGGCCATTTCTCACGCTCGTCCCCCGTCGCCAGATTCATCGCGGGCGCGGGAAACCGCCCCGGATATGACGTCCTCGAAACGGGCGATCCAGTCGAAGCGGAAGGCGTCCTTGCGCCGCGCGCAGATCGCCTTCGCCCGCCGGTAGGCGTTTGTGTCGTCGTGAAGCCGGGCGACGCAGGATTCGATCTCTGAGGCGGAGCCCGGTTCAAACAGAAGCTCGTCGGCCGAGAGTATCTCTCGTATGCCGCCGACCCTGCTTCCGACCGCCGGGGTGCCGACGAAGAGCGCCTCGAGAAGGACATTGGGAAAGCTCTCCACGTAGGAAGGAAGAACGAGCAGGTCAGCCTGTGAAATGTAGGGAAGCGCCGACAGGACACGTCCCGTCAGCTCCACCTCCTCGGTGAGCCCGAGGCGCTCGACGGCTGCGGCCACCTGGTCTTCGAGAGCACCGAACCCGACGATCCGCAGCTTCACGCGGCGACCGCCCTCCCGCAACCGCCGTACGGCATCGAGGAGCGGGAACAGCCCCTTTCGTCGGCTGAGAGCACCGACGAACAGGAGGGTTCGGCACGCGGTGGATGTGTTTGCATCCTCGTAGGCGGGGTCGAACCAGGATGCGCCGATGTTGTTCGGTATGACATAGGTGTCGGCGGCGACGTGGGAATGGTGCCGGAGGAAGCTCCGGCGGTCGTACTCGGTCTGAAACACCACGGCGGAAGCCAGCCGCGCGATCCGTCGCTGCCGCCTGAGGATCACGGCCCTCTCAAGCGGAGCAAGCAGTCGGGAGAGAGCGCTCGGACCCACATGCGCACCGAAGGCGGAGATCTCGTCAAGCATGTTGCTTCGCACCGCGAGGACGAGCGGGATTTCGAGCATCCGAGCCACCGACCATGCTCCCGGGAACGTGGTCTCGTCGAACGCAAGCACCACTTCCGGGCGCGGCCGGAGGCCGCGGATCCTGTCTCTCTCAGCGTCTACCGCGCGCTTCCAGGATGCCGAATGTCGCCGGGGCAGCACACCTCCGGAAGGAGCGACACTCGAGATGTCGATGCATCGAACCCCCGCTGGAGCGGCGCCGCTTTCGGGGGCTCTCAGCAGGTGAACCACGTGATCTCGCGCCGCAAGACCGCCAAGCAGCTCGAGGTAGCGGCGATGGCCGCCGGTGCGAATTTCCGAGTTGAGAAAAACACCGCAGAGAATCATGCTATGCCTGCGCCCCCGGCATAGCCGGCAATGCGGCGTACGAAGTCGAGAAACCGGCCTGCCCGATCCGCGCGGGCTCCCTCATACTCCGCGCTCCGGCGGCGGCCACGACGTACAAGCTCCTCGCGAAGCGCCGGCTCGGCGAGAAGCCGCGCGAGTCTTGCGGCAATCTCGGAGGCGCTATAGGGATTTGCGTAGAGGACGGCGTCTGCGCACACCTCGGAGATCGCCGTGTGAGGAGAGGCGACAACCGGTGTACCCGCCCGCATCGCCTCCAGAGGCGGATACCCGAATCCTTCGCTGATGGACGGATACAGAAAAGCGAAGGCCCCGGCAAAGAGAGCATCGAGCTCTTCCCGGCCGACGTACGGAATGAACACGGAGCGCGCGCTCGTTCGCGGGTACCATCTGCGGACGGCATCCACCTGGTAGGGCCGAAATCCGACGCAGGCCACGGCGAGATCCTCCGCGCCGGGAACGCGTTTGTGCTCCAGCGCCTCGAGAACACGAAAGGCGTTCTTCACGGGCCGGTCACAGGAAAGCAGCAGAAGATACCGCCCGGACTCGAGCCCGCGAATACCGACGGGTGCAGAATCGGTATCGGCTCCGCGACGCTCGCTCAGCTCCGAGAGCGGCGGGATCACGTCGATCCGATCCGGCGAGAGCTCGGGAAACTCCACCAGGAGCTGGTACTTCGTGTGATCGGACACCGTGATCAGGTTACCGTCGAGCAACTGGAAGAGCTCCGTGAATCGCCGCCTCACACCGCGGAGGTAGCGCCCGGGGGCGTAGCTCCGGAGCGCCATCCGCACCCGGACTGCCGGATTCCTGAGATACGAGCGGTAATGGCGGTCGAACACCAGGTCGAAGTCCCGGAGACCGTGAACGGTACCGATGACGGGGATCCGGTCTGAGACCCTGGAGCGGAGTCGTTCCGGCAGGTCGTAGGGCAACGCGGTGTAGTAGGCGTCCCACCCCATTCCGGCGGACAGGACCGCGGAGAGGTCACCGGCGGCGCTGAGCTCCTGTTGCGGCACCTCGGCGGAGGCGAGGAGTTTGGCAAGCCGCGGATCACGGGTATCGAGGTCGGCAGGCACGAGGGCGGCAATTTCCACGCCGGCCCTTCGGCTCTCCTCCAGCTTCAGGATCTCGGAAAGCAGGCTTTTGGCGTACACGCCCCCGCCGTGAACGGGGCTTCTGGCCTGGTAGATGCCGGCAAGGTCGTAGAGAAGCTTCATTCGGCGGGCTCCGAGACTGATCCATGATGCACCGCCGCCAGGGCGGCGAATTTGGCGAGGGAGGTCACGGGCGGTCTGTGATAGCGAGAGAACCGACTCGCGAGGTAGAGCCTGACGGCGCGTGGCCCGAGGTGCGTGCTGCGACGACAGAGATAGTAGGCCTTCCGCGAGAGGGCGCGGTGCACCATCGCCATGTCGGGTTCGGATGACTCCGTGCGCCGGAGAAGCCGGGTCAGCCACCGGAGGCTCTCCTCGAGCTCGGCCGTGGAGCGGGCGCCGGCTTCAGATACGATGCGATAGTGGAGCTCCTGCTCCCGGGGTGTGGTTTCCGGGAACCGCCGTGCAAGGTATGCGACGGCCGTGCCGGCGGAGTTCTCCATCCGCACTCCCCGTCGCGTCTCGCTCACCTGACCGCCGTGCTGCCGGTACTCAAGGAGCACTTCCGGGATGTTCGCCATATGCAGGTGAGCCGCCGCCCGGGTGAGCACGTCGTAGTCCTGGGCGACGCTCAGGGACTCGTCGTACGCAATGCCGGCCTCGAGCCACCGGTCGCGGCGAAAGAAGTAGAGCGGGTGCCACATGGACGGTTTCACGAGCAGCATGTCTTTGATGGAGCGATCCGTCGTCGGAAAGCGCCAAACCCGCCGTCGCCGACCGAATACCTCAACAAAGGCCCCGACCATGTCGACCTCCCCGTGGCCCTCGAGGTACTCGAACTGACGGGCAAGCCGCTCGGGGAGGGAGCGGTCGTCCGCGTCCATCCGTGCAACGTAGCGCCCGCGGGTCTTCGCGATGCCCTCGTTGAGCGTGGCGGCGAGGCCACGGTTCTCCCGGCGGGAGTGAATGCGAACCCGCGAGTCCGCCCGGGCGTACCGTTCTGCTATTCCCCGACTGCCGTCGGTGGACCCGTCGTCTACCAGCAGAAGCTCGAAATCCGTGAAGGTCTGCGAGAGCACACTCTCGACGCTTTCGGCAAGGGCCGTTTCGGCGTTGTAGAAGGGAAGCAGGACGGTAACGGCCGGAGGTGTCACCCGCGGACCTCCTCGAGAAAGCGCTCCACCCGTTCTGGGAGCTCCCTGAAGGCGGCAGCGTAGACCTCTCTGGCAGCCGTCGCCAGTCGATCCCGGTAGGCGGCATCGGCCAGCAGCTGCTCTGCAACCTCTTCCAGCTTCACCCCGTCCCAATCCACGGGCGCGTAGGTGGTATCGTCCTGATAGATATCGGGCCAGGTTTCGATGTGGCTCATCGACGGTTTCATGAGGACAGCTCCGGCCATGACCGCCTCGAAGTCTCGAAAGCAGATTTCCCCCCAACCGAAGGGGCTGAGCACTACCGCAACCCGCGAGAGCTCCCGGGCAAACGCCCGGGGAGGAAGCTTCCCGGTGAGAAACCGCTCGTCCTCCGCGACACGGGCGGTGAAGTGGGATCGTTGATGGGCGACAGTTGCTTTGTCGTAGCGCGGGGCAAAGCGCGCACTGACGTTCGGCTGCCGGTCAGCTGCAGCTCGGGCCGGACGCTCGAGGTGCGACGAGGGATCCGGCAGCAGCATTCGCGCCACTCCGGGATAGGGCAGGCGGCGCAGCACCCCCTGCCTGCGGCTCGAGCGCGGAAAGCTTCCGATGCCCAGATTCCAGGACAACCGCAGCTTGCCGATGCTCTCCTCGGAGAGCGGCTCGAGTATCGTGGCATTTCTGTCCTCGATCCCGTAAGCGCGGTGGTAGTAGTCGCTGAAAAGGCGCTTGCCGTAGACCGTCCGCCGGTAGTCGTT
>CAZWNS010000094.1:0-7870 GCA_964635245.1 uncultured Spirochaetaceae bacterium
CCCAAGATGACCGCGTTCCGCGAAAGTGTTTGACAGGCGGCCGGCTATGTAGTAGTATGCAGCCCCGTTTTCGGGATAAAGCTACTATATATGGTGTAAAAAGGGGCGGCCGCCATGCAGCAGGACAGATCGGTTTCGATTCTCTCGGACATAACGACGTACATGAAATACGCCAGATACGTTCCGGAAAAACGCCGGCGGGAAACCTGGAACGAGATCGTAGAGCGCAACATGGCGATGCACCTGAAGAAGTTCCCGCACCTGTCCTCGGAGATCCGCGGCGCCTACGCCTACGTGTTCACCAAGAAGGTCGTCCCGTCGATGCGCTCGATGCAGTTCGCCGGCAGGGCGATCGAGGTGAACAATACGCGCATGTACAACTGCTCCTTCCTGCCCGTCGACGACCCGGTGGCGTTCTCCGAGATCTTCTTTCTCCTCCTCGGTGGCACGGGGGTCGGGTTCTCCGTGCAGAAAGGAGACGTCGCGAAGCTGCCGGCCGTCCGCGGAGAGGCCCCGCTCGGTGAGCACGAGCGCCCGCGCGATGTGGTGGTTGCCGACAGCATCGAAGGCTGGGCCGATTCGGTGGGCGAGCTCGTAAACAGCTTCTTCCACGGCCTGCAGCCGGTGCGCTTCGACTACAGCCGCATTCGTCCCAAGGGGAGCCCGCTCGTCACGACAGGGGGCAGCGCACCGGGGCCGGGTCCGCTCAAGGCCTGCCATGCGGCGATCGGGAGGCTGCTCCGCGACGTGGTCCGCGAGCGCGGCCGCGGCACGACCCTGCGACCGATCGAGGTCCACGACATCGTCTGCCATATCGCCGACGCCGTGCTTGCAGGCGGCATCCGGCGCGCCGCGCTCATCTCGCTGTTCTCCCCGGATGACTCCGAGATGATGGAGGCAAAGAGCGGGCCCTGGTGGGAGAAGCACCCCGAGCGTGCGCGGGCAAACAACAGCGTGGTGGTGCACCGCCCGAGCGTTACCGAGGCCGAGTTCGAGAAGTTCTGGGAGCACACGCGCCGGTCCGACAGCGGAGAGCCGGGAATCTTCCTCACCAACGACCCCCGCTACGGCGCAAATCCCTGTTGCGAGATCTCGCTGCAACCCTTCCAGTTCTGTAATCTCACCGAGCTCAACGTTTCCAACGTCACCGACCAGCGGGATCTCAACGCGCGCGCCCGCGCGGCTGCATTCATCGGCACGCTTCAGGCGTCCTACACCGATTTCCACTATCTCCGTGACGTATGGCGGGAGACCACCGAGAGCGAGGCCCTTCTCGGTGTCTCGATGACGGGTATCGCATCGGGGAACGTGCTGAAGCTCGACCTCGAGGAGGCCGCCCGCGAGGCGGTTGCGGAGAACCGGCGCACCGCCGCGCGAATCGGCATACGGCGCGCGGCCCGCGTTACCACCGTGAAGCCTTCGGGCACCACCTCCCTGGCCCTCGGCACCTCATCGGGCATTCACGCCTGGCACAACGATTACTTCATCCGCCGTATCCGGGTCGGCAAGAGCGAGCCCATCTACGCCTATCTCGCCGAGCACTATCCCGAGCTCGTTGAGGACGAGCGGTTTCGCCCCGAGTCCATGGCGGTGATCTCCGTGCCGGTGAAGGCCCCCGACGGTGCGATCCTGCGGACCGAGAGTCCGCTCGACACCCTCGAGCGGGTGAAGTACGTGCAGAAACACTGGATACGCCCCGGCCACACTGAGGGACCGAACACGCACAACGTGTCGGTGACGGTCAACGTGAGAGAGCATGAGTGGGATGATGTGGGACGCTGGATGTGGGCGAACCGCGAGTTCTACAACGGCATCACCGTCTTCCCCCACGACGGCGGCACCTACGAGCAGGCCCCCTTCGAAGACATCACCCGGGAGCAGTACGAGCGGATGGCGGCTCTTCTTCGCGACATCGATCTCAGGGGAATCTCGGAGGAGGAGGATAACACATTGCTGCAGGGTGAGATCGCCTGCTCAGGCGGAGCCTGTGAGATCACCGGATCAACCGCCGCCGAGTCCATGGGTGCATGAAACGGATCGAGTTCGATAAGGTCACCACGCGGGGGGGCGACGACGGCCGTTCCTCGCTCTACAGTGGGGAGCGCCGGTTCAAGGACGAGGACGTCTTCTGGGTTCTCGGAGATCTCGATGAGCTCATGTCCGTGCTGGGGATCGTCCGCCGTGCCATGGACGCCTCCGAGAGGCTCCGCAGGGAGATACGCGCCATCGACACGGTCCAGCACACGCTGATGACCGTGTGCACCGTGCTCGCCACCGCGCCGGGTTCCGAGGAGTCTGCTCGGGTACCGAACATATCCGACCGGGACGTGGAGAAGCTCGAGCGGCGGGAGAAAGCGCTTCTCGACCGGACGACCATTGGGGGGGAGTTCGTCCTACCCGGGGCACAGGGCTCCTCCATCCCGGAAATCGACCTCGCGCGGGCGGTGACGCGGCGCTGCGAGCGGCGGATCGTGACGCTGATCCGCTCGAGTGGGCGCGCCGACGAGGAGGCGCGCGTGTGCCGGCAGTACGTGAACCGCCTCTCCGATTATCTCTTCGTGCTGGCCCGCTACTGCGAGCAGCAGAGCGCATGACCGTGGCGCGGCGAGAGACTCCGGAGCCAACGTTACCGAACGCGCCGGGTCGGCGAACCGTCGTAACGGGTTCCATCGGCAGTGGAAAGACCACCCGAGTTCTGGAGATGCTTCAGACCTACCGCGATGCGGGGCTGACCGTTGCCGGGGTGGTCTCTCTGCACCTGAACGCCGACGACGCGGAACGCGAATCGTACCGCTTCCGCTTTCTCTCAACCGGCGAGGAGCGAACCTTCGCCCGGCGGTCCGCCGATCCCACGCCCCCGTCGAGCCGCTACAGGTTCGATCCGGAGGCGTTTGCGCGCGCCCGAGAGGAGCTGACCCGATGGCAGCGCGGCCCCGACGAGGCCGGCGGCCACATCGACGTCATCGTGATAGACGAGTGCGGTCCGCTCGAGCTCCGCGGGGAAGGACTCTGGGAGGAGCTTCGCGCCGCGTGGATGGGGTTTCCGGGCGACGTCGTGGTGACGGTCCGTGATCGATTGGTGGACGAGTTTTTCGACGCCTTCGACGCGCGTGAGGCGCCGGACACGGGCCGCGCCGGAGCGTGCGAGGTAATGAGGCTCCCCGACCGTGGCACCAGAAGCAGCTCCGGGACGTAGTCTGAGAAGTCTCGCTCCCTGAAGCCTGTCGTTTCCCGGGCCCGCGTGAACTCACCCAAGACGACGATCTCTCGGTCGAAGGTGAGATCTTGCGTGGCGGCGATGAACCACGTCCCGTCGGAACCGGCGGCACGCTGCAGCGCCTCGAGCACGCGCGCTCGATTCTGGGCGATGCGAACCGCCGGGCCATCCGCGACCGCACCATCGTGCTCTAAGGATTCTCCGCTGTCCCCGGCGTTCCATGGCGGTTGACGTATTCGCGCAGCGCTTCGTTTACGAGCGTCTGGTAGCCGACCTTGCGCTCGCCGGCTTTCTTCTTGAAGTACAGCAGCAGATCGTCATCGAGGCGAATCGTGATGGAACGTTTCTCCGGACGGTAAAATCTCCCACGAATCCCGTGTTTAAAATCGTACTCGTCCTGCATTTCGTGCTTTTCAGTCATGGCCTTCGTACTGCCGCTTTTCACGGGCAGTCGCCTCCCGGGCGGATATGATTCGTATCACCTCTTCGTCCTGCTGGTCGAAGAACAGGTGCGCCACTACAAGCACATGCCGTGCTCCGCTTTGGCCCACGGTGATCCACCGTTCCTCGAAGTACGTGAAACGCCGATCGAGGATTGAAAGGTGAAGCGGGTCGTCAAAAACCTCTCGCGCTTCATCAAACGCAACCCCATGCTTCTCCTGGTTGGCAGCATCCTTGTACGGATCCCATTCGAAGCGCATAACAAAACCTATCAGTAACGTATGTACGTTGTCAATATAAGGCTTGTCGGAATGAATGGCTGCGCCGAATCAGTGCGACCCGGCCTGTGCACGCCCGTTTCCGACGTACCAGTACGCGGCTCCCACGAAGACGGCGCCGATAAAGGCGAAGAGACACCAGAAGATGAGAATGAGTGCCGCGGTCTTGTCCTCAACTTTCAGGGCAAGCCATACCGCGAGACATACCAGGAGGTAATCCAGACATGGAGTGTGTTCAACCAGGTGACCCGCCGATCGCAAAGATCAGAAGAATGCCGAAGCCGACATAGATGCCGGCAAGCATCGCCGGCACGAAATACCGGACAAGACTCGAGTGGATCAGATCCCGCTTTTTCTCCGCGGCTCGACTCACGGTGGTAATCATTTCCTCGAGCATGACTGTTACTTCGTCTGGGATTCGAGGGTTTCGACCGTGTTCACGTATTTCTCGTGGATCATCTGCATGTCGAAGTCGTAGAATTTCTTGAGCATCGCGTCGAGTTCGGCCTTGTCGTAATGTCGCTCGGTCTCGGGGAAGAAGATCTTGTCCTCCTTGCGAATGTGCTCGGGATAGAATTCCACGAGCTTCCCGGTTACTTCGAGCACCTCGCCGAGCCGGCTCGAATCGCCGGCGACGACCGCGTCCTTGGCTGCAACCAGCCGTCCGGTGAGCTCTCGGCCGTACTTGTGCTCATCGACGAGCTCCTGCATCAGTGCCCTCTCACTCTCTGAGAGCTCTTTGCTCTCGAGGCTCTCGAAGAGGATGTCCTCCTCCTTGCCGTGATGGCATCTGTCGGCGTACGTGCGGATGAAGTCCACGATCTTGTCGATGAATACCGGGTCGAGCTCGCCGCCTGCTTCGAGGCGTTTTCGCTCGACGGACAGTATCTCGATGGCCCGCTCGATCGTTCGATGTTCGATCATCAGGCAGCCGTTCGGCTTTACGCATTGGTGCTTTCTCATGGCACTCCTCCGTATCAATCAGGTCTTCTACACGAATGATACGCAGCTGTGACGCGTCTTTCCGTCACATATGAGACGATCCGGCTGATCTTCTGCTACAATTCGGGCGTGAACGACCGGGATTTCGGGCTGCTGCAGCGCTGCCCTCTGTTCCAGTCGACGTCGGCGGCGCAACTGCGCGCGCAGCTCGAACGTGTGCCGCACGGTGTAAGCGAGTACGACGCCGATGCATTAATCCGCAGTCAGGGCGACCGCTATGACGAGCTTCTCATTCTGCTGAGTGGTCAGGTCGCCGGTGAGTTCCGTACACACGACGGTCGGCTGATGCGAGTTGAAACGCTCGCTGCACCCGAGGCGCTGGCCTCGGCGTTTCTCTTTTCTCCGCAGGCCCGTCTGCCGGTGGATATGGTGGCGGTCACGCATGTCCGGCTGTTTCGAATCGGGCGAGAGGCGTTGCTGTCCGTTGCCGCCGCCTGCCCGGAGGTGCTCGAGAGGCTGATACGGGACATTGCTCACCGCACGGAGTTTCTCGCCACCAAGCTGCGGATGGTGCAGTTCGAAACGCTGAGAGAGCGGGTGGCTCACTACCTGCTGGAGCTCATGCGCTCGCAGAATCGGCCCACCGTGGAGCTGCCGGTAGCAAAGAAGGAACTGGCCGACATCCTCGGCTCTGCGCGGCAATCGGTCTTTCGCTGCCTCGGCGAGCTCGAAGAGCAGGGCCTCATCGCGCAGCACGGGAGGACGGTGCACATTCTCGATCCCGAGAGGCTGCGGTCACTGGCCGAGGTGGCGGAGTAGCTCGGCGCATCCCTACAGCGGGAACGTGACCTCGACCACAGTGCCGCGGTTGACGGCGCCGCCTCCGTCTGCCGTCTCCGGGGCCTCCCCCGCCCCGACGCGCAGGTCCGCCTGCATCTGCTGGGACAGAAGCAGCATCATCCGAAAGCCCAGCGATTCCTGCGTCGCCACATCAAAGCCCGCCGGCAGACCCCGGCCGTTGTCCTCAATTCTCAGGGCGCCTTTGTGTGGCGGGGCTGATCCCGGAGTGTTGTCCGCGGTCAGCGTGATAGAAAGCTCGTGTTCCATCCCGTCGCCCTCCGCGTCGGGGAACGCGTGGGTCAAGGCGTTCGTAATCGCTTCGTTGGCAATCAGGCCGAGCGGCAGGGCGCTCCCGATCTCGAGCGGCACCTCCCCGAGATCGAGGCTGACGCGCACCGACCGGGAGGCATCGTATCGGTCCTGCAGCTGAGTGGCGAGGCGACCGAGAACGGAGCCGATATCGACTCTGGAGAGGTCATGCTCCTGATAGAGCATGTTGTGGATGAGCCCCATGACTTCGATCCGGTCGCGGGTTTTGCTCAGCGCGTGCAGTGAGCCGATCTCTTCGGGTGTTTCGTGCAGTTGCAGCCGTATGAGGCCCGTGATTACGGCAAGATTGTTCTTCACCCGATGGTGGATCTCCCGCAGGAGAACGTCCTGTTCCTCGAGGGATTCGCGGAGGCGGGCCTCCGCCCTCTTGCGCGGAGTTATGTCCTGTACGATGGAAAACAGGCGTTCGCTCCCGTCGATGATCACCTTCCCGCTGTGCACCGCCACGGTGCGCACCTCGCCGTGCTTCGTTCTGTGCGGGAACTCGAAGTAGGTGCGCTCAGCCTGCCGCGCGCGCTCCATTTCGGCCCGTACCTCTGAGTCGGACAGTGTGTTGATATCCGATACTCGCATCGAGCACAGCTCCCCGCGTGACCACCCGTAGAACCGGGAGGCAACGCGATTCGCGTCGAGGATCCGCGCGGTCTGCGGGTCGATGATGAGCATCGGGACGTAGGAGTTTTCGAAGAGGCTGCGGTACCTCCGCTCGCTCTCCTCCAGGCGGGCTCGGTCGTTTCTTTGATTCTCCCAGGTCAGAAGCACGGTCACGATGAGCGAAAAGACGACCGGAAACACCGCGAGCATCGTGGGGGCCACGCCCGCCACGACCTCGCGAAACAACGCGCGGGGGAGCGTCAACTGAGCCGAAAGCGTCAGCACGTGAATGGCGAATCCAAGAAACAGTACCCGCCCGTCGGTTTCCCAGCGGCGATCGCGGGCCCGAAGGCGGTGGCCGAGAGACCCGACTGCCGCCGCGGCCACGATGGTCAGTAACCCCGAAGCTGTTCCCACTCCGCCGACCCAGATCCGAAATCCCGCCGTGAGTACCGCTGCTATCGCAGCCGCGACCGGCCCCGCGACGAAACCCGCCACGCCGAGAACGATCGACCGCCCGTCGTATATGAGACCGGGGGTAAGCTCCACCGGCGTGAGCATGCCGACGACGCCCACGAGCCCGAACAGTACACCGGACACGGCACGGCCCCGGAGCGAGTCGGCGCGAAAGCGACCCGCCACCAGATCGTAGGCGACCGTAAGCGCGAGCAACAGCGCCACGTTGTGAACCAGTTGCAGAAACATAGGGCGGCTTCAGTGTAAGCGATGATGCGGCGGCGTCAATACTGATTTCTTCACCGACGGCACCCCGGTACAGGTCCGGTCGGCGTCCACCGTATAGAGCGCCGCCTGATACGGGGGGATCCTATGAATCGCCTATCCGACCGTCGGCATAAGCGACAGGCCTGCCGTGGCGGCAAGTGATCGGTCCCGGGGGTCTGCTCACTCAGCCCCGGTACGCCGGAGTTGCGGCCCGCATCAGGCCGTCGTTGCCGCCGGGGCAAAAGAGGGGCTATACTCTCGGTATGGCGATCGTCGTGAATCGACAGACCAAGCTCACCTACGAAGACTACGTGCATTTCCCCGACGACGGTCGAATCCACGAGCTCATCGCTGGAGATCACTACGCGTCACCGGCGCCCGGAACCGGCCACCAGAGAGTCTCGCGCCGCATTCAATTCCAGCTCTACGAGCAGCTCGATAAACACGGCGCCTGAGCTCGTCGTGGAGATTCTCTCCGATTCGACCGCCACGCGAGACCTGTCGC
>CAZWNS010000095.1:0-7719 GCA_964635245.1 uncultured Spirochaetaceae bacterium
CGCGGACGAGTGGCAGCGGCGGGCCGCGATGTTTGATTACCTCGTCCAGCTTGCCGGAGATCTGCCCGAAGAGGAAAACCGGGCCTTCCTCGAGAGCGACATCCGGCTGCGCATCGAGACCATCAAGGCGCGGCTGACGGGCCGACCGGGTCTGCGGGCCGACATTGAGCGCTACGGCATGGGACGGCAGGCCGGAGACGACGGCGAGCCGGTGAGGGTTACCCCCAAGCGGCTGCGCGACACCTTCGGCTATATCCAGTCACTCTCGGGCTACCACCCCGATCACAAGATCGCCGAAGCCCTGAAGACGCGGCTCGGGTTCCTGATGAAGGCGCTGCGCTAGGAGGGGGCGGGCGAGGGCTCCCCGGCACCGGCCGTGCCCGCCGTCAGTACTCTTCCTCGAGGTCGAACCAGTTGAACAGCAGGCCGTCGCGAAAGTAGAGCTCGGCGAAGCGGTAGCGCCATACCGTTGTGTCGCGCGGGGATATCTTCGTTTCCTCCGGTCCGGGGAATATCTCGAGCACTTCCTCCATGGTCATCCCGACGCGGAGCTTACTCAGATCGACGAGCTTGACCGACGGTGGCGGGAGCTCTTCGGGCACGTGCGCGGACGGGCGCAGCAGGGGAAACCCGGTTTCCGGTGTCCGCGGCGTCTCGGCGGGGCGCTCGGGCTCGGTGGCGCAGCCGGCGAGGAGTATGGAGAGGACGAGTGTGGCGAGGATGATGTGCTTCACGCGGCAGAGTGTATCATGCTTCATCCGTTGCTTCATCCGTGGCTCGCATCAGTCCCCTTCGGGATAGTACCAGCGATTCGAGACGTCGCCGCGAAAGACGAGCTCGTGCGTTTCCCCGGAGAACTCACCGGCGAAGACATCTTCCACCCACCGTCGGGCGGTCTCCTCCCTATTGAACTTCATAAAGCGATGACGCCCTTCGCCGAGCGGGTCGTGTCCGGGCTCTATCCACTCGCCCGATCCGGGATCGAGCACATAGTTGTGCTCCTCACGTATTTCGACGTGGAAATGACTGCCCGTTCCGGGGAAGAAGCTGATCGTGACGTAGACCCGGCGCCTGCGGTCGGCATGGTCGGGAAAGAAACGAATATGGGGCGTGGCGATCTCCGAGATTGTCTTCATCGTCGTGTCCATCGCGCTGCCGACGGTGCGGGCGCCGTTGGTAGAACGTAACCTCTTGCATGAAGTTGAGGCAAGCGTGTATAGTATGTGCGCCGTTGGGGGATTAGCTCAGGTGGTAGAGCGATTGGTTCGCAATCAATAGGTCAGGGGTTCGACTCCCCTATCCTCCATTTCCCCTCACTTTACAAAGCAGCGGGTTTCCGGTACCAATGGGAGACCACATTGAGGAGCCCCGCTATGGATCGCGCAGACATCGCAAAGAATCTTCATCCGCTCGAAGTCCGCGTACTGCTGCGGGTCGGCCCGAAGGACGAGTTCGACGCGGAGCGACTCGTGGAGGATCTCGGCCTGAATACCGGACAGGCGAACCAGGCTCTGAGCTGGCTTTCGGCGAAGGACCTCATCGAGAAGACCCGGCGCGAGAACTCGGTCCGTTATGAGCTCACCGAGCTCGGCGAGCGCTACGCTACGGACGGCATGCCGGAGGAGCGCATCGTATCGGTGATCCGCGAGCAGGGTCCGATGCAGATGCCGGAGATCACCTCGCGGCTCTCCCTCGAAAACAGGGAGACGGGCTCGGCCTACGGGGCGCTGTCGAAGGCCGGTGTTCTTTCCATGGACGAGGGCAAGCGTGTTCAGCTCAATGACGGCACCGAGATGCCGGAGTCGGTGGCCACGGTACGCGCTCTCATCGATCGCGCTCGTGCCGAGGGACGCCTGGTCGACGCCGACCTGAGCGGTGCCGAGCGAGCCGCCATTCAGACGGTCAGCAAGAAGCGCGGTGCCGCGAGTACCATCTTCCGTGCCGCCGAGCACGAGACCGTCTACTACCGTCTGACCGGGGCCGGAGCCGAGGCGAAGAAAGCCCTCGATGCGGCGGGTGTCACCGGCGAGGAAGTCGGGGCGCTGACGCCGGAGATGCTGCGAACCGGGGACTGGAGACACCGAAACTTTCGTCCCTACAACATCACTATCCCCGCGGCTCGCGTGCTGCCGGGCCGCCGCAACCCATACGGTGAGTATCTCGAGCGGGTGAAGGACAAGCTCACCTCACTGGGATTCGAGGAGTTCGACGGACCGATCGTGGAAACCGAGTTCTGGAACTCCGACGCGCTGTTCATGCCGCAGTTCCATGCGGCCCGTGATATTCACGACGTGTACTACGTCGATCATCCGCATCACGCGAAAGAGATCGCCGAGCCATATCTCAGCCAGGTTGCCCGGACCCACGAGGACGGCTGGGAGACGGGAAGCCTCGGGTGGCGCTACCCCTTCGACCGCGATTTCACCCGTCGCCTGATCCTGCGAAGCCAGGGCACGGTGCTGTCGGCAAAGCAACTGCCGACGGCACGGGTTCCGGGCAAGTACTTCGGGGTCGTGCGCTGCTTTCGCAACGATCAGATCGATGCGACGCACCTGTCGGACTTCTATCAGACCGAGGGTATAGTGCTGGGGCACGAGGTCAACCTTCGCACGCTTCTCGGATTTCTGAAGATGTTCGCCGTGGAGGTGGCCGGCGCGCAGGAGGTGAAGTACGTGCCGGGCTACTTCCCGTTCACCGAGCCGTCGGTTGAAGTCCACATCAAGCATCCGGTTCTGGGGTGGTTCGAGCTCGGCGGGTCGGGCATCTTCCGGCCCGAAGTGACGCAGCCGCTCGGCGTCGACGTGCCGGTTCTGGCGTGGGGGCTCGGTATAGACCGCATGGCGCTCGTGCACCTGGGGCTGGACGACCTCCGCGAGCTCTTTTCGAACGACATCGAACGCGTGCGACTGAGGCGAAGGAGCTAGACCATGCCCAAGATCGACGTCTACGAGAAGGCGTTTTTCGATTACCTCGGCACCCGGCTGCAGACCGACTCCCTCGAGGAACTGCTGACCGTCGCGAAGGCGGAGCTTGATGCCGAAGCGGACGAGCGAGGTATCGCCAGGTTCGAGCTGAACGACACCAATCGACCCGACCTATGGTCCGCCGCGGGGCTTGCCCGGCAGCTTCGTATCTATCGGCGGGGCGAGATGCCCGCCTACGACTTCGTGTCCCGCGAGGGCGACATCAAGGATCCCGGGGAACGTCGCGTCATGGTGGACGCGGCGCTCGAGCATACCCGGCCCTATCTGGTGGCCTTTGCCGTCACCGGTAAGCACATCGACGAGCCCGGGCTCCTCGACCTGATACAGACGCAGGAGAAACTCGCGTGGAACTACGGGCGCAAGCGAAAGTCGGTTGCCATCGGTGTGTATCGCTCGGCGCTGGTGAAGTACCCGATCCACTACGTGGCGGCGGATCCCGAGACCACGCAGTTTCAGCCGCTCGGGAGCGAGCAAACGATGACGCTGCGACAGATTCTCACCGAGCATCCCAAGGGACAGGAGTTCGCCTCCCTGGTGGAGGACTTCCCGAAGATGCCGATCCTCAAGGACGATCGCGGCGAAATCGTCGGCTTTCCCCCCATCATCAACAGCGCCCATATCGGCGGGGTTCAGAAGGGCGACCGGCAGCTCTTTATCGAGATGACCGGCCTCGACATGCAGCAGCTGCTGTTGACCGGAAACATCATCGCCTGCGACCTGGCCGACCACGGCTATCGGGTGCTCCCCATCCGTGTGGTGTATCCCTACGACACGCCCTACGGTCGGGAGATCGTCACGCCGTACTACTTCCAGAAGCCGCACACCCTGCAGGTCGCCGACGCGGAGAAGATGCTCGGGGTGTCGCTCACTGCCGAACAGGTGGTGGAGAGCCTCGGCCGCATGGGCGTGGAGGCCGACGCCGAGGGAGATAGGGTGACGGCCTATCCGCCGGTCTATCGGAACGACTTCCTCCATCCGGTTGACGTCATCGAGGACGTGATGATCGGCCTCGGCATGGATGCCTTCGAACCCGTGTTGCCCTCCGAGTACACCGTGGGTCGGCTCAGCGAGGCGGAAGTCTTCTCCCGACGGGCGAAGAACATCATGGTCGGGCTCGGCTACCAGGAGATGATCTTCAACTACCTCGGCTCCTACCGGGAGTTCATCGAGTGGATGTATCCTGAAGAAGCGCGTGATGCGATCGCCCGTGAGTTCGTGAAGGTCAGTAACCCGCTGTCGGAGAACTACGAGTACGTGCGGCACTCCATCATTCCGCATCTGCTTTCCGCGGAGAGCGTGTCGGCTCATGCGAGCTATCCGCACCTCATTTTCGAAGCCGGGAAGATCGTGCGCCGGGACACCTCCGAGAACTACGGCTCGCGCACGGTGAACGCTCTGGGAATCCTCGCCGCCGAGTCCGACGCGGATTTTAACCTCATGAACTCCCACATAGCCGCGCTCTTCTATTATCTTGGATACGAGCATGAGCTCGAGGAGCTCGACGACCCCCGGTTCATCCCCGGCCGCACCGCGGCGATCGTAGTCGGCGGCGTGCAGGTCGGGATCTTCGGCGAGATCCATCCGCGAGTCCTCGAGCGCTGGGGTGTGCAGGTGCCCTGCTCGGCGGCGGAAATCGATATGGACGCGCTTCGCTGACAGGGCGTCGACATGTGCCGCCGGCGGCCGAACAGCAGGCGCCGACGGTCGCGGCCGGAGAGGGAGGGCGTACGCCGTGAATTCCCACGCCGGTGCAGCCGGGCCACAGATACTCGTACCCTATCCGGGGCCGGAAACGGACCCGAGTTTCCTGGATATCTTCGTGTACATGCGCCCCGAGACCAACGGTGTCGTCGGCGAGCGGGAAGTCCTGAAAGTCGTCGAGGAATGCCCGCAGTACAAGATCGACCTGCACCTCGTCTACCTTGCGAACATCCCCGGTGAGTTCATCGCGAGCAATCACATCGTCGAGCGCCACTACGCCGTGAAGATGAGCTTCGCGGTACACGGAAGACGTCTGTTCACCGAGCACATGAAGGAGCGCTTCCGCGAGCATTTTGATGTCGAGTTCGAGTCGGCGCCGATCATCGGTGCCTTCGAGGCCCTCGACCGGCTCGGCGTCCGGGCCGAGGACCTGTTCTCGCAGTGGGTCGACGAGCCGGACATTCTCGTCGTGGACGGACAGACGGTGAAGCGGGTTGGCGCGTTCTTCGTGGTGAACTACGATATTCCCGCCCTCATCCACAAGAACAACCGCAATACCGACATTGCGGTCATGCTGTTCCGCACGCGCATGGGTTACCAGGACTTTCTCTCGCTCACCTCAAAGATGCGCCAGGGCTTCATAGAGCGGGGTATGCTCGGCACGCAGAGCTCGGTGAGCCGTGTCTTTCACTATTCAAAGAGCCCGGTCGAGCAGATCCTCGACGGATTGGGCTATCTCTACGCGCCGCAGGCCCGCCGGATTCCGATGCGGGAGCTTTCCTTTGCCGCCTTTCTCCTGCAACATGAGGTCGGTGAGACGGAAATCCGGGGTCTGCTCGACAATCCCATCGCGACGTTCGAGACCACCCGAGGCCGTGTTGAGGACAGCGTGATAGCCTACACCCGCAACGAGAGCTACGAGCGTGCGCTCGAGAAGCTACGGACTATGGTGTCACAGTACCGGATTCCATTGTAAGTTGGACGCATGTCAACGGTCGATATCGAGCGCGTCGCCGCCGTCTTCGAACGGGTCATCCCGTTCCGGTTCCTGACCCAATCCGAGAAGCGCGAGCTTGCCCGTCATGTGACGCAGCGTGACTACCGGAGCGGCGACGTCATCGTCGAGCAGGGCGACGCCGAAGACGACGCGGTCTTCATCCTCGCCGAGGGAATGGTGGAGACCCGCGACGAGACCGAGGGTTCCTCCCGCCGCGTCGGTCTCATCGAGGCCGGGCACTATTTCGGAGAGCGCGAATCCCTGTTTCGGGAGCCGCGACGATACTCGGTGCGCGCGGTCGGACCGGCGTGCTGCTATGTTGTGCCGGGCGACCGGTTTCTCGGTCTGCTCGGACAGTCGCGGGCGTTTGCCCAGGCTCTCGGTACCATCCTCCGCGACAAGCACGGCATCTTCGAGGCGTTCGACCGGTTCAAGGTCGAACTCATACGTGCGGTGAATCAGGGTTATGTCAGCATGGATCGGCTGCTTCCCTACTACCTGAAGCTGGAGCCGGCGCTGCATCCGCTGGTGCGTTCGGAAAGCGAGATAGACTTCGGTGGGTTGAGCTATGCGGTGCGCCGGCTACCGGAGAACGTCACTCGCACCTTCGCGTTTCTGCTCATAGATGAGATCCCCGAAACCTACCGCAATCCGGGCCGCTTCTTTCCGGAGGTTCGCACCCCCGCCCGGCGCCGTGATGTCTGGGAGATGCTGCCCGGCAAAGTTATGGTGCTGCTTCGCAACGGTCTCTCCGATTTGATGGATCTCATCACCACTCTCTGCCTCTACGCCGTGGAGGCGGGCAAGATCCGCAGTCGGGTCAAGACGCCCGACGCACTCTCACGCATTCGTGATTACCTCGAGTATCCCGAGAACCACTCAGCCGAGGCGCGGCGCAGTCTTCTGCGGCGTCTCGGGTTCACCGACGCGGAGGTCGACGGGCTCGAATCGGTGTGGCCGGGGCGAACCGTGAAGACCCTCTACGAGATTGCCTGTCATCGGGAGATGTTCAGTATCGACGTGCGCCGGCAGCGAAACAACTACAACAGCCGCAGTCTCGAGCTATGGACCGATCAGGTCGGAAACGCAACCGAACGGCTTATCGGCTATCAGCCGTCGGCCCTTCCGGCGGATGTGCGCGTCCATATCATCAGCAGCAATACCCATTCGGTGACCAACTGTCTGAACCCCTGGTTCCCTGCGCACATGGACGAGGTGTGCGAGTGGGCACGACGCACCGGACATCCCTACATGGATCTCGAGTGGGAGCATGCATACGACCGCCTCTACGCTCTCGCGCGGGATTACTTCGCGGCATTCCCCGAAGCGGCGGAGGCAAGTCGTGCCGCCGCGGAGGGCTGCGGCGTGCTGCGTCTCGAGGAGACGGCTTCCACGGGGGTGCAGGTGCAGCTCATAGACGTCACCCGTCTGCACGAGCATGCCGTCGATCCAGGCATACCCATCCCGCCGGGAACCCGTGACCTTATCGTAAACATAGACTACGCCTTCGGTGAGCAGGCCCGCCATATCATTAAGAACCTGCTGATGCTCTTCGGTCATAACCTGGCGAGCATCAACTTCCTCGGGAAGGCGGGGGCGCTCACCGGCGCGCGAGGCGACGTGCTCGCCCCCGACGGCTTCGTGGGTCAGAATGCCGACACCTTTCAGCCGCTGCCGGCGCCGGACGAGGCGGCCTGCGAGCGCCTGGCCGCACGGATTCCCGGGCACAAGATCCACACGGGACCGCTGCTGACGGTTGACGGAACCCTGCTTCAGAACCGGCGGATGCTTCGCTTTTACCGGCAGATCTGGGGATGTCTCGGTATCGAGATGGAGGGTATTCACTACTATTTGCAGGTAGTCGAATCGGCCCAGCTCGGCGTTATATCGCACGATATTCGCTCACGGCTGTTCTACTATGTCTCCGACCTGCCGCTTGAGCATACGGCGTCCCTTTCGGTGCCGCTTGCGGCTACGGAGGGCATTCCGCCGTTGTACGCCATCACCCGCCATATCCTCAGCGAAGCGATGCTGGCC
>CAZWNS010000096.1:0-2156 GCA_964635245.1 uncultured Spirochaetaceae bacterium
CACTCGACATTAAATGCAGCTACAACTATATTCCAGGAAATGCATCGGCTGCGGGACGGCGGAACCGAGAACCTGACTCCGGAACGGCCTGGGGGTGGCGGTGTGTCGCTTGATGTGGGCGCGCTGTTTCGTGCGAAGAACCCCCGACTAGCGCGTCGTACTCCTCGATGGGCACTTCGCGTGCTCGAGCTCATCATACACCAGCGAGAGTTGCGCGGGTTCATCGAGAAGACCCGGCACTGCTCCGGATGCGAGTTTGTGGAGGTGGCGCTCTCCGAGCTGGAAATCGAGGTCGACTACGAGGGGATCGGCCGCCTGCCCGACACCGCGAGCATCGTTGTCTGCGCGAATCATCCCACCGGCGGTATCGACGGGCTGGCGTTGATGCAGCTTCTCTGCCGACGGTACGGAGGGCTGAGACTCCCTGCCAACGACCTGTTACTGGCGTTGCCGGGGCTGCACGAGTTTGTAGTCCCGGTCGACAAGTACGGATCGAACGCGCACCGGCTCTCCGCGTTCGAAACGATGTACCGCTCCGCCTCACCCGTTCTGGTGTTCCCCGCAGGGCTCACCGCGCGGTTCCGCGGCGGGGTGCTGCGCGAGTATCCCTGGAATAAGGCATTCATCCACCACGCCCGACGTGCGGGCCGCCCGCTGGTCCCCGTGCACGTCTCGGGCCGCAATTCCCGGCGCTTCTATGCGATCTGGCGGCTTCGCCGTGCCCTCGGTGTCACCGTGAATCTGGAGATGCTGCTCCTCGTGGACGAATTGCTGCGCCGCCGGGGACACCGTGTGCGGGTGACCGTCGGTGCTCCGGTCGATCCGGGTGAGGCCCGCGGAGGGCAGCGCGACCAGGCGCTGGCCGAGCGGCTTCGCCGGCGGGTCGAGAGGGGCCGACTGTGAGGAGGTATAGCTGATGGCGGAAAACTCGCTCACACCGATCGCCGAGGCGGCTCCGGCGGAGATGCTGGCCGGGGAGCTGACACCGGCAATGAAGCTTCGAAGCTATAAGGGTCTCGAGGTCTACGTAACGACGGCTGCCGAGTCGCCGACGGTGATGGACGAAATCGGGCGGATCCGCGAGCGGGAGTACCGCGCGGTCGGCGCCGGCCGCGGAGCGGCACGGGATATCGACCGCTACGATACCGACTCACCGTGCTACAAGCAGCTCGTCGCCTGGGATCCCGAAGCGGGCGAAATCGTCGCCATGTACCGGTTTCTCTTCGGCGAGGAGGCCCTCGGCGCCGGTGACCTTTCCTGCCTTCGGACTACGGATCTCTTCCGTTTCTCCGAAACGTTTCGGGACCGATACCTGGGTGTGTCGGTGGAGCTCGGGCGCTCGGTCGTGAACCGCGAGGCGAAGCGAGCCATCGTCGGACTGTTCGTGGTCTGGGCCGGCCTCGGCGCCATTGCCGCGGAGTATCCCGAAGTCGAATACTTCTTCGGAAACGTCTCGGTGTACCGGGCATGGCCCGCCGCCGCAGTGGATTCCCTGCTGGCCTTCCTGTACGAGCACTACGCGGGACCCGCGGGGCTGATTTCGGCTTTGCCCGAGACTGCCTACAGATCAGCGGCGATCGATGAGCTCCGGGCCCGGCTCTATCGGACTATGGCGAGAGAAGCCGCATTGGAGAGCCTCTCAGACGAGCTCAGGAAACACGACGTGGCGCCGCCGCCGATCCTTCTGTCGTATATGAAGGCGACCGAGTCGATGGCGGTTTTCGATACCGCCCGCGATGCGGATTTCGGCGGTGCGCTCGAGGCGGCACTGTGGGTTCCCGCCGGAAAGCTCAGCGACAAGGCGAGGCGGCGGTTCATCGAGAGCTACGAGGCCGAGAACCCCGAGGCTCTCCGGCGCTACGGGATGCGGCCGAGACGGAGCGCGTCGCCGACGGCAGGGGAGGAGCGATGACGGAGCTTACCGGAGCCCTTGTCGCGATGGCGGTGGGTGTCCTCGGGACCTCGACCATCCACCTTTCCAAGGGGGTCATGCGGCTGGGACTGCTGCGGCTTCGCACGAGCGAGGCGAACAAGCGGCGGGCATCCGTAATCTATACCGCCGGTATTCTCATGAACTTCACCAACCCCTTTTGGGTCATTCTGGCGAACCGCTTCGCCCCGACGGTGTTCTATACCTCGATGTACGGCCTCGGTCT
>CAZWNS010000096.1:2256-3854 GCA_964635245.1 uncultured Spirochaetaceae bacterium
AACGCCACGCAGCGCGAGGACAGGTACACCGCTTCCTCCACACTGTGGGTGACGAGCACGGCCGTGCACTGAGTGCGCTCGTGAATCCGCCGGAGCTCGTCCTGCATGTGCTCGCGGGTGAGGGCATCGAGGGCGCCGAAGGGCTCATCGAGGAGCAGTATGTGCGGCTCGTTGGCCAGAACGCGCGCCAGAGCGATCCGCTGCTGCATTCCGCCGGAAAGCTCATAGGGCCGCTTGGCCCTGAAATCCCACAGCTTGACCAGCTCGAGATGATGGCGCACCCGCTTGGCGCGCTCCTCGTGCGACAGGCCGCGCATGCGCGGGCCGAAGGCGACGTTTCCCTCCACGCTCAGCCAGGGATAGAGCTCGGGCTTCTGGAAGACCAGACCACGTCGCCAGTCCGGGCCGTCGACCTGCCGGCCCTCGTCGAGCACCGAGCCCTCGTCGGGGTGCAGGAATCCGGCCATGAGCCGGAGCACGGTGGTCTTGCCGCAGCCCGAGGGCCCGACGATCGAGACAAACTCCCCCCGCTTGATCCGAAGGGAAAGCCGATCGACCGTCGGAATGACGCCGCTGGCGGTGCGGTAGGAAAACGAAACGTCCCGTAGCTCCAGCTCAGAGTGCACGCGCTACTCCCGGTGTTATGCGGCCGGCCCGTCAACCGTCCCTCTCACGAACCGCCCGCTCGAGAAAGCTACTGTTGATGGCCTCCTCGAAGACCTCGAGCTCGGGCGCGGTGCGGATGGTGTCCTGTTCCTCGAGGAAACGGGCCGTCTCGAGAAACACCTCCGCGAAGGTGCCGGGCGTCTCACCGGTGCCGAGGTATTCCGGCTGCAACTGTTCTTCGCCGTCAAGGAAGACAAGGGTGCCCATCTGCCGTTGTGCTTCCCCGGCGCTCAGGCCGAACTCCTGCGCCACCGCACGCGCGGCCCGCTCGGGCTCGGCCCGGATGAGCTCGACGGCACGGATCTGATTCTTCAGGTACTGAACCACGACGTCGGGATGTCTGCGGCCGAATCGCTCGTGCACGATACCGATGTCGCCGGTGGGAAAGCCCGCGGCGGCGATCTCTCCACTCGAGACGAGCACCTCGCCTCCGAGATCGAGCATGGCCGCAAGGGTAGGCTCCCAGACAAAGCCGGCGTCGATGTCGCCCCGTTGCCAGGCGGCGAGCATGTCCGAGGGGAGAGGTCCATAACGGTGAGATCCGCGGGATCCACCTCATTGAGCCGAAGCGCGGCCAGCAGGTGGTAGTGTGTCGTCGCTCCGAAAGGAGCGGCGACCCGGAGCCCTTCCAGATCCTCGAACGACTCGATGCCCGCGCCGTCTCGAACCACAAGGGCTTCGTTGTCGCCGATGATGTCGTAGATCCAGATGACCTCGGCCGGTACGCCGTGAGCGATTGCGGCTACGGTGGTCGAGCTTCCGCCGAGCCCGAGGTCGACGCTGCCCGCCGCGACGGCGCTATTGAGCTCGCTTCCGGAGTTGAACTGCACCCATCGCACCGGCGCACCGAGCGTTTCCTCGTGCCAGCCCAGGTTCTTCGCAACGATCTCACCATTGGGAATCGCCTGGAAGCCTATGACGATCTCATCCGG
>CAZWNS010000096.1:3954-5083 GCA_964635245.1 uncultured Spirochaetaceae bacterium
AATATGATGTCGGTCCTGAGAAACCTGCTTGCATCGAGCACCATCCATCCGACGCCTTCGGCGGCAGCCACGATTTCCGCCGACACGAGGGTGGTGTAGGCAAAGCCGATCCCGACCCGCAGGCCCGTGAATATATTGGGCAGGCAGGAGGGGAAGGCCACGTGCATCAGCGTCTGTCGGCGGGAGGCTCCGAGGGCGTACGCGCTCTCTATCCGCTGCGGGCTTATTGCCCGCACACCCGCCATTGCGCTAATGACCAGCGGCGGCACAGCGGCAAGAAAGAGGAGGGCGATCTTTGACGCCTCTCCGATCCCGAGCCAGACGATCAGCAGCGTATAGTAGGCAAGCGGGGGCAGCGGTCGATAGAGCTCGATGAGGGGATCGACGATCCGCCTGAGGGTAGCGCTGAACCCCATCACCAGGCCGAGGGGAATCGCCGTTACGGCGGCGAGACCGAAACCGGTGAGGAGACGGACCATGCTCGGCGCGAGATGCTGCAGCAGGGTACCGCCGCGGTAGCCTTCCAGGCTCACCTGCACGAAGGCTTCCGCTACGCTGCTCGGCCGTGGCACGAAGAGCTCCGGGACAACCTCCAGTGCGGCCACCGCGACCCACAGAATGAGCAGAGCCCCGATGCCGACAAGGGTGTACACGCGGCCGAATCCGCCGCCGCGCGTGCGTCTCATGCTCTCAGCTCCGATCGTCCTATGGCTCGTTGAGCGACCAATCGTATTCGTAGCGGACCCGCCCGTCGAAGTCGCGCAGTCGCTCTGCGGTTTCCGTGTCCACGTAGCCCTCGAGGTGGCTCACCACCCCGTCCAGTGAGTCGCCGAAGTCCGTGACATACCAGTTGTAGATCTCCGAGAGGACCAGTCGGTTGCCCTCGAACCTCATCCCGCGCGGATGGGTGATGTAGTCCGCGGCCGACTCCTCGAATATGCGGCGCCAGTTGTCCGCAGTGAGCGGCTCGGGATACAGGTTCGGGCACCCGATGCTCGCGCAATTCACCACGTAGTGGATGCGCGCATCCTGCCAGATCGGCCGGATGATGCGGTGCTCTACGTCGTTCAGGGTGAGCACTTCTCCCTCGACGCGCAGCAGCTCGTCATCCCAGGGGCCGCGACTGAAC
>CAZWNS010000096.1:5183-7532 GCA_964635245.1 uncultured Spirochaetaceae bacterium
CGGTTGACGAGGCGTCGTGGGCTTCCCACCGGGGCCAGAGCTCCGCCTGGGGGGCTGCAGCGGCCGCCGCACCGACGAGGAGGAATATGCACGTTGTGATGATCCGGTGCGAAGCGTTTCCACCGGTCCACGTTGTCCCTCGTTGTTCGTTTCGTCTTCCTCTGCGATCAATGTACATACGCGAAACAGTAATACAAGGAGGTTGCAGTTGCAACCTTTTCCGGCGACGTCTCCTGGAGGCGTCGGGGATGTAGCCCGCCGGCGCGGCGCATTGCGGGGCGGGCGTGGCTGCACTATAGTGGCAACGAAGGAGACCCGCCCACATGTCGATCGGGAAGCCTACCGAGCAGCCGCACGCCGAGGTCGGGCGCGTCGCCCACGGAATCCGAAAACGGGCGCTCGCCCTGACCATAGAGAAGAACGGCTGCTACTTGAGCCAGGCTCTGTCCTCGGCGGAAACGCTCGCCGTGCTCTATACGCGAATACTGAACATCGGCCCGAGCGAGGGGCCCGCGGTACCCCCGCCGTTTCCCGGCGTGCCCCGCCCGGGGCATCATCCCCTCGGTGCGGCCTATAACGGCGCGCGCGACGCCGGGCGCGATCGGCTGCTGCTGTCCGCGGCGCATTACGCGGTTGCAGTGTACGCGGCGCTCGTGGAGACCGGGCGCATGGCGCCGGAAGGGCTTGATCAGTTCAACACCGACGGGAGCTCGGTGGAGATGATCGGCGGTGAGCATTCGCCGGGCATGGAGCTCACCACCGGATCCTTCGGGCAGGCGCTGAGCCAGGCAGGCGGCATCGCGCTCGCCCGACGGCTGAAGGGCGAGGGTGGCCGTACGGTGGTGTTCATGTCCGACGGCGAGTTCGAGGAGGGGCAGACCTACGAGGCGGTGCAGGCTCTCATCCACTACCGGCTCGATACCGTGATGGTGTTCGTCGATGTAAACGGTCAGCAGGTCGACGGCGCTACGAAAGACGTCATGAACATCGACACCCTCGCTGATCGGCTGCGGGGTTTCGGTGCGGCCGTGGAAGCCGTCGACGGACACGATGTCGAGGCCCTCGAGGCGGCCGCGCGCGCCGAGCACGCCGGCGTCCCGCTCTTTGTACTGGCTTACACCGACAGCACGCGCGGGGTGCCGCTTCTCGAGAAGAGAAAGCCCCACGTCCACTTCGTCCGCTTCAAATCTGCGGATGAGAAGGCGGAGTTCGAGCGCTTTCTCGAGGAGATGTAGACGATGGAACTGGTGCAGCAAGTCCACGAGCGCAACCTGGTCCTCTGGGCCGCCGACAAGCCCGAAGTGGTTGTCTTCTCCGGCGACCTTACCGGCTCCACCGAAATACGCTCCTTTCGCGATACCTATCCCGATCGCTTCTTCAACCTGGGCATGGCCGAGCAGAACATGATGAGCTGGGCCGGCGGCATGGCCCGCGAGGGGTTCGCGCCCTTCGTGCACACCTTTGCCGTGTTTCTCTATCGCCGCGCGCTCGATCAGATAGAAATGTCCATCGCCTATCCGAACCTGCGGGTGCGGATGTTCGGGTTCCTGCCGGGCATCACCACGCCGGGCGGGGTGAGCCATCAGGCAATCGACGACATCGCCGTGCTTCGGGGTGTCCCGAACATGACGATACTCGAGGTGGGTGACGCTACCGACGTGGAGAGCGTGCTCGACGTGGCCCACGCGGTCGACGGGCCGGTATACGTGCGGATGCTCAGAAAGGAGATCCCGCGGCTCTTCCCTGCCTCGGCGGCCATGAAACTCGATACCGCACGGGTCGTGCGCGAGGGAGAGGATGTCACGGTCATCACCTCGGGCATCTGTACCGAGGAAGCCATGCGTGCCGCCGGAGTCCTCGAGAGGAGGGGTGTGTCGGTCGAGCATCTTCATGTGACAACGCTCAAGCCGTTTTCAGACGAGCGGGTGGCCGAGGCCTGCGCAAAGGCGAAGTACGGGGTGGTGACCCTCGAGAATCACACGACAGTCGGCGGTCTCGGCAGCTGCGTGGCCGAGCTCATGGCCGAGCGAGGAGTGGGAAACCGCCTTACCAGGCTCGGTCTCTTCGACACCTACGCCCACGGGGCCTCGCGAGAGTACCTCATGAAGGAGTACCGACTCGATGCGATGAGTCTCGTCGAGGCAATCGCGGAGCTCACCGGAGAGCGGCTCGATGTCTCCGAAGAGGAGCTTGCCGAGGTGCGGCTTTCGGACTTCAGCGGCGAGGGGCAGCTCGAAGCGCTGTAGGCGCCGCGGCAGGAAGCCGCCGCAGGAAGCCGCGGGGCGCCGCCGCAGGAAGCCGGCGGCGCTGCGCGATCGGAGTCACGTTCCGCTTTTCTCCCGGCACGCA
>CAZWNS010000097.1:0-6969 GCA_964635245.1 uncultured Spirochaetaceae bacterium
AGTCCCGGATGGAACGAGGTGCAGTTCGAGCAGATCGCCCTGTGGGACCCCGAGGTCATCGTCATCGTTTCCTACCACGAGCCGGCCGACGAGGTTCGCGACGAGGTGATCGCCGACGACCGCTGGCAGACCCTTTCGGCGGTCCGCAACAACGAGGTATACGCCATGCCCGCCGACTTTCACAGCTACGGGCAGCCCGACACGCGGTGGATACTCGGTGCGGAATGGATTGCACGCGTCCTGCATCCGCAGCTGTTCGATGAATCGTTTCGCGAGCGTGTCTTCTCCTTCTATCGGGAGTTCTACCGCATGGACCGCGACGACTACGAGGAGCTGGTCGAGCCGCGGCTGTCGGGAGATCTGCTTGACTGATCAGGTGCAGGCGCGGGGCCGGCATGCCGCCATGTGGCCGCTGTTCGTGGTGGTGATCATGGCGATCGGGATCTCGCTCCTCATCGGGCGGTATCCGGCGCCGGGGCTGAGCACGCCTGCGGCCCTGCTCGGAACCGAGACCTCACGCGGCATCTTCCTCCATCTTCGACTGCCGCGGGTACTTACCGCCGCACTACTCGGGGCAAGCCTTGCAGCCTCGGGGTGCGCCTTTCAGATGCTGTTTCGCAATCCTCTGGTGGAGCCGGGATTCCTCGGGGTTACCCAGGGGGCGGCATTCGGCGCCGCCCTGGCCATCCTCGTGCTTCCCGGCGTGGCCGGTGCGGTGCAGCTATCCGCGGTGGTCTTTGCCACCGCCGGCCTCTTTCTCTCCTACGGTGTGGCCCGACGGGTGCGCTTCGGCGGCTGGGTGATCCGCATGGTGATCTCCGGTATTGCCGTTTCGGCGCTGTTCGCCTCGGGGCTCGGCGTCCTGAAGTACCTCGCCGATCCGCTCTCACGACTCCAGGAGATGACGTTCTGGATGCTCGGGGGGCTGTCGGGAACGACCTGGGGGACGACGCTGATAGTGCTTCCGCTCGTTGCGCCGGCGCTTCTGGTGCTGGTGCTGCTGCGCTGGCGTCTCAGCATTCTCAGCCTCGACGATCTCACCGCCCATTCCATCGGTACCCGTCCGGGACGGGAGCGGCTGCTGCTGCTTGTTGCGGCCTCCGCGGCAACCGCGGGCGTTACGGCGGTGGCCGGAATCATCGGCTGGGTCGGATTGCTGGTCCCGCACGTGGCGCGGCGCCATTTCGGCGTCGAGGGGAGCCGGGCTCTGCCCGCCTCCCTGCTGCTCGGGGCGGTGATGGTCGTCGTCTGCGACACCATCGCCCGCTCGCTCATGGTGTACGAGATCCCCCTCGGGATCATCACCTCGTTTCTCGGCGCCTCCCTCTTCCTCTCGCTCCTGTCTACCGGGCAGGTGAGGTTTAAGCGATGAACGCTCTCGAGGTACGGGATCTGCAGTTCGGCTACTCCGACCGCCGCAGGTTGTTCGAAGGGGTGGAGCTGGAGATCGGCGCGGGGCGCGTGACGGTGCTCCTCGGTCCGAACGGCTCGGGAAAGAGCACGCTCCTGGCGCTTGCCCTCGGATACCTGACACCGAAGGGCGGGGAGATCCGGATGATGGGCAGGCCGCTCTCCTCGTTCACCCGCAGCGAGCTGGGCCGGACTGCGGCCTTCGTCTCGCAGTCGGTGTCGCTCCCCTTTAACTACCCGGTGCTCGAGTACGTGCTCCTCGGTCGTGCCGCCCGCGTTCCCTACTGGGGAAGCCCGAACGCGGGGGATCTCGCGGCCGCGCGGCACGCCGTCGAGCTCGCGGGGGCGGATCACCTGGCCGACCGCAACGTGCAGGAGCTCTCGGCCGGGGAGCTGCAGCTCGTCTCGGTAGCCCGGGCGCTGGCGCAGGAGCCTCAGGTGCTGCTCCTCGATGAGCCCACGAGCCATCTCGACCCGGTGCACGCGGTGTCGGTATTCCGACTGGTGGTCAAGCTCGCGGGAGAGGGGCTGACGGTGCTCCTCACCACCCATGACCCGCTCCATGCCCGCCAGGTTGCAGACGATGCGGTGTTGATGAAGGAGGGCGCCGTCCTCTTCGCCGGCGAGGCGAGCGAGGGGCTTGCTGCCGGGCACCTGAATCGCCTCTACGATGCCGAGTTCAGCGAAGCGATCCACGAGGACCTGCGCATCCCCTTCATCCGCCTCGACTGACCCGAGGGCCGCGTGGTCCGGCGGGCCCGCGCCGCGCGGCGCTACGGCACGATCCGCGTGCCGGCGGTGCCCGCCCCCGCGGCGCTCCGGCCCTCTGCGGCCGCCGCCGCAAGGTGCTCCGGGTCGGTGATGACGCCGACTCGGCCGGTGGCCTCCACGAACTCGATCATCGCCTCGATCTTCGGAAGCATGCTGCCGCGGCCGAAATGGCCTTCGGCGGTGTAGCGGCGGGCCTCGGCGACGGAGATCTCATCGAGGTCTTTCTGATCGGGACCGCCGAAGTGCAGTGAGACCTTCGGCACGGCCGTGGAGATGAGAAACAGGTCCGCATCGAGGCTGCGGGCGAGCAGGCTCGCGGCGAGGTCCTTGTCGATGACCGCCTCGACGCCCACGTAGTGGTTCTGATCGTTGCGCACGACGGGTATTCCGCCGCCGCCGACGGCGATCGTGACCGTACCGCTCTCGACGAGCCGGCGAATGACCTCGAGCTCCAGGATTTCCCGCGGACGGGGAGAGGGCACCACCCGCCGCCACCCGCGCCCCGAATCCTCGATAACGCCCCAGCCGTCGGCGTGCTCGTGGCGGCGCGCCTCGGCCTCCTCCATGAATCCGCCGATCGGCTTCGACGGTGAGTGGAAGGAGGGATCGTCGGCGTCCACGAGCACCTCGGTGACGATCGTGGAGACGTTGCGGCTCTGGTGCAGACCGCCGAGCACGTTTCGCACCGCCGTCTGAATGTTGTACCCGAGCGCACCCTGGGTGTCCGCGACGCAGGAATCGAGCGGAACCATGTGGAGATGCTCCCTCGCGAGCTCCGCGCGCCGAAGAATGAAGCCGACCTGGGGTCCGTTACCGTGGACGATCGCCAGTTGGTGCTGCGAGGTGAGAAGGGGCGCCATGTTCCGCGCCGTCAGATAGGCCGCTTCGTACTGGGCCGGCACCGTGACGTGCTTCGAATCCGTGATGAGCGAGTTGCCCCCGATGGCGATGACGATCTTCTTGCTCATTGCACGTCGATATCCACGAACTCGAAGGCGTTTACGTCGAAGAGTCCCTGGTCGGTCAGCCGCAGCTCCGGGATCACCGGCAGCGCCAGAAACGACAGCCCCATGAACGGATCGATGCCCGGGTTGACCGAGAGCTCCTCGTAGGCGAGGCGGTTAATCGCCGCGAGGCGGCCGCTGACCTCGTCGCCGCCGCGGTTGGACATCAGCCCGGCAATGGGCAGCTCGAGGGTGTCGAGTATCTCCCCGCCTTTGCTGATGGTCATGCCCCCGCCGCAGCGCTCGAGCTCCAGGGCCGCGGCGAGCATGTCGGCGTCGGAGTCGCCCAGGATGATGAGATTGTGCGAGTCATGGGCGATGGTCGTAGCGATCGCCCCGCCGCGAAGCTCGAACCCCTCCACCAGCCCGAGCCCGATGTTGCCGTTGCCTCGGTGACGTTCGATGACGGCAAGTCGGCAGATGTCGAGCTTCTCCTCGTGAGCGAAGCAGCCGGCGGCGTCGGTGGAGACCTTTCGGACCGCCTTTTCGGTGATGAGGCTTTTCGGGTGCACGTGGATGACGGTGGCCATGTCGCCTCGGAGCTTCAGCCGAAACGATTCCGGTGTAAGCTTCGGAATCCTGACGCTGCCGCTTACGGCGCTCGTGTCCGGCACGGGCACCGAGAACTCCGCCGTGTGGTTGCGGGCCACGAGGCGGCCGTCCTTGTACACCTCTTCGACGGTGAAGCTCCGTAGATCGTCGACGACGATGAGATCGGCGTGAAAGCCCGGGGTGAGCGCACCCTTGCCCGTGAGCCCGTACCCTTCGGCGGCGTTTACCGTGGCCAGCTGAACGGCGGTGATGGCGTCGAGTCCGTTTTCGATGGCAAGGCGCACGTTGTAATCGATGTGACCTTCGCTCATGAGCTCCGCGGGTTGCTTGTCGTCGGTGCAGAAGGAGCACTTGTGGGCGGTGGCGGCGTCCACCCCCCGAATGAGCTCGGAGAGATTGCGGGCGGCCGAGCCTTCGCGAATGAGCACCCGCATACCGAGGCGGAGCCGGTCCCGCATTTCGTCGAGGGTGGAGCACTCGTGATCGGTTTCCACTCCCGCGGCGCGATAGGCGGAAAGCCCGCGTCCTTCCACCATGGGGGCGTGACCGTCGATGGGCTTGTTCCGATCAGCCGCGAGGGCGATCTTCGCAAGCAGCCCCTCGTCGCCCCGGGCGAGGGCGGGGTAGTCCATCACCTCGCCGAGCCCGAGAACGGCCTCGTGGTCGATGAGCTCGCCGAGGGCTGCCGCGTCGAGTACGGCCCCGGCATTCTCGAACGCGGCGGCCGGGACGCAGGACGGCAGCATAAAATACACGTCGAGCGGGAGATCCCGTGAGGTTTCGATCATGTAGCGAATACCCTCGATCCCCGCGACGTTTGCGATCTCGTGCGGATCGGCGACCACGGATGTCGTGCCGCGCGGTACGACGAGACGTGCAAACTGTTCCGGAGACAGCAGGGAGGACTCGATGTGTACGTGGCTGTCGATGAGGCCCGGGAGGAGGTAGCGGCCGCCGAGATCGTGTTCCTCGCGGCCGCCGTAGGCACCGCTCCCGGCGATATGGCCCTGGTCAATGGCGAGGCTCCCGTCGATGACCTCGTGTGTGTAGACGTTGACGATCCGGGCGTTCTTGAGGACCACCTCGGCCCGCTTCCGTCCGCTAGCCACTTCGATCAGTCGTTTCTTGTCCAGCCGGGTGCTCTTCATCTCCTGCCTTCTCCTTGCGGTCAGCTTAGCGCCGGTTGCAGCAGCCGACAAGTGGAAACTGCGCCTTCCCGCGGCGAGCGGGCCCGGTTTTCCCGCACTTTGGACGTTATGCGCGAAGTTTTGCAGTTGCGCCTGCCGCCGAGCCGGGTTACCCTGTCGCTGACGCTTCTCACCGAAGCGTCGGCAGGGTCGCAATCTTATCAAAACTGGAGCAGGGACTATGGAGAAGTTCTTTGAGTTGAAGCAGAACAACACGACTGTGCGAACGGAGATCATCGCCGGGGCCACAACCTTCCTGACGATGGCGTACATCCTCGCGGTCAATCCGGACATACTCTCCGCTGCCGGGATGCCGGCGGATTCGGTATTCACGGCCACTGCGCTGGCATCGCTCATCGCCACGCTGGTGATGGCGCTGGTCGCGAAGCTTCCCTACGCTCTGGCCCCCGGCATGGGATTGAATGCGTTCTTCGCCTTCGGGGTGGTCGTCGGGATGGGCTACAGCTGGCAGCTCGCGCTGACCGCGGTGTTCCTCGAGGGTATCATCTTCATCATCCTCACGCTGCTGAACGTGCGGGAGGCGATCATCAATCTGATCCCGATGAACATCAAGCGGGCGGTATCGGTCGGTATCGGCCTGTTCATCGCCTTCATCGGGTTGCAGAACGCCGGCATCATTGTCGATGACGAGGCGACCCTCGTTGCCCTCGGCAACATCGGGGAGCCCGTGGCCCTGCTTGCCGTCATCGGCCTCATCCTGACGGCAACCATTATGGCCTACAAGGTGAAGGGTGCCCTGCTGTGGGGAATCATTGCCACGACCATCATCGGAATTCCCATGGGCGTCACCAACGTCGAGGGGTTCCGTGTATTCTCCGCTCCTCCCTCTCTGGCTCCGATCTTCCTGCAGTTCGACTTCAGCCGCATATTCACCGGCGACATGCTGATCGTGCTCTTCACCTTCCTCTTTGTCGACATCTTCGACACGGTGGGGACCCTCATCGGTGTCTCCACCAAGGCGGGGCTCATGAAGCCGGACGGGCAGATTCCCCGGGCCAAGCAGGCGCTGCTCGCCGATGCGGTCGGTACGACGGCGGGCGCCATGCTGGGTACCTCCACGGTGACCACCTACGTCGAGAGTGCCGCGGGCGTCGAGGAAGGCGGGCGAACCGGCCTCACCGCCCTGACCACCGCCGTGCTGTTCCTGCTGGCGCTGTTCCTGAGCCCGCTGTTCCTGTTGGTTCCGGGCGCCGCAACCGCCCCGGCCCTCATCCTCGTGGGTGTATTCATGATGAGCCCGGTGCGGGAGATCGACTTCTCCGAGGTCAGCGAATCGGTGCCGGCATTCCTGGCGATCGTCATGATGCCGCTTGCCTACAGCATTGCCGAAGGTATCGTGTGGGGACTGGCCTCCTACGTTATTCTCAAGGTGCTCTTCGGCAAAGGCAAGGACATCAGCGTTGCTACCTACATCGTGGCCATCGTGCTGATCATTTCGTTCTTCATCCTCTAACGCGTAGATACCCGCCGGGCGTCGCCTCTGGGGCGCCCGGCTGATGCGCGCTGTTCCGAGCGGATGATAGCCGTGTGGGTGCTGTGATGTGGCCGTGCAGCCGACCGGCAGCCGGTCAGGCGAACGGATTTCGCACTTCGATGCCGGCGTAGCGCCGGCCGGCGGAGAAGTCCTCGCTGTAGAGCAGTTCGCAGCGCGCCGCATGAGCGGCGGCAAGAATCACCCCGTCCCAAAACGAAAGCCGGTACTGAGCGGCGAACTCAAGGCCGTTTCGAACGATCTCCGGGGAGACGGTGACAACCTCAAGCCGCTCGAGTAGGAAGGTCTGTCTGGTGACGGCATCCCGCGGCTGACCGAGCCTGTTCGAGGCAACCGCCGCGTATTCCATCATCACCTGGGTGGACACAACGCCCCAGCCCTCGGCGAGGGCGCGGGTTATGTGTCAATACTTGATGCCTGGTTCTGGGTGCCGGCTACGCCAGGCGCGTGAAAAATCCCTGCTGATCGAAATGCGGGTCGAAGGCGAATGCTCGGTCGCAGCCGTTGCGCCGCATCACCTCGAAGCTGACAC
>CAZWNS010000098.1:0-3041 GCA_964635245.1 uncultured Spirochaetaceae bacterium
TCCTTACACCCGTTTTCGTTCTGCTGATTGTACCCACACGCTGCTATATACCTCAATTTGCTTTCGATTTCACTCATATTTACCTTTCCGATAGGAGGTACCGCAGATGAGCTACTATTTCGCCAAGACGCTGAACATGCCCTTCGAGGCGGCCATAGATCGTATTACCGAGGAGCTCAAAAAGGAAGGCTTCGGCGTTCTTACCCAAATCGACGTGAAACAGACTATGAAGGAGAAACTCGGCGAGGACTTTCGCGACTATCGTATCCTGGGGGCTTGTAACCCGCAGTTCGCGCACAAGGCGCTTTCTACCGAGGACAAGATCGGCACGATGCTGCCGTGCAACGTTATCGTCCAGGATCACGGGGACGGAAAGGTCGAAGCGGCCGCCGTCGACCCGCGCGCCTCGATGGCGTCGGTGGACAATCCGGAGCTCGAAGCGGTAGCCGCAGAGGTCGGCACCCGCATCAGCAAGGTCATCGAGTCTCTGTGAGGCCGACGAAAACCTGTCAGGTTCCGACTCGGCCCCACCCGGGGCCGAGTGGAGTGGCAATCCCGGTCCCCGTGCGTCACACTCCCCCGTGACGGTTTCGTTGACAGTGATCAGGTCAGCGCAAAGCCCACCGCCGCCTCGGCATGCAGCTTCGTGGTGTCGAGAGCCGGCACCGGTACGTCTTCCTCCCGGAGCAGCATGCCGATCTCCGTACAGCCGAGAATAACGGCTTCAGCGCCCTTGTCGACGAGGCGTCCGGCCACGCGCGTGTAGGCGCGCCGTGACTCCGCACGTATTACGCCCCTGACGAGCTCGTCGAAGATCACCCGGTGCACGAGGACTCGATCATCGGCGTCGGGGATGACCACCTTCAGGCCGAATCGCTTCTCGAGACGCTCCCGGTAGAACGGCTGTTCCATGGTAAATGTGGTCCCGAGCAGGCCCACGACGTGGGTACCGTACGCCTTCGCCGCCCGTGCGGTGGGATCGACGATGTGGATCCAGGGCGCCTCGGTGGCGGCCTCGAGCTCATCGAAAACGATATGCATCGTATTGGTGGCAAGCAACAAACATTCGGCGCCCGCCCGCTCGCAGGCGCGGGCCGCTTCGACGAGCACGGCGGCGGCATCGTCCCAGCGAGCCTCACGCTGCATCTGTTCTATGGGGTCGAAATCCACCGACACCATGACGATGTCTGCCGAATGATAGCCTCCCAGCCGCTCGGCGACCAGTTCGTTGATCATCCGATAATATTCCGCCGAGGATTCCCAGCTCATGCCGCCGAGGACTCCGATCCGCTTCATGCCTTTTCCTACCGCGGACTTCTCCGACTGTCAACTGCACCATATACTGGGAGAATGGAACGCATTTCAGAGCTCGAGCTTCTCGGACAACCTGTTGCGGAGTTCTTGACGGCACTCGCCATTATCTTGATCGCCGTCGTCGTGCTCCAGATTGCCAAGCGCATCATGCTCTCTCGGTTTAAGGATCGCGAGAGTCCGGCGGTGCGCGGCATCCGTCGATTTCTCTTCCCGCTGCTTCACATCGCTGCGCTCTATGCGGCGGTACGCACGATTCAGCTCCCAACGGATGCGGCGCGTGCAGCGGAAGTGGTCTTCCTCATTCTCATGTCCTGGTTCCTGATTCGGCTGACCATCAGCCTGGTCGACCGGGGCATAGGCAATTACGTAGAGCGCACGAGGAGCCCCGAAGAACGCAACCGCATCCGGCCCCTGACGGCGGTCCTGAACCTCATTATCTGGATCATCGGAATCCTGTTTTTGCTCGACAATCTGGGTTTCCAGATCTCCACAGTCGTCGCGGGGCTCGGAATCAGCGGTATCGCGGTCGCCCTTGCCGCGCAGGCGGTGCTCGGAGATCTGTTCAGTTACTTCGTCATCTTCATGGACCGCCCCTTTGAGATCGGAGATTTCGTGATTTTCGGGGACATTCTCGGAACGGTGGAGCGAATCGGCGTGAAGACGACGCGACTGCGCTCTCTCGGCGGTGAGGAGATCATCGTGTCCAACGCGGATCTCACGAGCTCTCGGGTCCGCAACTACAAGCGCATGAGCGAGCGTCGCATCGTCTTCGGCTTCGGCGTGATCTACCAGACCTCCCCCGAGGATCTGCGCGCCATTCCGGGACTGGTACAGGAGATCATCGAGGGCCAGGAGCTCACCCGCTTCGACCGTGCACATTTCAAGGGCTTCGGAAGCTCCAGTCTCGACTTCGAGGTGGTCTACTACGTGCTCTCTCCCGACTATACGGTGTACATGAACACGCAGCAGGCGATAAACCTCGCCCTTTTCGAGGGCTTCGCCGAGCGCGGTATCGCGTTTGCCTATCCGACGACCACCGTCTACATGGAGGGCTACGGAGAACCGCCGGGGCTTCAGGCCGGATTCCGGGCACCGGAACGCACCCCGGAACAAGGCCCCGACGGTGGTGACGAGCCACGGCAATAGAGCCCGCCACCGACGCCCTCATCGCTGCGGGGTGCGCGGTTGCGTATCCCATGGCGATGCTGCTCATGATTGCGATGATTACGATCCTGCTCGTGTAATGCCGATCTCGCCGTCGAGGCTCAGGGGCAGCGTCGCCGTTTCGAGCATATCGAGGCTGGTACCTACCTCCAGAGTTCCGGAGACGTTGTACGCGACGTCCGCGCGGCCGAGGATGAGATCCCGCGCCGAGCGCCCCATAGCCCCGAAATCGAGGGTGATGGGCACCGTGATCTCGCCCTGCCCTCCCTCGGAGAGCTCCGCGGACTCGGTGATCCGCGCCGAGCCCCAGAGCTCGCCGTTGATGCGAAGCGCGTAGTCGAGTGTGTGCAGCGAGAGGCCGAAGGCGTTCGGGTTGGTTACCCCGAGGTGCAGGCGCAGGTCGGCGCCGCTGAGACCGAGACTCTCGAGGCTGAGCTCGCGAACCCGCACGCGGGGGGGCCTCACCACCGGTATCGTGCCGGAACGCTCGACGGGAAGGCGCACCCGGCCGAGGGCCGGGACGTCGACGCCGATCCCGGCGGCGAGGCGATAGGCGGTCTCCC
>CAZWNS010000098.1:3141-6250 GCA_964635245.1 uncultured Spirochaetaceae bacterium
CCGAGGGCCGGGACGTCGACGCCGATCCCGGCGGCGAGGCGATAGGCGGTCTCCCGCCGGTCGCTGAGACCGCGAACCGACTCGATGAGATCGGTATAGCCGACACCCACGGGGATCCGGACGGTCGAGGTGCCGTTCGCCGCTATCTCGAGCTCTTCATCGGTGGCGCCCCGCAGGAATGACGACTCTTCGAAGAAGAGCTCGTAATCGATACCGGAAAGACGTACGCGCACCGGATTTGGGTTCGTGACCTCCACCTCGAAGGTGAGCTCGGCCCGATCGAAGCTCAAAGAGGTGATCTCGCCCGCAACCACGCGGGCCGTCGGCCGCTCGACGATCTCGGAGAGGCTCGCGCATCCGGCTGTGAAGAGTACGCCCGCGAGGGCTACCGCAGCCGCCGCTCTCGACACTCCGGAACATCGGCGCGCGCGCCGTCGCCGCCGTTGTTGCTGCCGCCGCTGCCTCCGCCTCATCTTCACCACGCCTCCCGCCCCGCAGAGTATATCAGCCGAGTATATCAGAGGGTCGGCCCCGAGACGAGCTCCCCGGCAAGGTCGGAGACCGACTCCCGGCGTGAGATCACGTCTACGAAGGCCGAGCCGACCACCACGGTGTCGGCGTGGCCGTGCAGTGCCTCCACCTGCTCGCGCCTGCGAATGCCGAACCCCGCCATCACGTGCATTCCGCGCGCCTTGAGGCCCTCGAGGAACGCGATATTCTCCGCGCCGATCTCCGTCGCCGCGCCGGTGATCCCCTTTCGAAGCGCGGCGTAGACATAGGCCGGCCGCGTGGCAAGTGCCAGCTCGACGCGTTCGGGTGAGGCGGAGGGCACGAGCACCGGAACCACGTGCAATCCGGCCTCGCGGCCGGCGGCGTAGAGCCCCTCGTCATAATCCGGCGGAAGATCGGGCACGATGAGCCCGGCCGCTCCGGCCTGCGCGGCACGCGAGGCGAACCACTCAACGCCGTGGGATACGACCACACTCGCATAGGTCATGATGAAGATCGGTACGGTGCTCTCGGCGGTGAGGGTCTCCACGAGGGCGAAGCCGTCCGAAGTCCTGAACCCCGCCTCGAGTGCCTGTGTACAGGCAGCCTGTATGGCCGGCCCGTCCGCGGTGGGATCGGAGAAGGGAAACTGCACCTCGAGGAAGGAGACGCCGGCCCGCACGAGCTCGCGCCCCACCTCGAGTGATGCAGGGCCGGAGGGATAGTGAGCGACGAGGTGCGCCATCACTGATGATTTCATACGCGGTCCGCCTCCGCTCGCAGGAACTCGTTCCAGGACTCTCCGCTGATCTCCTTCGCGGCGATGAAGAGATCCTTGTCACCCCGCCCCGACATGTTGATGACAACGGCTGCTTCGGGTGGAAGCTCCGCCGCCACCTTCAGGGCGTGCGCGCCGCCGTGGGCGGACTCGAGGGCGAAGACGACACCTTCGTTCCGCGCGAAGGTCTTCACCGCCTCGAGAGCCTCGACGTCGCTCGCGCGGGCAAACTCAACGCGCCCCGCGGAGCCGAGGTAGGCAAGCTGCGGGCCGATCCCCGGATAGTCCAGCCCCGCCGAGAGGGAGTGGGTGGCCTCCACCTGTCCATCCTCGTCGAGGAGAAAGAGGCTCTTGTAGCCCTGGACGATGCCGCTTCGCCCGAGGCCGTTCATGCGCGCGGCGTGCTCCCCGGTCCGGGTACCGCGGCCGCCGGCCTCCACGCCGATGAGACGCGGCGACGGCAAGTCGATGTAGGGGGCGAAAAAGCCGATCGCGTTCGAGCCCCCTCCCACGCAGGCCACCAGTGCGGTCGGGGTGACCCCGCGGGCATCGAGCTGGTCCATGGTCTCGCGTCCCACCACCGACTGAAACTCTCGCACCATGTCGGGAAAGGGGGAGGGTCCGAGGGCCGATCCGATGACGTAATGCGTATCGGAGAAGCTCGCCGCCCAGTCGCGAAGCGCCTCGTTCACCGCATCCTTCAGGGTGCGGCTGCCCGAGGCGACCGGCACGACCTGCGCGCCGAACATCTCCATCCAGAACACGTTGGGCCGCTGGCGGTCGATGTCGAGCTCGCCCATGTAGATGGTGCACTCCATGCCGAGCTTCGCGCTGACCGCCGCGGTTGCGACTCCGTGCTGCCCCGCTCCGGTCTCGGCTATGATGCGCTGCTTTCCCATACGCTTCGCAAGCAGCACCTGCCCGACGGCGTTGTTGATCTTGTGAGCGCCGGTGTTGGCAAGCCCCTCGAGCTTGATGTAGATCTGCGCCCCGCCGGTCTCCCGTGTCGTGTGTTCAGCATAGAGTAGCGGCGTGGGCCTGCCGATGAACTCCTCGCCGATGCGGTTGAGCTCCTCCCGGAATGCGGTATCGAAGAGGGCCGTCTGGAACTCCCGCTCGAGCTCGTCGAGTGGAGCGCGGAGCACCTCGGCGACGTAGCGCCCGCCGAATTCACCGAAGTAGTCGTTGTACACCCGCTGCATGGTCTATCTCCTCGAAGAAAGTCTTCAGTTTCGCGTGATCCTTACGGCCCGGCTCCGCCTCGAGCAGGCTCGAGGCGTCAATGAGCTCCGGCCGGTGCCGTGTGATGATCTCCCCCACGTTCTCCGGGCCGATACCGCCGGCCATCCACACCGGGCCGGCCGCGGCGACGGCGCCCACGAGCTCCGGCATGATGCGCCGGCCCGTACCGCCGTAGGCACTGCGGTCGAAGGCGTCAATGAGAACCCGCGGGCTGCGATACGCCGCGACGCGCGGGACGTCTTCCACCGAGCGCAGCCGCACCGCCTTGTAGTAGGGAAAGGCGAGTTCCGCGCATTCGTCGGGCTGCTCATCACCGTGGAGCTGCACGGCATCGAGAAGACCGGACTCCAGGGCCCGTGAGACCGCCCCCGGTACCGGCCGGCCGCCGCCGGCCACCACCACGGCAACTTTGAGCACCTCGAGATCGGCGAGCTCGGAGAGAAGATCCTCCCCTGCCCGGCGAGGTGACTCGGCGAATACGAAGCCCAGCATGTCCGCCCCGGCGCGCACCGCCGCCTCGGCGTCGGCACGGGTCGTGATGCCGCAGATTTTCACCAGGGGCCGGCGCCGACCGGTCTCCCGCAGCTCGCCTCGACGCCG
>CAZWNS010000099.1:0-5488 GCA_964635245.1 uncultured Spirochaetaceae bacterium
CGCGGCGGGCCGCCGGTGGTTCTCCCGCGGCGGGCCGCCGCCCTGCGCCGTGGGGCCTAGCTGCGGCGCTTCAATACAAACGAGCCGCTCTTCAGGTCCTTCGTCGACAGCCGCACGCCGGCCGCCCGCACGCTCTTCACGAGGTGCTCCGTTGGGTCGAAGATCTCCTCGAGTTTCTTGAGGCGAGGCTTCGGCTTGTACTGCAGGCGGACGAGTTTCCGTTCGTCTGCGGTGAGATCGAGGACCCTGCAGCCGTCGGGAAGCACGGAGTATTCCCGATCGGGAATGTAGGTCTCGATCCGGAATCGCTTGAGGTAGGTCTCGCCCCTGGCGTTCCGGTACAGGAGGGAGAAGGTGTGCTTCGCGACTTCCTCCTTTTCGCCGCGGCCGCAGAAGAGCATCCCCTTGCCCACAAAGAGCTTCTCCGGCACGTTTCGCACGTAGTAGGTACCGTCACGCTGCATGACGAGCACACGATCATAGACGGAGACGTCGAACTGTGTAGTGCCCGTCGCGACCTCATAGCCGAGGTAGCCGGTATTTCCGTCATAGCGGAGGGTGAGATCCCTTTGAGCCGCCTCGCGCACATCCACCTTCTCGAAGGATGTAAGGCTCGTGCGCCGCTCGAAATCCTCGCCGACTCGCCCGATGATGTCGCCGAGGTAGTCGATGGTGAAGCCGGTGATGTCCGAGAGGTGCTTCTTTATCTCCGCGAGCCGCGCGGTAATCCGTTCCATCTCCTCACGGGCCTTGTTGATGTCGTAGAGGGAGATCCGCCGGATCGGGATCCTCAGCAGGCGCTCCACGTCCTCTTCGGTAACGTCACGCGGAATCTCGCCCTTGAACGGCTCGAAGCCCTCGAGAACGGCGTCTATGACCGCACGCTCGGTCTTCATCTCCTCGATCTTCTTGTAGATGCGCTCCTCGACGAAGATACGCTCGAGGGTCCGTGCGTGGTACTTCTCGCGCAGTTTGTGCCGCTCGAGCTCGAGCTCGCGCCTGAGGATCTCAACGAGCTTCGCCGAGTGATAGGAGATGATCTCGCTCACCGGCATGATGACCGGCCGGTTGTCGCGGATGACCAGCGGATTGACGGAGATCGCGGTCTCGCAGTCGGTGAAGGCATAGAGGGCGTCGATGACGTCGTTGGCGTACACGCCGCGGGCGAGCTTGATCTCGATCTCGACCTCTTCGGAGGTGTAGTCGTTGATGCCGGCAATCTTGACCTTGCCCCGCTTGGCCGCCTGCTCGATGGAGGCGATGAGGCTCTCCGTCGTCGAGCCGAAGGGAAGCTCACGGATGACGATCCGCTTGGGATCGCGGGTGTCGAGCCTGGCGCGCACGAGGACCTTACCGGTGCCGTCGGCGTAACCGGAGACATCGAGAAGGCCCCCGGTGGGAAAGTCGGGGTAGAGCTCGACCTCCCGGCCCTTCAGCACATCGACCATGGCCCGCAGCACCTCGCCGAAGTTATGCGGCAGGACCCGCGTCGACATGCCGACCGCGATTCCCTCGGCACCGTGGATGAGCACCAGCGGAACCTTGGCGGGGAAAACGGCCGGCTCGCGATTCCTGCCGTCGTAGGAATCCTCGAAGGTCGTGATCTCCGGATTGTAGAGGAGCTCCTTTGCCAGCGGGGTTATCTTGCACTCGATGTAGCGCGCGGCGGAGGCCTCGTCGCCGGTAAAGAGGTTGCCGAAGTTCCCCTGCTTGTCGATAAGCAGGTCTTTGTTCGCGAGAACCACCAGGGCGGAGTAGATGGAGGCGTCGCCGTGCGGATGGTAGCGCATCGCATAGCCGACGACGTTTGCCACCTTGTGGTACTTCCCGTCGTCCATCTCGAAGAGGGTGTGGAGGATGCGCCGCTGCACGGGCTTCAGGCCGTCCTCGACATCGGGAATCGCACGGTCCTTTATCACGTAGGAGGCGTAGTGGAGAAAGTTGTCGTTGAATACCGTGCCGACGTATGCCATCAGACCAGATTCTCCATGATATAGGTCCGGCGCTCGGGCGTATTCTTGCCCATGTAGAAGCCGAGGGTCTGCTGCACGCTCTTGATCGACTTGATGTTCACCGGCACGAGGCGGATGTCCTCGCCGATGAACTGGCCGAACTCCGACGGCGAGATCTCCCCGAGACCCTTGAAGCGCGTGGTCTCAGCGCCGGAGAGCTTCTCGAGCGCGGCGGCGCGCTCCGAGTCGTTGTAGCAGTAGATGGTCTCCGCCTTGTTGCGCACCCGATAGAGCGGCGTTTCGAGGATGTAGACGCGGTTCGCGACGATGAGCTCTTCGAAGTAATTGAGGAAGAAGGTGAGCAGCAGGTTTCGGATGTGAAAGCCGTCGTGGTCGGCGTCGGTTGCGATCACGATCCGGTCGTAGCGCAGGTCTTCCACGTCGTTCTCAATACCGAGGGCCATCATCATGTTGAAGAGCTCCTCGTTCTTGTAGATGTCGGCCCGCTTCTTCGCGTACATGTTCTGCGGTTTTCCGCGCAACGCAAAAATGGCCTGCAGGTAGACGTCACGCGCGGAGACCATGGAGCCGGCCGCCGAAGGGCCCTCGGTGATGAAGATCGTCGACTCGTGACCCTTGGGACCGTCCTGCAGATGGTACTTGCAGTCCTTGAGGTTGGGAATCTTGAGCGCGACCCGCTTGGCCGCCTCCTTGGCCTCTTTCTTTACCGCATTGAGCTCTTTGCGAAGCTTCTCGTTGTGGACGATCTTGTCTTCGAGCTTGCGCGCCGCGTCGGTGTTCTTGTGCAGGAAGTCGGTGACCGCATCCTTCACCTCGCCGACGATCCAGCTGCGAATCTCCGTATTGCCGAGCTTGTTCTTGGTCTGGCTCTCGAAGACCGGGTTCTGCAGCTTCACCGCCACCGCGCCTGCAACCCCCTCGCGGACATCGAGACCCGAATAGTTCTTCTTGAAGTACTCGTTTACGCCCTTCAACAGGCCCTCACGGAAGGCACTCTGGTGGGTGCCGCCGTCGGAGGTGAACTGCCCGTTGACGAAGGAAAAGTAGGTCTCCCCGTAGTTGTTCGTGCTCGTGAAGGCGAACTCGAGCTGTGTGCCGCGGTAGTGCGCGGTCTCGTAGATGGCCTCATTGCCGACCTCGCCCTTGAGGAGATCGTAGAGGCCGTTCCTGGAGTGAAATTTCTTCTTTCCGAGATAGAGGCTGAGCCCCGAGTTCAGGCAGGCGTAGTTCCACAGCCGCTGCTCGATAAAGTCGTCCTGGTAGTGGTACTCGCCGAATATCTCCGGGTCGGGGGTGAACTCGACGTAGGTTCCGTTTCGCTCCTTGGGCGCCGTGCCGGAGCGCTCCGATACCTTCCGCCCCTGTTGGAAGACCGCCTCGAAGTACTTCCCCTCGCGGAAGGAGACCACGCGGAAGTGGGAGGAGAGGGCGTTCACCGCCTTCGTCCCCACGCCGTTGAGGCCCACCGAAAACTGGAAAACATCGTCGTTGTACTTGGCGCCGGTGTTTATGACGGAGACGCACTCGATGACCTTACCGAGAGGAATACCGCGGCCGTAGTCGCGGACTTTGACCAGCTCATCACTCACCACGATGCGGATCGCATCGCCATGGCCCATGATGAACTCGTCCACCGAGTTGTCGATGACCTCCTTGAGGAGGACGTAGATGCCGTCATCGAGGCTCGTACCGTCTCCGAGCCGGCCGATGTACATACCGGTGCGAAGCCGGATGTGCTCGAGCGAGGACAGTGTCTTGATCTTACTTTCGTCGTAGGTCGCCGCGCTTGACCGTGCCATTCCCCTCCCAGGAAGTGTAAACGGATATCTGCGTTACTCATACTGTAGCACGCTCGCCGACCCTGCTACAAGCTTTTCTCTGCCGCGGCGCGGCGCCGGCCGGAGCTCTTCCCGCGGCGCGGCGGGCGATAGTAGTATATATCCGACATGGGTGATCATAATCAGAAACGGGTGGAAGTCCCGGTCCGCGGTATGGACTGCGCCGAATGCGCCGCCCACGTACGAAGAGCCATATCCTCGGTCGACGGCGTCACCGATGCCGATGTTCTCCTGGGCGCCGAAAAAGCGATCATCCGTTTCGACGTGGATACCCTCGATCTCGAACGGATCCGCTCAGCGGTGGCGGATGCCGGCTACGAGGTCCCGCGGGACTCGAACGGCGGGCCCGGCGCGTCCGCGGGACCGGGGCCCGCGGCACCGGGGTCCGTCGAGGCGGGGTCCGCCACCGCGGGGGCTGCCTCCCGGGGGCGCGATCTCACGCGGCAGGTGCTCTCCCTCTTCGGGGTCGCCTTTGGTGCGGTTCTCTTCATCGTGGTGGTCGGAGAGTGGCTGGGCCTGTTCGACGCCGTCGCGGAGGCCGTCCCGTGGTATATCGCCCTTGCCGCCGTGCTCGCGGGCGGATTCCCCATATTCCGAAACGTGGTGAAGGCGACCCTCCGCGCTCAGGTGCTCGCCCACACCCTTATGACCGTCGGGGCCGTTGCCGCGATGGTCGCCGGTGAGTGGGTGACCGCCGCAATCGTGGTGTCTTTCATGCGTCTCGGCGACTTTGCCGAACGGTTCACCGCCGAGAAGGCACGAGGCGCCCTGCGAAACCTCGAGCATATGGCGCCGCAGCAGGCCCGCGTCGAGCGGGGGGGGACGGAGATGACCGTTACGGTGGAGGAGGTTTCCCCGGGCGACACCGTCGTGGTGCGGCCGGGTGAGCGGATCCCCGTAGACGGCACCATCATGTCGGGAACGGCGACCATCGATCAGTCCGCGATAACCGGGGAGCCGATGCCGGTGGATGTGGCACCCGGGAACTCGGTATTTGCGGCAACCATTCCCCAGCTCGGAGCACTGCGGGTGCGCGCCGAGCGCATCGGGGCGGAGTCCACCTTCGGGAAAGTCATCCGCATGGTCGAGGAGGCCGAGGCGAACCGCAGTGACGTGCAGCGGGTGGCCGACAGGTTCTCCGGGTACTATCTGCCCGTGGTCGCCGTCGTGGCCGCGGCGACCTTTATCGCGAGCGGTGACGCGCTCGCCACCGTCGCCGTCCTCGTCGTCGCGTGCTCCTGTGCCTTTGCCCTCGCCACGCCGATCGCGATGCTCGCGTCGGTCGGTGCCGCGGCCCGGCGTGGCCTTCTCATAAAGGGGGGCAAGTACCTCGAGCTCCTCGACCGCGCCGATGTTCTCCTCGTCGACAAGACCGGCACGCTGACCCTGGGCAAGCCCCGCGTGCTCGAGATCGTCCCCGCGGCCGGCGCCGATGACGACGCCCTGGACGAAGACGCCGTGCTGTCGCTCGCCGCCTCCGCGGAGCGATACTCCGAACACCCCATCGCCGGCGCACTCCGGGAGGCTGCCGAGGCCCGCACTCTTACCCTCGATACGCCTGCCGAGTTCACGGCGGTACCGGGCTTCGGCGTTCGGGCAACCATCGGCGGCGCGGAGGTGCAGGTCGGCAAGGTCTCGGGCGATGCGCAGGCGCCCCCCGACGAGCAGGCGGCCCCC
>CAZWNS010000100.1:0-5337 GCA_964635245.1 uncultured Spirochaetaceae bacterium
CCCGTTTCAGCGAAACCCTCAGTGTGCTTTTGCACTATTTTCGACTCGACGAATGTGCGCGGGCTCGATAAGGTGTTCCTCATCGCCCACGTACGGAGGTTACCGCCATCGAATGGTTTGAACCGCTCATTCTGCTTGGCGCCGGCGTCGTCGCCGGCTTCGTGAATACCCTTGCAGGCGGAGGCTCACTTCTCACCCTTCCCGCCCTGATATTCCTTGGTCTGCCTTCCCCCGTGGCAAACGCCACGAACCGCATATCAGTGGTGATGCAGTCGGCGGTCGCGACCGACCGCTTCCGGCGCAACGGTAAGCTCGAGATTCGCACCTCCGGGCTCGCGGCGGTATCCGCCGTCGTTGGGGCGATACTGGGCGCCGTCATCGCCGCGGAGCTCCCCGAGGAGATCTTCGACATCGCCCTTGCAGTGGTCCTCGTACTGGTGGTGCTCACCCTCTTCCTCCGCGCTCCTGCCGGCGGCGAGGCGACATCGGCCATCGGTCCCCGCTGGCTGCAGGTTCCGGCGTTCTTCGCGATCGGCGTGTACGGTGGCTTCGTGCAAGCCGGCGTGGGATTCCTGCTCATTGCCGGAGGCACGTGGCTGCTGGGACTCGATCTCGTTCGCACCAACGCGACGAAGGTACTCGTGGTCCTGGTCTACTCACTCTTCGCGCTGGTCATCTTCACGTTCTACGGGCAGGTCGTCTGGTTGCTCGGGCTGGTTCTCGGGGTCGGCAGCATGGTCGGCGCGTGGATGGGCGTCCATTTCGCGGTGAAGCGGGGGGCGACGGCAATTCGATGGGTGATCGTCGCGGCGGTAGCGGCAAGCGTGCTGGACCTGATCGGCGTCTTTTAGGAACGGACGCAATAGCTCTCGGGCCCCGGCGTTTGCTTGCCCGCCCCGCGGCACGAGAGCTATATTCGCCTGTGGAGAGTAGCAGGTGGGCACTGTAGAAGGTGAAGGGCAACAGGTAGACGCCGTGACTCGCGGCCGCCGCCTCGGGCGATTTTTCGGCATTCTCATAGCGCTTGCGGTTCTTGCCGTGACGGCCTACGGCGCACGGTACACCTACGAAGCCCTCTTTGCGCCGAAAGACCTCGGAGAGCAGGGCCACATATTTACGATCGAGCCGGGACAGCCCCTCGACGCGATCACTCAGAACCTTCAGGAAGGCGGGCATATCCGAAGCGATTTCGTTCTCTCCCTCTATGCCCGCGCCCGCGGTCTGCAGTCGTCGCTTCAGGCCGGCGACTACTACCTCTCCGACACGATGAGCGGGCGGGAGGTGCTCGAGAAGATCGTGTCGGGCGATGCGGTCTTCGACGAGATCGAGGTGACGATTCCGGAGGGCTTCACCGTCGCGCAGATGGCCGGTCGTTTCGAGGAAGTCGGGCTCTTTGAGCGGGAAGCGTTTCTCGAGGCCGCCCGCATGCGGCCCGCCTACCGTGAGGTGGAGGTCCTCTCGAACCTCCCCGACGACACGCTTCTCGAGGGCTACCTGTTTCCCGACACGTACCGGGTATTCGCCGAGTCGACCCCGGAGACGCTCATCCTTCGCATGGCCCGACGGTTCGAAGAACGAGTGCCGGGAACGGTGCTGCGCGATATGCGCGCCGACGAGCACAGTATCCACGAGATTATCACTCTCGCGTCCATCGTGGAGAAGGAATCCCCCGCCGATGATATGGCGGTGATCGCCGGGGTGTTCTGGAATCGCATCGAATCGGGATGGCTGCTCGAGTCGGACGCCACGGTGAACTACGCTCTCGGAACGAGCAAGCGACAGCCGACCTTTGCCGATACCGAGGTGGATCACCCCTACAATACCTACCGCTACCCCGGCCTTCCACCCGGCCCGGTGGGCAGCCCCGGGCTCGACGCGATTGAGGCGACCGTGCACCCCGCCGAGCACGACTATTACTTCTTCCTCCACAAACCTACAGAGGAGACCGTGCTCTCGCGCACGTTCGCGGAGCATATTGCCGCGAAACGGCGCTACCTGGACTAGCATATGGGACACAAGAGCTTCTATCCGGCACCTGCCGCGCTCGTGGTGGTCGCGTCGGTGCTTCTCACCGCCACCGCCCACATGTCCTTCGCCCAGAGCGGCTCGGGTGAACACAGCGCCGCCGGGGACTCGGCGGAAGTCATCGGACGCTCGGTGGAGGGGCGGCCCATCACCGTCGAGCGCGTCGGCTCGGGCTCCGTCGACGTGCTCATCGTCGGCGGCATACACGGCGGCTACGAGGCGAACTCCATCGTGCTGGCCCGCCGGTTCCTCGAGTACTACAGCGAGCATCCGCAGGAGCTACCCGAAGAGGTCACCCTCCACGTCATAGACAACATGAACCCCGACGGTCTGCACCGTGTGACCGGCGACACGCCGATCGAAGAGTTCGACTTTCGCTCCACGGATACGGCGCCGGGGCGGTTCAACGCGCGGCAGGTGGACCTTAACCGAAACTGGGACGGAGACTGGCAGCCGACGAGCTACTGGGGCAACCGCGAGGTCGATGCCGGAAGCGCCCCCTTCAGCGAGCCCGAAACTCGCGCCGTCCGCGACTACGTCGAGCGCATCGACCCGGCGGTGAGCGTATTCTATCAGAGCGCCGCATTCGGTCTGTGGTACAGCGGCGCCGAGGAAGGGTGGGAGCCGGCACGTCGCCTCGCGGAGGCCTACCACGAGGCGAGCGGCTACAGGTTGCCGAGCGCAGACGAGAACACCGGCGAGACGGACGGACCCATCGACTACGAGATCACCGGCTCGGCCGACGACTACTTCCACGACATCGGTCATCCGAACCTCACCGTGGAGCTGACCAACCACTACGATATCGACTGGGAGCGCAACCTCGCGGGCTTCGATGCGTTACTCGAGGAGCTGCGGTAGCGCGGCGGCGGCGCGCTACACGATCCAGCGCCGTCGTATGTTTCGCAGGCTCAGCCCGAAGAGAAACGCGCAGAAGGCGGCAAGCAGCAGGAAGTCGAGCCACAGGGGCATGGCGCCGGCGGAACGGATGGAAGCATGGAGCAGGTCGGCGCCGTAGGTCAGCGGCAACACGTACGAAAGAGGCCGGAGCCAGATCGGCAGCGCCGCCACCGGAACGAAGAGTCCGCAGAGAAAGATCATCGGGAAGCGGAAAAAATTGGAGAACGTCTGCGCCTCGAAAACCTCGCTCACCGAAACCGCGATGAACAGGCCCAGGAAGGTCGAGCTCACCGCTATGAGCACGACGGCGGGTACAAGCACCGCCCACGGCACGCCGGAGAGGTCGGTAAGGAAGGCGGCGATAAGCACCGGGATGAACGCGTTGGCGGTTCCAAAGAGAATGGCACCCGTCGTTTTCGCGAGCATCAGCAGCTCGAGAGAGATTGGCGCGAGGAGCAGCCGCTCGAAGGATCGGCCCTTCTTCTCGAAGGTCACCGTGACCGCGAGCATACTGGTCGTTCCGAACAGCACCGAGACGGACATGACACCCGGCAAAATCGCCTCGATGCTGTCGAGCCCCGAACCCGATCTGACGAAGAAGGCGCCCGTCCAGGCAAGCGGAAACACGAGCCCCCAGCTGATGTTGGGCGGTTTGAGATAGTAGGCGCGCATATCCTTTGCGAGGATACTCCAGAAGGCGATCGCCCGGTTCATGCGCCGCCCTCGCGATCGGGGGCCATGCTGCCTGCCTCGATGCCGGTCACCTCGACGAACACATCCTCGAGGGACGGGCGTAGGCGCCGTGCCTCCCACACCTCCGCCCCACGCTCCTCGAGAAACCGAACCATGGGACCTACCGGCACACGCTCGCGTGCCTCCACGCGCAGGCCGGTCTCGCTGCGGGCGCGGCATTCGAGCCCGTCGAACTCCGCCGCAACCGCCGCTTCGAGGCGGGGAGCGCCCCCGTCAACCTCGAATAGCACGACCTCCCTCCCTTGAGTCTGTTGCATCAGCCGCTCGACGGAGTCGGTGCGTACAATCCGGCCCGAGACGATGAATGCAATCCGGCCGCAGAGTCGCTCCGCCTCCTCGATGTAGTGCGTGGTGAGAAAGATGGTGGTGCCGGCGGCGTTGAGATCGGAAATCAGCCTGCGGATCTGGCGGGCACTGGCCACATCGATGCCGCTTGTCGGCTCATCGAGAAACAGAATGGGCGGCTCGTGGATGATACCGGCGGCGATGGTGAGCTTGCGCTTCATGCCCTTGGAGTAGCCCGCAAACCGCCGCGCGGCGGCGTCCTCGAGGCCGAAACGCTCGAGGAGCTCATGTGCCCGTCGCTCGCGCTCGGCCTTCCGCAAACCGTAGAGCGAGCCGCAGAAGCTCAGGTTGTCGAAACCTGAAAGCTCGGGATAGAGGTTGCTCTCATCGGGTACGACACCTATGAAGTGTTGCGCGGACTTGGGGTTGGAGGTGCAGTCTATCCCTGCTATTCGAATCGCGCCCGCGTCGGGCCGTGCGAGGCCGATCAGCATGTTGATCGTGGTGGTCTTCCCCGCGCCGTTGGGGCCGAGAAAACCGAAGAGCTCTCCACCACCCACGTCGAAACCGACGCCGTCCACAGCCTGCACGGTATCGAAACGCTTGGAGAGGTCTCGCACCTCTATTGCCGTAGTCGCGGAGGTCTTCGTGGTTGCAAACGCCATCAGGCACAGTCTCGCAGAATGAAGTCACCTCGTAAAGTCCCTATGGACGGTGCGGACCGCGGCCTACGGCCCCGCTACGGCCCGGCTCCGGCCTCCCCGAGCCGCGCGAAATCCTCCGGACGATCGAGGTCGACGTAGACCCCGGGCTCGTCCGTCTCGAGGATACCGCCCTCGTAGCGATGCAGCACCTGCCGCATGGCGCCGGTACGCCGGTCGAGCTCGAGGAGCTCCGGCACGAGCCTGCGGTGAATACGCACGGGGTGGCCGGGCCTTCCCTTGTAGGCGGGACGGATCCAGGTGGAAATCTCCGGCGCTGCAAGTCGGGCCACCACCTCCGCGGGTACGGCCGGCATGTCGGCAAGAAAGACGAAAAAGGTATCGGCGCTCACCTCCGGAAGGGCGGTTTGGATGGATGAGAACATGCCGAGCTCGAAGCCGTCGTTGTGCAGCAGGCGAATCCGCGGATCCTCCGGCAGCAGACGGGGCACGTCCGTCGCCCGGAAGCCGGTGACAACGAGGAGACGGCCACAGTGGGCGAGCGCACGCTCGGCTACCACCGTGAGAAGCGGCCGCCCCTTCCAGCTCAACTCGGGCTTCCATCGACCCATTCGCTCCGAGAACCCGGCTACCGGCATGATTGCCTCAATCGTCTGCCTCACAGCGCAGAAGAGTGTATGACACCCGACGGGGGATGACAACATAACGCCGG
>CAZWNS010000101.1:0-4841 GCA_964635245.1 uncultured Spirochaetaceae bacterium
TCCCGGCACTTCAAGATATCCGAATCTCGCCGGTGCGGCAAACGCTTCGCTGCGGCAAACGCTTCGCTGCGGCAAACGCTTCGCTGCGGGAACGCGCGCGACCGGCGTGCCGTCGGGGCCGCGTGGATGCGGCCGCCGTCGCCCTGCTTATCGGCTTCCTTGCCGGCGCCGCTCTAATCGCGCTCCTACCCGGCCCATGACCTCCGGCGGAATACCGTGCCCGCCGTCGAACTGCACGAACTCGCCCTCGCCGCCGGCCTGCTCGAGGAGGGAACGCAGCCGCCGCGCGCCGTCGAGGGGCAGGATGGGATCCGCGGTGCCGTGGGACTGGAAAAACGCGAACGGCGCGGACCCCGACAGGGCCGTGCGCCAGCGCTCGGCCGCTATGATCGAGCCGGAAAAGATGAGCAGGTCCGCCGGATGTCGCTCCGCCTGCACGACAGCCTCCACCGCCACCATCGCTCCCTGGCTGAACCCGCCGAGAACGACCGATCCGAAGTCCACCCCGAGGGACCCGACGAGCTCGAGAACCTCCGCGCCGGCCTGCCGCAGGCCCTCGGGATCCATGGCTTCGAGACGGTGGAAGTAACCGCCCTCGAGGGCGGCCGCGACCTCGGTGTCGTTTCGGGGAAACCACGCGCTCCCGAAGGCGCTTCCGCCGTAGCGGATGCGGTGGGGGGCCTGGGGGAAATGCCAGGTATAGCGTCCGCCGCCGTCCATTTCCGCGGCCAGAGGATAGAGATCGGAGGAATCGGCGCCGAAGCCGTGGAGCATCACCACGGTTTCCCCGCCGCCCGTTCGCGTTCTGTAGTCCAGCATGGCGGTATCCTGCAGCAGACTCGCGGATACCGCAAGGGCGCGGCCGGAAAAATCGTGTAATGTCCCTTGCGTTCTCAGCCGACGCTGTATATAGTGTGTAGTGCACGCCAAGCCGGGGCGGGAGCCACACTGGGAGGGCACCACATGCAGTGTCCGCGCTGCAAGCAACTCGAGGACAAGGTCATCGAATCGCGCTCACTTGCAAACGGGCGCAGCATTCGCCGTCGCCGTGAGTGCCTGAGGTGCGGGTATCGATTCACGTCGTACGAACGCATCGAAGAGAAGCCGCTCATGGTGATCAAGAAGAGCGGAGGGCGGCGTGAGCCCTTCGATCGCGGCAAAATCGAAAAGGGCATTCAGCAGGCGGTGCGCAAGCGGCCGGTCTCGCAGATTGACATTGAGAACATGATCGATGAGCTCGAAGAAACCGCGATGATGATCGGGCGGACCTCGCACGAGATCGACTCTTCGGACATCGGGAAGATGGTATTGGACAAGCTCTACCACCTCGACCGGGTTGCCTACGTGCGATTCGCGAGCGTGTATCGCAACTTCGAGAACGTGGAGGAGTTCATCAAGGAGATCGAAACGCTCTCGGGCATGACCTCCCCGGAGGAGAAAGGGTAATGAGCACAGCGATGAACTGGAAACAGTTTCTGGAAGAGCATCACGAGCACCCGAATCCCGTTCGAAGCGTCGTCAAGCGCGACGGGAGAGTGGAACGGTACGACCGCCGGAAGATCGAAGCGGCCGTCACGCGCGCATTCGAGGCCGTGGGTCTCCTCGGGGACACGGCGGGCGGACGCGTGAAGGCGGTCGTCGAGGCGGTGGAGGAGAAACTGGCCGCGTTCATGCGGAAACGGCACCCCAACTCCGCGCCCGCGATCGAGGAGATTCAGGACCTCGTCGAAACGGTCCTCGTGGAACAGAACGAGGCACGCGTGGCAAAGGCCTACATCATCTATCGGGCGCGCCACGAGGCCATCCGCGACACGCAAAAGTTGATGCTCGACATCAACACGACGATGGACGGCTATCTCTCGCAGTCCGACTGGCGGGTCAACGAGAACGCCAACGTCAACTTCAGCCTCGGCGGGCTCATCCTGCATAACTCCGGCACCGTCACGGCCAACTACTGGCTGAAGAACATCTACCCCGAGGAGGTGGCGCAGGCCCATCAGCAGGCCGACTTTCACATCCACGACCTGTCGATGTTCTCCGGCTACTGCGCGGGGTGGAGCCTCCGGCAGCTCATCGAGGAAGGACTCGGGGGCGTTCCCGACAAAATCACCTCCAAGCCCGCGAAACACCTGAACACGCTGATTCAGCAAATGGTGAACTTCCTCGGGATCATGCAGAACGAGTGGGCGGGCGCTCAGGCGTTTTCCAGCGTCGACACCTATCTGGCCCCCTTCGTCAAAGTCGACGGGCTCGGCTACGAGGACGTGAAGCAGGCACTTCAGAGTTTCGTGTTCGGGGTGAATACCCCCTCGCGATGGGGAAGCCAGGCTCCGTTTACGAACATCACCATGGACTGGAACGTGCCGCCGGACCTCGCCGACAAGCCGGCCCTCGTCGCCGGTACGGAGCAGGATTTCACCTACGCCGACTGCCGGCGCGAGATGGACATGATAAACGAGGCCTTCATCCGGCTGATGATTTCCGGCGACGCAAACGGGCGCGGCTTCCAGTATCCGATTCCGACCTATAACATCACCAGGGACTTCGACTGGGAATCGCCGAACGCGCAGCTCCTCTTCGAAATGACCGCGAAGTACGGCACCCCCTACTTCCAGAACTTCATAAACTCGGATCTCGATCCGGGTGATGTGCGCTCGATGTGCTGCCGCCTGCAGCTGGACAAGCGTGAGCTCAGAAAGCGCGGCGGCGGCCTGTTCGGCTCCGACGAGTTCACCGGGTCCATAGGCGTGGTCACCATCAACCTGCCGCGCATCGGGTACCTCGCCACGGATCGGCAGGACCTGTTCACCCGGCTCAATCACCTCATGGATCTCGCGGCAACGTCGCTCACGATCAAGCGAAAGGTGATCACCCGACTGCTCGACGCCGGGCTCTTTCCCTACAGTGCCCGCTACCTCAAGCACCTCGACAACCATTTCTCCACGATCGGGCTGGTGGGTATGAACGAGATGCTGCTGAACTTCCTCGGCGTCGACCTGGTCGCGGAGGAGGGGCGCGCCTTCGCCGTGGAGGTGCTCGAGCACATGAGGGACCGCCTCGCGGACTATCAGGAGGAGACCGGAAACCTCTTCAATCTGGAGGCGACGCCTGCCGAGAGCACATCCTATCGCCTTGCGAAGCACGACAAGCAGCACTATCCCGACATCAGAACGTCGGGAGGGGCCGAGCCGTTCTACACCAACTCCTCCCAGCTCCCGGTCGATTTTACCGACGACGTATTCGAGGCGCTGGACCTGCAGGATGAGCTGCAGACCAGATACACGGGCGGCACCGTCTTTCACGCCTTCCTCTCGGAGGCGGTGGAGGACTGGCGTGCAGCCGCCCGGCTGGTGAAAGCCATAGCCGAGAACTACCACCTGCCGTATTTCACGATTTCGCCGACCTTTTCGGTCTGCCCGATACACGGATACCTCGCCGGCGAGCACTACACCTGCCCGAAGTGCGAGGAGGAACAACGAAGCGAGTTGCAACAGAGAATCATGGAACTGGAGGCCGAACGAGAGCGCCTTGGAGGAAAAAAATGATGGAAGAGGTGATGAGAGACCGAGAGAGCATCGACAGAGAAATCCAGACTCTGAAGAGCCGCCTCGAGCAGGTGGAGGGCACCCCGACGGAGATCTACACGCGCATCGTGGGCTACTACCGCAGCCTCACCAACTGGAACAGGGGTAAGCGCGAGGAGTACTCACACCGCCGAACCTTCACGCCCGCCGTCGAGGCGCAACCGAGCTACGAGTCCCGCAGAAGCGTGGCGGCAGCCGCTCAACCGGAGATCGCCGCACAGAACGAGGCCGCGCGGGAGACCACGGTCGTCGCGAGCTACGCCTACTTCTTCCGCAAAACCTGTCCGAGTTGTCCGCCGGTGCGCAGCCTGCTCGAAACGGCCGACCTCGGCGGTGAGCACTTCGACGTCGACACGGAGGAGGGATACTCCAAAGCGGCCGAGATGCAGATTCTCGCCACCCCCACCGTTGTCTTCTTCGACACCAACGGCGAGCAGGTCGGCCGGGCCAACGCACCGAAGGAAGCGCAGCGGTTCCTCGCCTTCGCGGAGTGACGTCGTGGCCCTCGAGGCGCTCGGGCTCCTGAAGTCGACCCTCGTCGACTATCCGGGGGAGGTCGCGGCCACGCTGTTCACACACGGCTGCAACCTCTCCTGTCCCTACTGCCATAACCCCCGTCTCGTATCCGGGCCCGTCCCGGAGGATTTTCTCACGCGCGAGCAGGTGATGGCCTACCTTCACCGCCGACGCGGCGTGCTCGGCGGCGTGTGCATCACCGGCGGCGAGCCGACGCTGCACGCCGACCTGCCGGAGCTGGTATCCGAGATCCATGAGCTCGGGCTCAAGGTCAAGATCGACACCAACGGCACCCTGCCCGAGCGCATCGCCGGGCTCCATGCCGACTATTTCGCGATGGACGTGAAGGCGGCTCCCGCGCACTACGAACGCGTCGGAATGAGTGATGCCGCCGATCGCCTGCGACGTTCGATGGAGAGCATCCGCGCGAGCGGCGCGGAGTACGAGTTTCGCACCACGGTGGTGCCGGGAATCGTGTTCGATGAAGACGTGGATGAGATCTGCGAGGTGCTGGTTCCCGGAGACACCTACATCCTCGCTCAGTACCGTCCGATGCTTACCCTCGACCCGTCGTTCGAGTCGGTCGGCCCCTACCCGATTGCGACGCTCGAGGCCATGAAGGACCGCTGCGCCGCGCGCGGGGTCAACGTGCACGTGCGTGCGGGGAAATAGTGGCGAAGGGATTCGAACCCCTGACCGAGCGGATATGAGCCGCTTGCTCTACCGACTGAGCTACGCCAC
>CAZWNS010000102.1:0-3987 GCA_964635245.1 uncultured Spirochaetaceae bacterium
CACCGCAATCCGGCTGTCAAGCGTATACTTGCCTGCCGCTGCGATCTCCGATACCACCCACGCGGAAGCCGCGGCCGGTGCCCTGGCCGGCCGGGCACCAGCCCCCGAGTCTCAGTCGCGGGCCCAGGAGACCCGCGCGTAGGCGTACGCGGCATCCGGCAGCGCCTCCGGTTTGCGGCACTCGACTGAGAGCGCAACCACCCGCGTATCCCGCGAGAGCTCCTCCGCCACCGCCTGCGCCAGGGTCTCGACGAGCACGTAGCGTCCCTCCTCCGCGATTCCGCGAATACGGTCGGCGGCCGCGGCATAGTCGACGGCGGCGTCGAGCTCATCCGTCGGCGGGCCACCCCGGGCGCCGGGGCCGCTGCCGGCGCCGCCGGGGTCGAGCGGGCCGCTGCCGGCGCCGCCGGGGTCGAGCGGGCCGTACTCGATCTCGAACGAGATGTGCACCGGCTGCCGGCGATCGCGCTCGCTCAGATTCGCGCCGATCACGCAGTGGACCTCGAGGGCGGACACGCCGACCCGGGTGCGAAAGCCCATCACTGCTCCTCGTCGATAAACACGATGTCCTCGGGGCGGGCGACGATATCGCGGGAGCCGGGGCCGAGCCGCTCGGCGATCTCCTCGGAGCGCTTGCCGATCACCTGGGCCAGGTCCCGACTGTTGAGCCCGGAAACGAGCTTTATCACCACCTCGCCGCAGCCGGGACAGCGCACCTCCACGACCTCCCCCGCCTCGAACACACCGTCGACGTCCGTGATGCCGGTCGGCAGCAGGCTGTTGCGCTTCCGTATGGCGTCGAGGGCACCGGGGTCGATGGTAACGACACCGTGCGGCTCGGCGTTCATGATCCAGCGCGTGCGGTTCTTGAGCTTCCGCCCGGCGAGAAACAGCGTACCGAGCTCTTCTCCGGCGAGGAGCCGCGGAAGCACCCGTTCCTCGCGCCCGTGGGCAAGAATCACCTGACATCCGGCCTTCTCGGCGATGGCACAGGCCGCGAGCTTGGTGCGCATACCGCCGGTGGCAAAGGCACTGCCCGCGGCCCCGGCCATCTTTTCGATGTCTTCGGTGAGCTTCTCCACGGTGCGAACGGGTTTCGCATGGGGGTTTTTTCGCGGATCGCTGTCGTAGAGCGCGTCGATATCGGTGAGCATGATGAGGAGCTCCGCATCGATCTTGCTCGCAACAAGGGCGCTCAGCCGGTCGTTATCACCGAAGGCGGTCCCGATTTCCTCGGTGGCGATGCTGTCGTTTTCGTTGAAGATGGGCACGACGCCGAGGGAGAGCAGCGACTCGACGGCGTTCCTGAGATTCACGTAGCTCCTTCTGCGGTCCAGTACCTCGCGGGTCAGCAGGACCTGCGCGACCTTCATGTTCTGCGAGGAAAAGGCGCGGCGGTAACTGTGCATGAGAAGCGGCTGGCCGATTGCCGCGCAGGCCTGTCGCATGGTGACGGTGGTAACCTTGTGCGACAGACCCAGCTCCCTGGCTCCCATGCCGATGGCACCGGAGCTCACCAGGAGCACCTGCCGCCCGCCCGCCACGAGCTCCGCAACCTGAGCGGCAACCGTGTCGATGTAGGTATCGTCGAGGGCGTTGCCGGCGGTGAGAACGTTCGTGCCGATCTTCACCACGAGCCGACGGACGCCGGATAGATCACGCATCTTCGGTCGGGATGGGTCTGTGGGTGTACCGGCGGGCGTTCTCGCCGGCGTATTGAGCGACGAGCTGGCCCGAGCCGTAGAGCAGCCACTTGTAGGTCACCAGCCCCTCGAGCCCGACCGGGCCCCGGGCGTGGATCTTGCTCGTGGAGATCCCCACCTCGGCCCCGAGTCCGTAGCGGAAGCCGTCGGCAAAGCGCGTCGAGGCGTTCCACATGACGCTTGCCGAGTCCACCCGGTCCATGAAGGCCGAGGCCGCCGTCTCGTCGGCGGTGAGGATGACGTCGGTATGATGGGAGCCGTAGGTGTTGATGTGGGAGATCGCCTCCTCCATGGAGTCCACCACGCGGACGGCCAGGATGTAGTCGAGGTACTCCGCGCTCCAGTCCTCCTCCCCGGCCGCTGCGATGTCCGGCAGAATCTCGCGCGTCCGCGCGCATCCGCGGAGCTCCACGCCCTTCTCGCGCATGGCCTCGGCCATAGCCGGCAGAACGGTCGCCGCCGCATCCGAATGAACGAGGAGCGTCTCGATCGCGTTACACACGGCGACGTACTGCGTCTTCGAATCCACCGCAACGTCGACCGCCTGCGCCGGGTCGGCGTCGGGATGGACGTAGGCATGACAGACCCCGTCGGCGTGGCCGAGCACCGGGATCGTCGTGTGCTTCATGATGTATCCGACGAACTCGTTGGAGCCGCGCGGCACGATGAGGTCGATGAACTCGGTGAGATCGAGCATGGCCGAGACGTCCTCCCGCGTTTCGAGGAGGTGAATCCAGCCGGCGTCGAGGCCGGCGTGCTGCGTGGCCTCGCCGATAACCCGCGCAAGCACCCGGTTCGTCTCCAGCGCCTCGCGTCCGCCCTTGAGAAGCACGGCGTTCCCGCTCTTGAGACAGAGCCCCGCCATCTGCACCAGCGCGTCGGGGCGCGATTCGAAGATCATCCCGATGACGCCGAGCGGATACGTCCTCTGGTAGAGCTCGAGCCCCTCATCGAGCTCCCGGGCCGAAAGCGTGCGGCCGACCGGGTCCGCCAGGCGCGCGATGTCCTCGAGGCCCCGCACGACCTGTGCGAGCTTCTTCTCGCCGAAGGCAAGCCGTTTCACCAGCGGCGCGGCAACCCCTTCGGCCTCCGCCCGCTCGAGGTCGCGGGCGTTCGCCTCCGCGATCTCGGCCGCGGCCGCCTCCAGGGCCCGCGCCACCGCCTCGAGATAGCGATTCTTCGAAGCGGTATCGAGGGCGGAGAGCGTGGAAGCCGCCGCGCGGGCGCTCGCGGCCTTTTTGCGAAGGGGAACGGTGTCGGTTGCGTGTACTGCCATGACGGGCACGAGCATATCGCGAAGCGCGACCGGTGGGCAAGCTCGGCCGGCCGCCCGGACCGGGGACCGGCGCCCCGCCACGCGCCGCCGCCCCGCGCGGGGTTGAATCGGCCCCGGGCGGCAACTATCATGTCGGCAAGGAGCAGAACTGATGAGCGCACACGCAGACGTCGGCCTCATAGGCCTTGCCGTCATGGGACAGAACCTCGTACTGAATATGAACGACCGCGGCTACACCGTCGCCGTCTACAACCGGACCACCTCCAAAGTCGACGCATTCCTCGAAGATGCCGCCGCGGGCCGCGACACGATCATCGGCACGCGCAGCGTCGAGGAGTTCGTTGCGAGCCTCAAGCGCCCGCGCCGGATCATCCTCATGGTCAAAGCCGGCGACGTGGTCGACACGTTCATCGACACGCTCCTCCCTCACCTCGAGAAGGGCGATATCGTCATGGACGGCGGCAACTCCCACTTCCCCGACACCAACCGGCGGACCAGGAGCCTCGACGAGAAAGGCATCCTCTTCATGGGAAGCGGCATCTCCGGCGGTGAGGAAGGCGCGCGCCACGGCCCCTCCATCATGCCGGGCGGTCATCCCGATGCCTGGCCGCAGATGAAGGAAATCCTTCAGTCCATCGCCGCACGCACCCCCGACGGCGACCCCTGCTGTGACTGGGTCGGAGCAAACGGCGCCGGGCACTACGTGAAAATGGTGCACAACGGCATCGAGTACGGCGACATGGAGCTCATCGCCGAGGCCTATCAGCTGATGAAGGTCGGCCTCGGCATGACGGCCGACGAGATGCACGAGGTGTTTGCAAAGTGGAACGAGACCGAGCTCGACAGCTTCCTCATCGAGATCACGCGCGACATCCTCGCCTACCGGGATGAAGACGGCGAGCCGCTCGTCGAAAAGATCCTCGATGCCGCCGGACAGAAGGGAACCGGCAAGTGGACCGGCATCGACGCCCTGCAGCTCGGCGTGCCGGTGACCCTCATCGTGGAGGC
>CAZWNS010000103.1:0-3803 GCA_964635245.1 uncultured Spirochaetaceae bacterium
GTGTCGTACGCCCTTCCCTTCCGCGCCGCCGTCATCGTCATGGGCATGAGCGGCCTGGTCGCCCAGATGAGCCTTCTGCAGGAGTTCCTCATCTTTGCGGCCGGAAACGAAATGACGATCGGGCTGATTCTGGCCAACTGGCTGGTCATAGAGGCGGCCGGAGCTGCGATCGGGGGCCGCCTCGCCGAGCATGCGCGCGGAGGAAAGGCCCTGTTCGCCCTCATCAACGGGCTGTTCTGCCTCTCCCTTCCCGCCGCTCTCTACGGCGTGCGGCTGTTGAAACCGGTGCTCGACCTTTCGGTCGGCGAGATACCGGGCCTGGGCGCGGTCTTCCTCTCATCGTTTGTGCTTCTGCTTCCCACGAGCATCACCCACGGCGCACTCTTCCCCGCTGCGTTCGGCTCCGCTCCGGACGCGGGTCGGTTCCGTGATTCGCCCGTCGGCCACCTCTACCTCCTCGATACCGTAGGGACACTGCTCGGCGGGCTGGTGTGGACCTGGCTTCTGGTTCCCCGGTTCCATTCCTTCGCGATCGCTACGGGAGTCGCCGCACTCAACGGCGGCGTCTGCACTGCCCTGCTCTTCGGTGGCGGAAGCCCGCGTGCCGGCAGAGGAGGCATCGAGCTCGTCGCAGCGTCCTTCTCGGTGGCGGTGCTCCTCGGTGCCGGCGCGATGCTCGCAACCGGCGGCGCCGAGGCGCTTCACCGGGAGTCGATCACCCGGCAGTGGAGGGAGCAGAACGTGGTCGAGTATCGCAACTCCGTCCACGGGAGCATCGCGGTAGTGGAGAACGAGGGGCAGTACAGCTTTTTCACCGACGGAACGCCGGCTCTGATCACCCCGTTCCCCGATACCGTGCACGTGAAGACCTACGCTCATATCCCTCTGACCGTGCATCCCGATCCCGGCAGGGTGCTGCTGATAGGCGGAGGCCCGGGGGGACTGATCTATGAGATGCTCACGCATCGCGGGGTCGGCCGCATCGACTACGCCGAGCTCGACCCGCTGCTCGTCGAATCTCTCCGGCGGCACTCGACTGCGCTCACCGACGCGGAGCTCGAGGCACCCCGTGTGTCGGTCATGCATACCGACGGGCGATCACATTTGATGCGCACGGGCGAGCACTACGACGTCATTGTGAGCATGCTCTCCGATCCCTCCGACCTGCAGACGAACCGCTTCTTTACCGAAGAGTTCTTCCGTCTTGCCCGGCGTCGTCTCGCTCCGGACGGGATCCTGGTGGTGAGACTTCCGGGGCTGGTCGGCTTCAGCGATCAGGCGCTCACCGATCTGGCGGTATCGCACTATCACAGTCTCGCATCGGTGTTTCGCTACGTCCGTGTCTTTCCCGGAGAAGAAGACACCATGGCCATCGCCTCCGCCGCCGCCGGCGTGACGGGCTACGACGCCGAGACCCTGAGGTCTCGCCTCGAGGGACGGGGCCTGCTGTCCGGGGTCGCGCCGTCATGGGAGATGGAACGCATACTGCATCCGGGATGGCAGGGCTGGTTTTCAGAGCTCGTCGACCGGGGAGCCGTCCGCCGGAATCGCGATTTCGCGCCCTACGGTGTCTTTCAGAGTCTGTTATACTGGAGCAGCCTGCACGCGCCCGAGGTTCTTCCGCTGCTGCGGGCGCTGGGGCGGATCCGCGCGTGGATGGTGGGCGGCGTGCTTCTACTCGCGACCGTCGCGGCGGTCCTGCTGAGAGCTCTCGGCGGTGCGGGCGGGGACGCCGGTGCGAGTCTCTGCGTGTTCGCCACCGGCGCGGCGGGCATGCTGTTCAGTCTCTCACTCATCTTCTCCTTTCAGTCGCTGTTCGGGCACCTGTTCTCCTGGATCGGGTTGTTGACCGCGGTGTTCATGGCCGGTTCCGCGGCCGGCGCGCTGTTCATGATACGGCACCTGGCACGGGGGCCGGACGTACGCCGCGCGATGGTGTTCTCCGAGCTCTCGGTCCTCGCCGCCGCCGCCCTCCTGCCGGTGGTCGTTCCGCCGTTGGCTCCCCTGCTCGCACGTACGGGCGCCTTCGCCCTGCTTCGAAGCCTGTTCCTGCTCCTGCCGTTTCTCTGCGGTATGCTTACCGGCGCCCAGTTTCCGCTTGCTGCGCAACTTCGCGAGGAACAGGCCGCCGGCGGCGGACGCGTGAATACCGCGGGCGCGCTCTACGCCGCGGACCTCGCAGGCGGCTGGCTGGGAGGCATGCTCGGGGGAGTGTTTCTCCTGCCGGTTCTCGGGCTGGCGGGAACGGGGCTGAGCGTGGCGCTCCTGAAGCTCCTTACCCTCTCGCACCTCGGGGCCTCGCTCATCCTCAGATCGAAACGTGCTTGACCGTTCACCGAAGACGGCCTAGACTGGGTGCTACGGATGAACAGGAAGATGGTGCTCCGGGCCGTTGCAGGGGTGGGAATTCTCATGTTGTTCTTCATTGTGGGGACAGGAGCACACCTACACGTCAAGGAGCCTTCCGCGCCTCCGGAAGCCGATGATGCAGGCGATGTCGCGGTGTCGGTGAACGACTTCGAGCCCGCATATCTTGCCCTTCACCGCTCCGGTGAGCTCGCACGCAGGGCTGACCGGCTGTGGGACATGCTGGAGGCGTGTCGGCTCTGCCCCCGGGAATGCGGGGTGAATCGCCTCGCGGGCGAACGCGGATTCTGCCGTGCCCCGGGAGACGAGCTGGTGGTGGCCTCCGTACAGCCGCACTTCGGCGAGGAACGTCCGCTGGTGGGACGAGGAGGGTCCGGCACGATCTTCTTCAGTCACTGTAACCTCAGGTGCCTGTTCTGTCAGAACTATCAGATCAGTATCGAGGGACGCGGGCGGACGCGCAGCATCGAAGAGCTGGCGCAGATGATGCTTCATCTACAGAGGATCGGCTGCCATAATATCAACGTCGTCACGCCGACGCACTACAGCGCCCACATCGTGAAGGCCCTCGACATCGCCGCGGGCCGTGGGTTGCGATTGCCGGTGGTGTGGAATACGAGCGGGTGGGAACGGCTGGAAATCGTCGAACTGCTCGACGGCATCGTGGATATCTATCTGCCCGACATCAAGTATTCCGAGGGCGGGGAGGCGGCCACCTATTCCTCGGACGCGGCAGACTACCCCGAAACAACCCGCCGGGCGGTGCTTGAGATGCAGCGACAGGTCGGCACGGCCCGTCCTGCCGAAGACGGGCTCATCTATCGCGGGTTGATGATCCGCCACCTGGTCATGCCCGACAGTGTCGGCGGTTCGCAGCAGGTGATGGAGTGGATCGCCGAGAACCTGCCGCCCGACACCTACGTGAACATCATGGCCCAGTACACGCCGCACTACAAGGCCTTCGAGCATCCCCGCATTGCCCGGAGGGTGACCACCGAGGAGTATAACCGCGTAGTAGTTCGGGCACGGGAGCTCGGCCTCACCCAGCTCGACGTTGCCTCCCGCCACCTGCTCCCCGGGCAGTAGGTCTCCACCCTCCTTCAGTCACCGACGAAACGGCGTGTCGGATCACTTCCCGCCGTGCCTCCTGAGTTCGACCTGCCGACCGCGGCTCGTCCATAGTCCGAGTGCGGGGTTGGATATGAAAAGGACGTCTTCTCCGCGTACGGAGTTTATCCCCTCGCGGAGGAGCGATGGGTCGTACGTTCGTATCACGGTATCCAGGATTCGTGGTGTACCGGTGTATCCGTAGGCTCGGATGAGCCTGTCGACCCCATCGCCGACAAAAAGCCCCCGTACGTGAAGTCGACCTGAGGGATCCGCGGCAACGACCGTAAGAACGTAGACGATGGGAAGCTCCCGTGCGAAGTGCTCGG